>NZ_CP069396.1:6423329-6731995 GCF_016887565.1 Archangium violaceum
CGTCTGCTCGAAGTCGGCCCGCGCCTCGGCGAACTCTCCCAGGCTCTTGCGCAGGTACGCCAGGTGCCTCAGCGCCGAGAACTCCAGCCAGCGGTCCTCCATCGCCCGGCAGAAGGGGAGCACCCGCTGCACGTAGGACAGGCTCGTCGCCAGGTCTCCCGTCTCCTGGATGACCGCGCTCAGGTTGAGCAGGTTCTCCACCTCCAGGTGCGCGAGCCTCGCGGACTCGGCCAGCACCAGGCTGCGCTCGAAGTGGCTCCGGGCGCTCGTGAAGTCTCCCTGGTGGTGCCTCAGCATCCGCCCCCACCGCAGGTAGCCGAGCGCCTCGCTGGCCACGTCTCCCGTCTCCTGCGCCAGCCGGATCGCCTTGCGCACCGCCTCCACGCCCGACTCGAGCTCTCCGACCTCCGAGGCGTAGAGCGCCCGGCGCAGCGCCGCCTCGGCCTGCCGCCGCGGGTCGCCGAGGATGTCCGCCAGCACCTCCATCATCTCCAGATCCCGCCGCTGCACCCGGCGCTCGCCCATCACGGCGTGGACCTTCTCCCGTGCCGCCACGATGGCGTAGCGCTCGGCGAGATCCGTCTCGGGCGTCAGCGCCAGGGCCCGCTCCAGGAACGAGCGGGCCTCCGCGTTGGCGAACAGGACCAGGGCCTCCTCTCCCGCCCGCCGCAGGTAGACGGCCGCCCGCACCGCCTGTCCGGAGGCCTCCAGGTGGTCCGCGATCAGCCCGAGGTGCTCCCGCGAGCGCTCGCCTCCGCGCGCCAGCAGCCACTCGGCGATGCGCCCGTGGAAGGCGCGCCGCTCGCGCTTGAGCACGGTGTCGTAGGCCACCTCGCGCACGATGGCGTGCTTGAAGATGTACTCGCGCGTGCCGGCGAACGCCGGGCTGGACTGCTCGAAGATGAGCTCCCGCTCCTGGAGGGCGAGCAGGGCCTCGTGGACCGCGATGGGCGCGGCCCCCTCCCGTCCCATGCTCGCGAGCGCCTCGTCCCAGAAGATGCGGCCCACCACCGAGGCGCGCTGGAGGATCTCCCGCTCGTGCACGGGAATGCTGTCCAGCCGCGCCTGGAGGACGCCGCTCAAGGTCGAGGGAACCTTGAGCGAGGTGAGCCGGCGTGGCTCGACGCGCCAGCGCTCGCCATCCACGAGGATGACGCCCTCCTCGAGGAGCATCTGGATGAGCTCCTCCAGGTAGAACGGGTTGCCCTCGGCGCGGCTGACCACGAGCTCGTGGAGGGCGGGGGGGATGTCCTCCACCTTGCGCAGCAGCTCCGCCACCAGCTGGTGGCTGTCCGCCGGGGACAGGGGCCTCAGCTCGAGCCGGAGGTGCGCGGGGTCCAGGTCCCATTCGGGCCGCCGCTCGAAGAGCTCGGGCCTGGCGGTGCAGAGCACCAGGAGCCGCTCGGGCGCCAGCGTCTGGAGCAGGCGCTCCAGGAGATCCAACGCGCTGTCATCCGCCCAGTGGATGTCCTCCAGGAAGAGGACCATGGGCTCGCGGCTCAGGAGGGCCCGGAAGTACTCGCTGAGGGCGGCGAGGCCCCGGGCCCGACGGCTCTGCTCGTCCGTGGGGGTGCCCTTCACATGGGGGCTGTCGCTGAAGTCGAAGCCGAGGAGCGAGCCGGCCAGGTGGGCGCGGCCGCGGCTCGAGTCCTCGGGGCCGAGCGCCTCGCGGAAGGCATCCTCCATCCGATCGCGCACCACGCTGGGGGGATCGCTCTCCTGCAGCTGCAGGTGGAAGGAGAAGAGATCCCGGAGCAGGGCGTTGGGGTGCCTGCGCATCTCCGGGCTGGCACGTCCGCGCAGGCACCGGGGGGGCTGGGGCAGGGACTCGAGCCAGGTCTCGAACTCCCCGAGCAGCCGTGACTTGCCCATGCCGGCCTCGCCGGTGAGCGTCACCCGCTGGCAACCGCCCCCGGAGACCGCCGCGGACAGGGCCTCGCGCAGGCGGCGCGACTCCTCCTCGCGTCCCACCAGCCGGGACCAGACGCCCTCCAGGCCCCGGCCTTGCCGGCGGAAGGCGTGCGGCCGGGCCGCCGTCACCCGGTACACCTGGAGCGGCTCCTGCTTGCCCTTCAGGCGGAGGGGGGCCTGGGGCTCGACGTCGAAGGCCCCGCTCACGTGGCGGTACGTGCCGTGCGAGATGAGGATGGTGCCCTCGGCCGCGGCCTGCTCCAGGCGGCTGGCCGTGTTGACGGTGTCTCCCATCACCGTGAGCTCCCCGAGCGTGCCCACCACGCCCAGGAGCACCGGGCCCGTGTGGACGCCGATGCGCATGCGCAGGCCCTCGGGGGGACCGGCCAGGAAGGAGGAGAGCTGCGCCTGGATGTCCAGCGCGGCGTGGAGCGCCTGCTCCGGATCATCCTCGCGCGCACCGTCCGCGCCCCAGAGCGCCATCACCGCATCGCCGATGTGCTTGTCGATCCGCCCCCCGTGCCGGACGATGGCCGCGTCCACACGCTCCCAGAGGGCGTTCATCAGCTCGCTGACGTCCTCCGGGTCCATGCGCTCGCTCATGGCGGTGAAGCCGCAGAGGTCGCCGAAGAGCACCGTGACGTGGCGGCGCTCCAGGGGCACCTGGGAGGCCAACGCCGCGATCCGGGCGCGCAACGCCACCAGCGCGGCCTCGACGGCCTCGTCGCCCAGGGCTGGGCGCTGTTGCTCCAGCATGGCGATCGCCCGCAGGAGCAGGTCGCGTTCGTTTCTCATCGTCGTTTCGGCGCCGCCATGCTTTCCGTACTCTACGTTAGGGAAACGTTCGGGCGAGATTCAACCAACGGAGAGTAGTGACCCCACGGGTTGCGGACGGAGTGCAAGTGGACTCTAACGCTTCCCCCATGCCCACCCTGGATGATTTCGAGGCACTGCTCCGGCACACCGGTCTCCTGGCTGACGGGCAATCCCTTCCTGTCGTGACAAGGGACCGGTTCGACAGCGAGGCCGAGGGGGCCGGTGTCCTGGTCGGCAACGACACCGTCCTGGCCCTGTCACTCCGGAGCCTCGGCCTGATGTCCCTCCCCGAGTCGCTCGGTGAGCTCATCCACCTCCAACGGCTCGACGTGACGGAGAACCAGCTCACCTCCCTGCCCGAGAGCGTGGGACGGCTGCGGCACCTGAAGCGGCTGGGGGCCGACGACAATCAGCTGGTGGCGCTCCCCGAGTCGCTGGGGGAGCTGAGCGCGCTCGAACAGCTCTTCGTGGATGGCAACCGGCTCACCGCCTTCCCCACGGGCCTGGAGCGGCTGATACGGCTCCAGAGGCTGGACGCGCGCCGCAACCAACTGGCCACCCTGCCAGAGAGCCTCGGCCGGTTGACGGGACTCGAGGATCTGCGGCTGGGAAGGAACCTCCTGACGTCCGTGCCCGAGTCGCTCTGGAACCTGACGAACCTCCAGACGCTGGACCTGGGGGAGAATCACCTCGAGTCCCTGTCCGATGGCATCGGGCACCTGTCGAAGCTGCGGATGCTGGACCTGGGGCACAACGCGTTGACCGCGGTGCCCGAGTCGCTCGGCGACCTGACGGGTCTGTCCGGGTATCTCTACCTCAGCGACAACCGGCTCACGTCCCTGCCCGCGTCGCTCGGGAAGCTGCGAGCACTGAGGTATTTCAATGCCACGGACAACCAACTGCGGACGCTCCCCGACACCCTGGGCGGGATGGAGTCCCTCATCGAGCTCCGCCTGTACGACAATCAGCTGACGGAGCTTCCTCCCTCGCTGGGCAATCTGGCGAACCTCCTGGAACTCCATCTGAAGAACAACGCGCTGGTGTCGCTCCCGGAGTCCATGGGCCGACTGAGGAGCCTCAGGAAGCTCAGCCTGGAGAACAACCGGCTCACGGCGCTCCCCGAGTCACTGGGGGGTCTCACGCGGCTCGTGGAGCTCGACTTGAGGAACAACAGGCTGGGGGCGCTCCCAGAGTCGATCGGCGGTCTCACCGGGCTCGTGTCCCTCGACTTGAGGGGCAACAGGCTGCGTGCGCTCCCCGCGAGCATCGGAGACCTGCCGAACCTCGAGAAGCTCGACCTGCGGTGGAACAAGTTGTCGTCCCTTCCCGGGTGGCTCGAGCGTCTCGAGCGGCGCGGATGCACGGTCTTCACGTGAGTCCTACCCAGGGGCCACACCACGGTGCTCACCCGGGTGTCATGAGCTCCCGGGGCCTGACCTGGACCCTCAGCGCGAGAAGATGGGGTGCGTCTCCAACCAGGAGACGAAGAGCGCATCCGCGAAGGACTTCCCGGCAATGGTGATGCCATGGGAAGCCTCGCCGTCCACGTGGAGCCCTCCACCGGGGACGTAGGTGAGGACGAGCTCTCCTCCCTCGGGCACATCCCGCAGCGAGGCGAGCAGCTGCTCCAGGTTGTCCCGCAGGGGCGTGTCGCGCAGCGCGGGGTTGGAGGCGAGACCGTCGCGGAAGGCCTCCACGAGCTGGTCCCTCCGCACATCGCGCAGGAAGCGGAACTGCAGCCGTTTGACGCAGTTGGCCGAGATGACCTCGGACTGCTTGGGCGACACCTGCTCCAGGTACAGCGACCAGATGTAGACCTTGAAGAAGAGCTTCTCCTTCAGCTCCATGTGAGCCAGGGAGACCCGCCGCCCTTCCAGCGTCAGCGAGTCTGGCACCCGCACTCCCGCCAGCTCCCGGGCCTCCACCACACTCGCCGTGAGCATCAGCCCCACCACGAGTCCCCATCCCCCCGCCCGCCACCCGCTCCACGTCATCCGTCTGGCCCTCCGCACCATCTCCAACCGGATACCGGGAAAAGGTGTGAATGGAGGCGCCACTCAGCCAGCGCCCCTGCCGCGTGAGGCCACCGCTCCTGTCAGATTCAGAGCAGAGCCCTCACCCTCGTCGTCGTCGCCAATGCCTGAACGACAGGATTCCAGTGAAAACATGGTAGCTGGGATCGCCAACATGTTTCAACACCAACTTCACGAGGCGTCCCTTCTCTCCGTGTGAGAAATCGGGGCAAGTTTGGATGCCATCGCTCCAGCTGGAATGGAGGCGAGAGGAAGGCGCATGCCCTTCACCCTCGACGATTCACTCTGGCCGCTGCTCATCATCCGCCTGTCGGGGACGTTGTCGGACCTGGAATACGAGAAGTTCCTCGAACGGCTGTCCGGCTTCCTGCATCGGCGGGAGCCGTACTTCAGCATCGTCGACACGAGCCAGTCCGGCCTGCCGAACAGCGCACAGCGCCAGCGCCAGGTGGAGTTTGGCCGGACGCACGATGAGCTGGAGCGAACGTGGGGGCGCGCAACGGCCTTCATCGTCACCTCGCCCTTCGTGCGGGTGGCCATGAGCCTCTACTTCCATGTCCGGCCCCTGCAGGTACCGCATGTCATCGTCGACGACATGGGCACGGCGCTGGCGTGGATCGCGAGCCGGATGGAGAGCACCGGCTACAAGGCCGAGGCCGAGCGCGTGCGTGAGCATCTCCGCTCGCGTGCCCAGCGCACCGCCTGAGCGCGCGAAGTCGCTTCGTGGTCACGGCTGTTGGGCCGTGGCTAGCCACGCTGCTTGCGCTCATAGAGCTGCATCAGGGGCGTCACCGAGATGCCGTGCACGAGGATGGACACGGCCACCACGGTGAGCACGAGTGGAACGAGCTGGTGCGCCAGCGCTCCCCGCACGCCGTGGTTGAGGGCATAGAAGAGGTAATAGAGCGAGCCGATGCCACGGATGCCGAACCAGCCCATCAACCCGCGCTGGGAGGAGGAGGTGCTCGAGCCCACGAGCGTGACGAGCACGGAGATGGGGCGGATGGCGAGGAAGAGCAGGGGAGTGAACCAGAGCGCCTCCGTGGGCAGCGGGATGCGCGCGAGCAGGATGCCGAGGATCACCACGAGGCTCACCTCGCCGATGCGCTCGATCTGCTCATTGAAGTTGAGCACCGCGTTGGCCATGTAGGAGGGAGCATGCTCCGGGTGGATGGCGGCTTCCGGGCCGTTGTGGGCGTGTGCGGCCTGCTCCACGTCCTCGGGGGGCTTGCCGTGGTTGGACTTCTTCTCGATGCGCCGCAGCGCGAGCCCGGCGGCGAACACCGCGAGGAAGCCGTAGGCGTGCAGCAGCAGCGCCACCCCGTACGAGAGCGCGATGAGGCCCAGGGCGAGGAAGTCGTCGAGCCCCACCGCCTCGCGATGGGTGCGCCGCAGATAGATGACGAGCCGCCCGACGACATTGCCCAGCGCCGTGCCCACGCCGATCCCCGCCACCACCGCCCACACCAGGTCCACCGCTACCCAGCGCCACAGGCCCTCACCCAGCGGGTGCAGCCCGAGCAGCCCCAGGCCGAGCATCACGAAGGGAAAGGCCGTGCCGTCGTTGAAGCCCGCCTCGCCGGTGAGTCCGAAGCGCAGGGCGTCCTGCTGGAAGGGGTGCTCCATCTGCACGTCCGAGGCGAGCACCGGATCCGTCGGGGCGAGCACCGCGCCCAGGAGGATGGCCGCGCCCAGGGGCAGGCCCAGCAACCAGACCCCCGCGGCGGTCACGAGCCCGATGGTGCACACCATGGCCAGCGAGGCGAGCCGCACGGCGATGCGCCACCGCGAGTCGCGCAGGGGCGCCCGCAGCTTCAGCCCCGCGGTGAAGAGGGAGACGAGCACCGCCACCTCGGTGAGGTGCTCGAGGAGTTTCGTCTGCACCTGGGCATCCAGCCGGCCGAGGCCGAGCTTCCCCAGGACGAAGCCCACCACCAGGTAGAGCAGCGAGGTGGACAGTGGCAGGCGCTTGAGGACGGAGCCCCCGAGTGCCATGGCGATGAGCAGCACGCCGACCACGATGAACCAGATCACGATCTGCATGGGGGCCGGCGGCTCTCGCGGCGGGCGTGGACGCCCGGCTCAGTGCTCGTGATCGTCGTCCGGACCGTGCGCGTGCCCGTGCTCGAGCTCCTCCTCGGTGGCCTTGCGCACCTCGCGCACGGTCACCTCGAAGTGGAGCGTCTTGCCCGCCAGCGGGTGGTTGAAGTCCACCACCACCGTCTTGGGGCGCACCTCCTTCACCAGGAAGTCCACGTCGTCGCCCTCTTCATCCGTGGCGGTCACGACGCCGCCCGCCTCCAGCTCCATGTCCGGCGGGAAGTCCTCGCGCGGCACCTCCTCCACGCCATCCGGATCGTAATCCCCGTACCCCTCCTCGGGAGTGACCTGGACCTTCAGCGAGTCGCCCACCTTCTTGCCCGCGAGCGCCTTCTCCAGCCCTGGGACGATCTGCTCGTGGCCGTGCAGGTAGACGAGCGGATCTCCCGCGTCGCTCTCGTCGATGGTCTTCCCGTCTCCCAGATGCAGCCGGTAGTCGATGGAGACGACGCTGTCCTTCGCGATTTCCATGAGTGCCCTCCTCGGGCGTGGCAGCGAGGGGGAAGGGGACTCCTGCCACACCTGGCTGATGATGGGGTTGCGCACGGGCTCGTGCAGCGGAGGTAGACGCTCACCTGCCTGCCAGGCGAGCGCGTGCCGGTGCCCTCTACCACAACGGCTCGGCCGCCTGCCCACTCATTGCGGAGATCGCGTGTCCTCCCAGGCGCCTTCTGCGAGGATGCTCGGCCGCATGAAGATCTGGGTCGACGCCGATGCGTGTCCGGGGCCGGTACGGGACATCCTCCTGAGGGCAGCGCAGCGCCTGGGGGTGGCCACCGTCTTCGTGGCCAACAAGCGCCTGTCGCTGCCCCGCTCGGAGCTCGTCTCCACGGTGCAGGTGGGCGCCGGGCTCGACGTGGCGGACAGCTACATCGCCGCCTCGGCCCAGACCGGGGATCTCACCGTCACCCAGGACATCCCCCTCGCCGCGCTGCTCGTCCCCAAGGGCGTGGTGGTCATCGACCCGCGCGGAGAGCTCTTCAGCGAGGAGAACATCGCCGAGCGCCTCTCCGTGCGGAACTTCATGCAGGAGCTGCGCGACAGCGGCGTGATGACCGGCGGCCCCAGTGGCTTCTCCGCCCAGGATCGCCAGCAGTTCGCCGCTACCCTGGACCGCGAGCTCACCCGGCTCCTCCGAACCGTCTCGAAACCTGGACCGTGAAGAACACGGACCCTGGCCTCGGGATTGCTTCGCCAGGGGGTCATGCTGAAATCTCCTCTCATGAACCCCCGTCGCCCCCCAGAGAATGGGTCCACCGAGCGCAACGCCCCGTCCGTCGAGGCGGCCTTCCAGGCGGTCCCGCCGGAGATGGTGGCGGAGATCCTCGACGGTGAGCTGCACGTCAGCCCTCGCCCGGCCCGCCCACACGCCAACGTGGCGTCGAACCTGGGCGGCATCCTCCTGGCTCCCTTCAAGTTCGGCAGGGGAGGTCCGGGAGGGTGGGTCATCATCGATGAACCCGAGCTCCATCTCGGTCCCCGCCCGGACAAAGTGGTGCCGGATCTCTCCGGGTGGCGGCGCGAGCGCCTGCCTCATGCGGTCGGAGGGGATGATGCCCCGGCGCATTATGCTCTCGCCCCGGATTGGGTCTGCGAGGTCCTCTCCGCGCGCACGCGGAACAGGGACAAGGGTCCGAAGATGCGCATCTACGCCCGCGAAGGGGTGCGGCACGTGTGGCACGTGGACCCGCTCGCGCGCACGCTCGACATCTTCCGGCTCGTGGAGGGCCAGTGGCTCGTCGCCCAGTCCTTCACGGGCGACGAGAAGGTTCGGGCTGAACCGTTCGAGGCCATCGAGCTCGAGCTGGCGCTCGTCTGGTCCGGGTGAATAATACCGGGGAAACCAGAATGACTTGAATTACCAGATATCCATGTTAAGCCGCGCCTTTCCCCCCGGGCAGTCACACGAAAGGCGGCGCACTGGTGATTCAGAGAGATTCGAGACGAGTACCCCCGCGATTCATCCGCGGTCTGACGGGATTGGGCCTGAGCGTCCTGTTGCCGTTGTGGACGGGCACCGCGCTGGCGCTTCCCTCCGACTTCGTGAACACGCTGCGAGGGAGCAACTCCAGCGGCGGCTACTCCCGAGGCAACACGTTCCCGGCGACGGCGGTCCCCTTCGGCTTCAACTTCTGGACGCCGATGACCGATGCGAATTCGAAGAGCTGGATCTACGACTTCAACCGGAGCGCGATCCAGGCCTTCACCATCAGCCACATGCCCAGCCCCTGGATGAGCGACCGCCAGACGTTCCAGGTCATGCCCCAGTCCGGCTCGGTGACCGTGGACCGCGCGACCCGTGGCGCGGCCTTCAGCCACGCGAACGAGACCGCCAGGGCTCACTCCTACAGCGTGAAGTTCAACAACGGCATCCAGACGGAGATCGCTCCGACGGACCATGCCGCGTCCTGGCGGTTCACCTTTCCGGGCACCAGCTCCTACCTGCTGTTCGACACCGTCGATGGCGTGAACGGCTCCATCACCCTCGACAAGGCCAATGGTGTCGTCTCCGGCTACACCGACCATGCGACGGGCTGGGGACCGGCGCCCCGCATGTACTTCTACGCGAAGTTCAGCAAGGCGATCGCCGAGTCGGCGAACGTGACGGGACAGCGCGCCGTCACCTCCTGGGTCCGCTTCAGCACCACCGCGGGCGAGAAGGTCACCATGTCGATCGCCACGTCCTTCATCAGCGTGGCCCAGGCGCAATCCAACCTGTCCCAGGAGATCGGCACGAAGAGCTTCGACACCGTCAAGCAGGAGGCCCAGGACGCCTGGAACGCCCTGCTGGGCAAGATCGAGGTGGAGGGCGCCACGGACGATCAGAAGACGATCCTCTACTCGAACATGTACCGGTCGTTCCTGTACCCCAACTCCGCCTGGGAGAACGTCAACGGCACGCCCACCTACGCCTCCCCGTACGCCAGTGGCCACCCGCTGAAGACCGGCAAGGTCTACGTCAACAACGGGTTCTGGGACACGTACAGGACCACCTGGCCGCTCTATGCGCTGCTGATCCCCACACGGACCGGCGAGATGCTCGACGGGTTCGTCAACGGCTACAAGGACGGAGGCTGGGTCACCCGCTGGTCCGCTCCGGGCTACGCCAACATCATGGTCGGCACCAACTCGGACGTGATCTTCGCCGATGCCTACCTCAAGGGCGTCCGCAACTTCGACGTCTCCGCGGCTTATGACTCGATGCTGCGAAACGCGATGTCCTACAGCAGTGATCCGGCCCGGGGCCGCAAGGGCATGAATCGCTCCATCTTCCTGGGCTACACGCCGCAGGACGTCGTGGGGGAGTCCACCTCCTGGTCCCTCGAGGGCTACCTCAACGACTTCGGCATCGCCCAGCTCGCCCAGGCCCTGGGCAGGACCGAGGACGCCCAGTACTTCCTCAACCGCTCCCTGAACTACGTCAACATCTTCTCGTCCTCCGTCGGGTTCTTCCGCGGCAAGAACTCGAACGGCTCGTGGCGGACGTCGGATGCGGACTTCAAGGCCAACCGCTGGGGCTGCGAGTACACCGAGGGCAATGCCTGGCATTACAGCGTGCTCGCTCCCCAGGACGGGCAGGGGCTCGCCAACCTCTACTTCGGCAAGAGCGGACTGGCCAACAAGCTCGATGCCCTGTTCGCCGCTCCCCGGGATTACGACGTGGGCTGCTACGGCGGCGTCATCCACGAGATGGTCGAGGCCTATGACGTGAACATGGGTCAGTACGCCCACTCCAACCAGCCCGTGCACCACACGCTGTACATGTACAGCTATGCCGGCACGCCGTGGCGCATCCAGCAGCGCGTCCGCGACGTCATCAACACCGGCTACCAGTCCGGTCTCGGCAACGGCTACGGCTACCTGGGCGACGAGGACAACGGCGAGATGTCCGCGTGGTACCTCTTCAGCGCCATGGGCTTCTATCCCGTCAGCATGGGACGGCCCGAGTACGCGATCGGCGCGCCGTACTTCACGAAGATGACCGTCCACCTGGAGAACGGGAAGGACCTCGTCATCAACGCCCCCAACGTCAGCAACACGAACCGGTACATCCAGAGCGTGGCCCTGAACGGGCAGGCCTATACCCGCAACTACCTGCCGCACTCGGCCCTCGTGAATGGCGCCATCCTGGACTTCAACATGGGCTCGGCCGCGACGGTCTGGGGCTCGGGCAGCGCGGACGTGCCCGTCTCCATCACCACGGGCACCGCCGTCCCGCAGCCGCTGGCCGATGTCGCCAAGGGCGGGACGATCTCCGCCAGCGGTGACAACGCGGCGAGCGGCGAGGGCACCGCGCAGGGCTTCGACGACAACTCGCTCACGAAGTGGCTCGCCTTCCAGAGCACCCCGTGGATCCGCTACCAGCTCACCGGTGGGGCGAAGACGGTCAAGATGTACACGCTGACGTCCGCCAATGACTTCCCCGGGCGCGATCCGAAGGCGTGGACCCTCCAGGCCTCCAACGATGGGACCACCTGGGTGACGCTGGATACCCGCACCGGGCAGGACTTCCCCTGGCGCTACCAGACGCGGGCGTTCACCATCAACAACGCCACGGCCTACAGCCAGTACCGGCTGCAGATCAACGAGACCCACGGCGATTCGATCACCCAGCTGGCGGAGATCGAGCTGCTCGGGAAATAAGCTCCCGCCCGTCGTCCCCGCGGCACCGCGCGCACGGTGCCGCGGGTCCGTTCCCTACCGGCGCTGGCCGCCGGGAGGGCCCTGCATGTGCTCGGGGACACAGGCGCTCTGCTGGTTGTCGGGGCCGGTCCGGCACTGCCCTTGAATCTGCTGGTCACGGAACGTCACCGAGCAGGCCTCTCCGTCCTGCTTGCCCTGGCAGGCCGCGAGGGCCTCGGGGGGAGGGCCGTGGTGAAGATGCGCCGGACGGCAGGCGAGTGTTTCTCCATCGGCCGCCGCACAGGTGCCTTCCAACTGGCGGTCCTGAAGGGTGATGGTGCAGGCGTCACCACTGCTCCTGGACGCGCACGCCTCGATGGCTTCGGGGGGAGGTGCCCTCCGGTGTGGCGGCTGGGCGGCGACGGGCAGGCAGAACAGACTCCCTCCGATGAGCAGCGCGCTGAGGGTGAGGGGATGCGGACGCATGAGACCTCCTGGGGTGGGACTTCGACGGTCCCCAGTGTCGAAGCGGCATGTTTCCGCTTGATGTCTCTTCCGTTGCGAACGGCTTCCCACCTCGCGCGTGTGCTCGCTCACCGGCCGGCCTGGCGAGGCTCGCGCCCGAGCGCCATCGCCGAGCCGACGAAGGGAATCACCTTCGTGTACCCGGGCGGTGGAGGTATCTCCGTGCTGCTGGCCATGCCGAGCTGGGTGATTCCCCCGGGAAGGAGGTCCGCCAGGTTCCAGGTCCTGCCCTCGAACGTGAAGTCGACGCTGGAGCGCAGCGCCGCCGAGAACAGGTTGTTCACGATGGGTCCCACCGTCGTGCCCACCACGAGGGAGAAGCGCTCGAAGGTGGCGATGGGCTCGCCCTGGGAGAACGTGTCCGGTTTCGAGAAGTCTCCGCGGGGCTCCCGGTTGAGGTACAGCGTGAAGCCGCCCCGGGCCTCGAGTGACACCGACAGGTCTCCATTCTGGAGCGTCTGGGAGGTGAAGGGCTCGGCCCGGAAGGTGAAGAAGGCGGTGGCCTCGCCCGGTGGGCCCGCGAAGAGGGGCTCGATGCCGCCGAGGTGGGCGAAGTAGCCCAGATCCCGCGACTTGCCGTCCTGGGATTCGTAGAAGCGTCCGATGGCGTACCAGACGACGCTCGCGATGGGTGGGAGGTGCATGGGGGGAGCGTAGGGTGTTGCCCGCCCCCTGGGGTGACTGATCCGTCCGCGATGCTTAGTTTCCCCGGCGATGGCCGTCCGTTCCAAGACACGTGTCAAGCGAACCGCGTCCCTCCGTTCCCGCCGCAAGCCCCGGGTCGTGGTGCGGCATGATCTGACCGAGCCCGAGCCCGGTCCGCCGCTGGTGCCCGAGCTCATTCCCGATCGCCGGGAGCGCAAGCGTCAGGGCCGTGTCCTCCGCGAGAAGACACCGCGGGAGGAGCACGCCCGGTGGCAGCCCCCGGCGGACCGGCCGGACCCCATCGCGCTGCTGGAGGCCAGCAACAGCGGCCGGCTCCCCTCGCTCGTGCCCATCCGCCATGCGCGCATGCTCGAGGATCCGTTCGCCTTCCTGCGCGGCTCGGCCATCATCATGGCGAACGACCTGGCGCATACCCCCAACACGGGCGTCAAGGTGCAGGCCTGCGGGGACGCGCACCTGGCCAACTTCGGCATGTACGCCACCCCCGAGCGCAATGTCGTCTTCGACGTCAACGACTTCGACGAGACGCTCCCCGCGCCCTGGGAGTGGGATCTCAAGCGGTTGGTGGCGAGCATCTGGGTCGCGGGCCGCTGCGCCTGTGGCGCGACGGAAGCCGGGTGCGAGGAGGCGGTGGCCGCCTGCGTGCGCAGCTACCGGCGCTGGATGGGGCGGATGTCCCGCTGGTCCTTCCTCGACGTGTGGTACGCGCGCGTGGACGCCGAGTCCCTGCTGGAGACGATCCACCAGCAGGAGCGGGGGAGCGCGGAGAGGACACTCGCCCAGGCGCGCCGGCGCACCCAGCTGGCCACCCTGCCCAAGCTCACCGAGCTGCGCGAGGGCCGCCGCTGCATCATCCATGATCCGCCCCTCATCGTGCGCACGCCGCGGGAGCACGCGGAGGAGCTGGCCGAGGTGCTCCAGGTGATGGCGGGGGGTTACCTGTCCTCGCTGCAGGGGGACCGCGGCACGCTGGTGCGGCGCTACCAGACGGTGGACGTGGCGCGGAAGGTGGTGGGCGTGGGCAGCGTGGGGACGCGCTGCTACGTCGCGCTGCTGCTCGGCGCGCATGCGGAGGATCCGCTCTTCCTCCAGGTGAAGGAGGCGGGGCCGTCCGTGCTGGAGCCCTTCGCCGGCAAGAGCACCTACGCCCAGGCCGGGCAGCGGGTGGTGGAGGGACAGCGGCTGATGCAGGCCGCCAGCGACATCTTCCTCGGCTGGTGCCAGGTGGGCGGGCGTGACTTCTACGTGCGCCAGTTGCGCGACATGAAGGGCTCCATCGACGTGGAGCGGCTGTCCCCCCGCGGACTGCGCGAATACGCGTCGATGTGTGGCTGGGCGCTGGCCCGGGCCCATGCGCGCGGGGGAGACGCGGCCCTGCTGCGGGGATACCTCGGCCGGGGCGACGTGTTCGACCAGGCCCTGTGCCGCTTCGCGCGGGCCTACGCCGACCAGACCGAGCGGGACTTCGCCGCCTTCCAGAAGGCGGTGCGCGGCGGCCGGCTCCAGGCACACGAGGACGCATGAGGAACGGGCGCGGAGTTTGTCATTGAGCACAGGCTATGCGGCCTGCTTCCTCCGGTTGCGCATGCGGCGAAGTTGATGATCCAGGTGCAGCTTCAAGATGGAGGGCGGCCAGGGGGCGTGCGGGCCAAACGTCTTGAATGCCTCGCTCATGTGAACGAAGTTGTATGTGAGGGATACGCTTCGCCCGAGGGTGTAGACCTCGTGGAACCAGGAGCGGGGGATGAAGAGGATGTCGCCGGCCTCCAAGATCGTCTCGAGCGGCTCCGCCGAGCCATAGGTCGGACGGCGGTGGATGTTGATGTCCTCGACCTTGCGCAACAGGAACTCCCTGTCCTTGGGGAGGGATGGCTCGCACTCGGGAGGGAAGAGGAAGCAGCGCTTGCGGCCGTACACCTGGCAGAGGATGGCGTTGCTCAGATCGCCGTCCTGATGGAGCTTCGTGATGGCTCCCCGCGGAGAGATATAGACACCAAATCCCGGGTATCTCTCCTGGGTGGGATCCGAATGGAACAGGCCCGCCATGGGGTACAGGTACCCACGGGCTGGCATGAAATACGGTCTCGACCACATGCCCTGAGCCACCTTCAAGGCCTCGGCGCCGAAGTCCTGTTCCATCTCTGGCTTCACGCTGTACCTCAGATAGGGGAGTGTCCTGCTCACACGCCCGTTCTCATCGACGTGACTCTCGTACTCGGGGAGTGCCGCGATGTAGTCCGAGAGCGTCTGCTTCTCCATCGGGGAGAAGAAGTCACCCTGGAGCGTGACCTTCATGCTCCCCAGCGTCTTCTGGAAGTATTCCGGTGACCACACCGAGGCGATCTTCCAGTCGCGCATCGCATCCGTGATGACGACAGGCCGGTTCTTCCCCAGGTAGCTCTTGATGAACTCCTTGGGAGAGATGTCGCTACGCCGCTCAATCTGCATGTCTCGCGAAGTCATTCGGAAGGTATACAGCACGCGAAGTGCTTGATACCCTCACTGGGTCGGGCTGGACTGATTTCCTGGTCTTTGCTACAAGCTTCCCGTTTACCCATCATCCGAGAATCACCAGCGTGAGCCTCCCCCGCGCTGTACCAAGACCATGAGTACAGTCGATGTCACCGCGGTCGAGCGGCTCCTCGAGCAGGATCCGGCGGGCTTCTACACGGCGATGGATGGCGCCACGCGCGGGCGCTACATCCGGGCCTGCGAGCAGTTGGCGGAGTGGTCGCAGCGGGAGCCGGCCGAGGTCGCACGAGAGGCCGTCCTGCTCGCGCAAGCCCCTCCCAGCGACGATGTCCGCGGACGCCACGTCGGGACGTACCTGATCGCCGAGGGCCGGCCCCAACTGGAGGCCCGCCTGGGCTGCCGCGTCCCGTCGCGGGAGCGGCTCTCCCGGGTTGCCCACCGCCACGCCGCCACCGCCTACGTTGGAACGCTCGTCGCGCTCACGGCCCTGTCGCTCGCCGGAGTGGAGCGGCTGCTCGCCTCGCGAGGGATGGAGCCGCTCCACCGCGTGCTGCTGCTCGTCCTCCTGGTCTTCCCGGTGCTGGAGATCCTCCAGGAGCGCGTCGACAAGCTGCTCGCCCGCCTGGTGAAGGACGCGGGGCCACTGCCCAGACTGGAGCCCGCCCGGGTGCTGGCGCCGGACACCCGGACCCTGGTCGTCACCCCGCTGCTCATCACGAGCGCGGAGGACATCGACCAGCAGTTGCGCAAGCTGGAGAACAACTATCTGGGCAACATCTCGCCCGACCTGCTCTTCGCGCTGCTGACCGACTTCGGCGACGCGCAGGACAAGGAGCTGCCGGGTGAGCGCGAGCTGGTCGAGCGGCTGGAGCACGGCCTGCGCGAGCTCAACGCGCGGCATGGGTTCACGGACGCACCGCGCTTCCTGCTGCTGCACCGCGAGCGGCGCTGGAACCCGGTCGCGCGCCGCTGGATGGGCTGGGAGCGCAAGCGCGGCAAGCTCGAGGAGTTCAACCGGCTGGTGCTGGGGGCGCGCGACACGAGCTACACGGGCCCCGTGCCGGACGTGGTGCACACCGTGCGCTATGTCATCACGCTCGACGCGGACAACCAGCTCATCCCCGGTAGCGCTGCGCTCCTGGTCGCCACGCTCCACCACCCCCTCAACCGGGCGAAGTTCGACGCGAGCGGCCAGCGGGTGATCGCCGGCTACTCGATGCTCCAGCCGACGATCCAGGAGAGCCCCTCCCGGTCCGAGTGGCTCGCCTCGGGCGGGTGGCCCGTCTCCATCGTGTCGCGGGAGCAGAAGGCGCCGCCGGACCAGGCCATGCGCGCCCTGGGCCAGAACCTCTTCGGGGTAGGGGAGTTCTTCGGCAAGGGCATCTACGACGTGGCCGCGTTCACGCGCAGCCTCGAGGGGCGCATCCCCGAGAACATCGTCCTCAGCCACGACAAGCTGGAGGGGATGTTCTCGCGCGTCGCGTTCGCCTTCGACGTCACGCTGCTCGAGGGCCGGCCCAGGGATCTCGCGAGCATGGGGCGCATCTGGCACCGGTGGATTCGGGGCGACTGGCAGCTCCTGCCCTGGCTCTTGCCGTGGGTGCCGACCCGGAGCGGCCGTTGGGTCCCCAATACCCTGTCGCTGCTCGACCGGTGGAAGCTGTTGGCCGACCTCCGCACGAGCCTGGGCCGCCCGATGATGCTCCCCACGTTCGCCTACGGGTGGCTGTTGCTGCCCGCTGACAGCGTGGGGGCCTGGACGCTCGGTGTGTCGCTCTGGTGCTGCCGCTACCCGCTCTTCTACGCCTCCGCGGCCACGCTGCGCACCGCGTTGCGCAAGTCGCGCGAGGAGTCGCCCGCCGCCGCCCTGGGCCACATCGCCTACATGGTGCCGCGCATCCTCCGCAACGCCGCCATGGACCTGGGGGTCCTCGTCCCGCTCTCCGGCATCGTGCTCGATGCCATCGTCCGCGCCCTGTACCGGCTCGCGTTCGACCGGACGCGGATCCTCGACTGGACCACGCATGCGCAGACGCGCCGCAAGGTGGACGGGCTCTCGTCGTTCGCGCTGCCCGAGGTGCGGGCGGGGTTGGTGCTGGCGCTCGGGTGGGTGGCCGTGGTGGCCGTGTTCAACCCGCGGTCGCTGCCCTGGGCCTGTCCGCTGCTGCTGGCGTGGACTCCCTTCGTCGTGCTCATCCGCCAGGGCGGTGGGGTGGCCACTCCACCGCTGGTGCTGGAGTCGGAGGAGCTCGCCCGGCTGCGCGCCCTGGCCCGGCGCTCGTGGGCCCTGTACGAGCACATGGGCCCGACAGGCCAGGAGTTGCCCTGGCGCATGCTCGCGGAGAACGGCGCGCCCACCGAAGCGGCGGAGACCCGGCCGGAGGACCTCGCCCTCTGGCTCGTGGCGCCGCTGAGTGCCTATCACCTGGGCTACCTCGGGTTGGACGGGCTGGGCTCCCGGCTCGAGGCCTCGCTCACCACCCTCGAGCGGCTCGAGCGCCACCGTGGGCACCTCTTCGAGCGGTACGACGCGCGCACCGGGCTGCCCCTGGCTCCCCGGCGCATCTGCGTGGCCGGCAGCGGCATGCTGGCCGCGGCACTCACGGTGCTCGAGAGCGGACTGCACGCCGTGAGCAAGGCCCCCCATGGCACCGGACCCCTGCGCCAGGGCGTGGCCGATACGCTCGCGGTCCTCGGCGAGGAGGCCGGGCTCGCACCGCCCTCGGCACGGCGCGAGCGGTTGGCGGGAGTGCTCCGCCTGTTGCGCGAGTGGGTGGCGGATGGCTCGCTGCCGCTCGACGAGGTGCTCGCGCGCATCCAGCGCCAACGGGCGAGCCTGGCGGCCGAGCGCATCGCCCACCTCAACGCGGTGCCTGCCGAGGCGGCGTCCCTGGCCACGTGGTGGGACCGCTTCGAGCACCAGCTCTCCCTGCTGGAGGGAGCCCGCCAGATGGAGGCACCCACCCCGTTGGCGCTGGAGCGGCTCGCGGGCGTCGAGGCGCGGGTGAGGGCCCTGCGCGAGGCCATGCGCTTCGCGTTCCTCGTCGAGTCCGGTTCGTCCGAGGAGGCCCACGCCGGACGGTTCGCCTCGGGGGCGCTGCTCGCCGCGTTCATGGCGATCGCGCGGCGCGAGGTCCCTCTCCAGCACTGGCTGACGCTCGTCGAGTCGGATGAGCGGCCGCGCGAGGAGGAGGCCGTCGTGGCCAGGCGGGCGGCGCTCGGTGAGCACCTGCCGCCGACGCTCTTCCTCTGGTTTCCCCCGGCGACGCTGCTGGGGCACTCCGCGAACGCCGCGCTCGAGGCCGACGTCGGTGCGGCGCGCGGCCTGCCCTGGGGCCTGGATGAGCCGCCGCGCGGCATCCAGGGGGACCCGCCCGTCACCGCCCTGCCGCATCTGTCGGTGCTCGCGCTGCGCTTCAGGACCCGGGACGCGCTGGCCAATCTCTCTCGCCTGCTGGAGCTGGGGGCCCTGGGGCGTTATGGACTCTTCGACTCGGTCCGCGTTTCCACGGCGGCCCCGGAGCCAGCGGTACGGCGTCAGTTCACCTGCCGGTACCAGGGTATGGTGCTCGCGACCGTGACCAACCTGGCGTGCGACGACATCCTGATCCAGCACTTCCACCGGCACCGGGAGACCGCGTGGGTGGAAGGGCTCATCTACGAGACGAAGAGCGCCGCATGACGGAGCCAGACGTCGTGAAAGGACCCGGGACCGGTCGCTGGTCCGTCGTCGCGGAGCGGGTGGCCTCGCTCAAGAACCTCCTGCCGCTGCTGCGCATGGTCTGGGCCTCGGGCCGTGGGGTGGTGGTGGCGAACCTCGTGCTGCGCCTGGTCGCGGCGCTGGTGCCCGTGGCCGTGCTGGCCGTGGCGCGATGGATCGTCGATGGCGTGGTGGCCGCCGTGGGAGCCCACCAGGGGATGACGCCGCAGCTGGCCCGGCTGGTCGCGCTCGAGTTCGTCCTGGCCGCGGTGGGGGCGCTCCTCGGGCGCCTCATCCAATACTTCAACATCCTGCTCGCGGAGAAGTACACGCGGCACGCGAGCCTCCAGTTGATGGACCACGCCTCGCGGCTCGACCTGGCGACCTACGAGGATCCCTCCTTCTACGACCGGATGGAGCGGGCGCGTGTGCAGGCCACGGATCGGATCGTGACGGTCGAGATGATCGCCCGCTTCCTGCAGCAGGCGGTCACCACGGTGAGTCTTGGCATCGGCATCCTGGTGTTCTCCCCGTGGCTGTTGTTGGGCATCGTCATCTGCCTGGTGCCGGCGGCCGTGGCCGAGGCGCGCTTCGGGGCCCGCATCTACGCGCTCAACTTCCGGCTCACGCCCAAGCGACGCGAGCTCGACTACCTGCGCCAGCTGGGTGCGAGCAAGGAGAGCGCCAAGGAGCTGAAGATCTTCGGCCTGAGCCCGTTCCTCCGGCACCGCTATGAGCAGTTGTCGGGTGAGCTGCTGGGCGAGCTGGTGACGGTGTGGCGGCGGGCCATCGGCGGCCTGTCCATGCTGTCGGTCCTGGGGGTGCTCGGCTACTACGGCGCGTACGCGTTCGTCGTCTACGAGGCGGCACGCGGCGAGCTGAGCGTGGGCTCTCTGGCGTTCCTGACCGGTGCGATCGTCGCCGCGAACCGGACGTTCCAGGAGATGTTCTCCACCGCCGTGGGGATCGCCGATCAGTCCCTGTACCTCAAGGATCTGCTGAGCTTCTTCTCCCTGAAGCCGACCATCCGGTCCGGTGAACGGGCGCTCAAGGTCCCCCGCCCGATACGCCAGGGTTTCGAGTTCCGGAATGTGACCTTCAAGTACCCGGGCCGGGTGGAGCCAGTCCTCCAGGGGGCGAGCTTCCACTTGAGGCCGGGAGAGCGGCTCGCGCTGATCGGGGAGAACGGCCAGGGCAAGACGACGATCGTCAAGCTGCTGATGCGGCTCTACGATCCGACCGAGGGGCAGATCCTGCTCGATGGCGTGGATCTGCGCGAGTACGACATCGAGGACCTGTGGCGCGAGATGGGCGTCATCTTCCAGGACTTCGCCCGCTACGACATGACGGCCGCCGACAACATCGCGGTGGGGCGCATCGAGCAGCGGGGTGACCGGGCGCTCATCGAGGAGTCGGCGCGCAAGAGCCTGGCCAACACGGTGATCGACCGTCTGCCCGGAGGGTACGAGCAGATCCTCGGCCGCCGCTTCGAAGGGGGCGTCGATCTCTCGGGAGGAGAGTGGCAGAAGCTCGCGCTCTCGCGGGCGTACATGCGGGACGCGCAGGTGCTCGTCCTGGATGAGCCGACGGCGGCGCTGGACGCGCGAGCCGAGCTGGATGTGTTCACCCACTTTGGCGAGCTGGCGCGGGGCAAGATGGCCCTGCTGATCTCGCATCGCTTCTCCACCGTGCGGATGGCGGACCGCATCCTCGTCCTCACGGGGGGAAGAATCGTCGAGGAGGGCAACCACGAGCAGCTCATCACGCTGGGGGGGCGCTACTCGACGATGTACGAGCTACAGGCATCACGCTACCGTTGAGTCCCATGCGCGCTCTCCCTTCCCATTCCCCTGGAGCGTTCCTCCTCTCGCGGCACTGGGCCGCGGTCCTCCTGGCGGGGGTGCTCGCGGCCTCCGTCTCCCAGGCCGCCGAAGCCGGGCCCGTGGCCAGCGCGACCACCGCGTCGCCTCCCGGCTGGAAGACCGACTGGGCGCGCGGCGCCGTCTTCTACGAGGTCTTCGTCCGCAGCTTCCAGGACTCGGATGGTGACGGCGTTGGCGACCTGAAGGGCCTCACCTCGCGGCTCGACTACCTGAAGGAGCTGGGCGTCGACGCCATCTGGCTGATGCCCATCTTCGAGTCGCCCAGCTACCACGGCTACGACACGGAGGATTACGAGAACATCAACTCCGACTACGGCACCAACGCCGACTTCGAGGCGTTCGTCCGCGAGGCGCACGCACGCGGCATGCGTGTCATCCTCGACTTCGTCATCAATCACACCTCCGCGGAGCACCCGTGGTTCATCCAGTCCGCGTCCTCGCGCAGCTCGCCCAAGCGGGACTGGTACATCTGGCGCGAGGATGATCCGGGTTGGATCCAGCCCTTTGGTGACAAGCGCACCTGGCACAAGAAGAACGGCTCGTACTTCTACGGTGTCTTCTGGGAGGGCATGCCGGACCTGAACCTGCGCAACCAGGAAGTGCGCGCGGAGATGAAGCGGGTGACGCGGTTGTGGTTGGACCGGGGCGTGGACGGCTTCCGGCTGGACGCCGCGCGCCACATGATCGAGACGGGCCCTGGCAAGGAGGGTCAGAACAACACCCCCGATACGCACGCCTACTGGAAGGATCTCTCCGACTACGTCCGGAGCATCAAGCCCGAGGCGCTGCTCATCGGTGAGATGTGGGACACGACTCCCGCCATCGCCGCCTACTACGGCTCCACCCGCGAGGTCCGCGGCGGCGACGAGCTGCCGATGACCATCAACTTCCCGCTCTCCGACGCCGTCCGCGAGGCGGTGAAGACGGGCGAGACCGTTCCCCTCGCTGCCAAGCTGGAGGAGATCCATCGCCTCTACCCGGCGGGCGTGCTGGACGGCACCTTCCTGACCAACCACGACCAGCCCCGCCTGGCCGCGCTGCTCGACAATGATCCGGCGAAGCTGAGGAGCGCCGCCGCCCTCCTGCTCACGCTGCCGGGCTCGCCGTTCCTGTACTACGGAGAGGAGCTCGGAATCTGGAACACCATCGGGGGAGGGGACGTGCGCCAGCGCACGCCCATGCCGTGGGATGGCTCGCCCAACGCCGGCTTCATCACCAACAGGCCCTGGTACTACATCACCCGAGGTAGGCCCTGGGCCCCCCTCGCCCCCGGCCACGAGACGGCCAACGTCGCCACCGAACAGGCGGATCCGGACTCGCTGCTGTCGCACTATCGCCGGCTCACGCGCCTGCGGCGGGACTCACGGGCGATTCGTGAGGGCACGCTGAAGCTGCTCACGCCGACGGTGGGCAGCTCGCCCGTGTTCGCCTTCACGTTGGAGGCGGGCTCGGACAAGGTGCTCGTCCTCCACAACCTGGGCAAGAGCCCCGCCGAGGTGACGTACCCGTACAAGGTGACGGAGACCCTGTTCGGAAAGGACGTGGGGGGTCAGAAGCTCGAGACCGGGTGGACCGGCACGCTCCCCGCCCAATCGAGCGTGGTGCTGCGAATCCAGTAGCTCACGTCCGGAGCAGGCGCTCGACGTCCTCGGGGGTGTCCACGTCCAGCTCACCTCCGGGCAGCGGTACCACGGCCACCCGGCCCGGCTCCTTCGTGAGCAGCGGCCGTGCCCCCGCGCTGGCCGGAAGCGCCTCCAGCTCGGCGAAGAGGCTCCGGTCGAAGAGCGCGGGCACTCCCACCGTTCCCGCGTACCCCGAGGCGATGATGGGCTGGCCCCGCTCCTGGTGGGTCCGCGTCAGTGCCATCAGGTGCTCGGCTGTCACCGCGGGCTGATCGCACACCATCAGCACCACCGCCTCCAGCGACGGTTCCCCGCGCAGTGCTTCCATCCCCAGGCGCAGCGAGCCGCCCATGCCCTCCCGCCAGCGCGCGTTCTCCACCACGCGCACGGGCAGTCCCTCCAGCTCCGCGCGGTGGGCCTCGGCCTCGGCTCCCAGCACCACCACCACCGGGTGGCAGCCCGAGGCCAGCGCCGTCTCGGCCGCGCGCCTCAGCAGGCTCTTGCCGTTCCAGCGCAGCAACTGCTTGGAGTGCCCCAACCGCGTGGAGCCTCCAGCCGCCAGCAGCACCAGTCCCGTGGTGGCCATGCCTCAGCTTCCCGAAGGCCCGCCGTGGATGGGACCCTTGCGGTCCTTGAGGAAGCCGCCACTCCGTCCCGCCATGATGGCGCGCACCTCGGCGATGATGGAGACGGCGATCTCCTCCGGGCCCTCGGCGCCCACGTCCAGTCCGGCCGGCCCGTACACCCGCGCGCGCTGGGCCTCGGTGCCCGCCCGTCCCTCGCGAGCCAGCTCCTCCAGCATGCGCTCGGTGCGGCTGCGCGGGCCCAGCACGCCGATGTAGCGCACCGGCGAGTGCAGCAGCGCCTCCAGCAGCGTGCGATCCGTCTCGTAGCCGTGGCTCATGATGACGGCCGCCGTGCGCGGGCCCAGCACCACCGCCGAGAGCGCCGTCTCCGGAGGGCTGCCCACCACCAGGTCCGCCCGGCCCGCCAGCCGCGCGCTCAGCTCCTGCGGCCGGCGCGACACCACCGTCACGTGCCAGCCCACCGCTCGCGCCGCCTCCACCAGTGGCACCACGTCATGCCCGCTGCCGAACACCACCAGCGGCTGTGGCGGTTGCACCACCTCGAGGAAGAGCTCCAGCTTCCCGCCCTCTACATCGTAGGTGCGCGTGCGCGAGCCGCCCTCGGCCAGCACGGCCCTCGCGTCCGCCTCCAGTCCCGGCACGGCCTCCCGAAGCCCCGGCGAGGCCCGCACCTGTCCGTCCGCGTCCAGCAGCAGCCGTGCCGCGAGCTCCACCGGGGACGTGCCCTCGGTGTGCAGCACCGTGGCCATCAGCCCCGCCTGGCGCCGCCGCACGCAGCCGGAGACGAACTCCACCGGGTTGAGCGCGTCGTCCGGCCGGAGCCGCTCCAGCAGCAGCTCCACCCGGCCTCCGCACCCGGTGCGCAGGAACACCGCCTCGTCCTCGGACAGCGAGTCGAAGACGAGGCGTGCCGGCCTGCCCTCGGAGGTGAGCCAGAAGGCCTTGCGCAGCAGCTCCCGCTCCAGGCAGCCGCCGCTGACACTGCCCGCGTGCCAGTGCTCCTCCGTCATCAACATGCGGGCCCCGGGGCGCCGGTACGCCGAGCCGGTGACTCCCACCACCGTGGCCAGCACACAGGGAGCGCCCTGCGCGCGCAGGGCCTCCCACGACTCCATCAGGGCCCGCGATTCCTTCACAGCAGCTTGTCCAGGGTGATGGGGAGGTCCCTCACGCGCTTGCCGGTGGCGTGGAAGACTGCGTTGGCCACCGCGGCGGCGACGCCCGTGGTGCCAATCTCTCCAATGCCCTTCACCCCCATGGGGTTGACGTGCGGATCCTTCTCGTCGACGAAGTGCACGTCGATGTCGGGCACGTCCGCCTGCACGGGCACGTGGTAGTCGGCCAGGTCCGCCGTCATCACCCGTCCCGTCCTCGGGTCGCGCAGCGTCTCCTCGGTGAGCGCCATGCCCAGGCCGAAGATGACGCCGCCGATGATCTGGCTGCGCGCCGTCTTGGGGTTGAGGATGCGGCCGGCTCCCATGGCGGACACGATGCGGCTGACGCGCACCGTGCCCAGCGCCTCGTCCACACGCACCTCGACGAAGTGGACGCCGAAGGCGTGCGAGGAGTACTTGCGCTCCTCCGGGAGGGGCGCCGCGTCGGCCTTGCCCTCCACGTGGGGCAGACCCTGGCGCGCCAGCAGCTGGGCATACGTCTCGCCCCGGCTCTTGTCCTTGAGCGAGAAGAGCCGTCCAGCCTCGGCGTCCACGTCCTTCTCGGCCAGCCCGTGCAGTGGCGAGGCCTTGTCCGCCACGGCGAGCTGCACCAGCTTGCGGCGCGCCTCGATGGCGGCGTTGCGGATGGCGGGCGTGGCGGAGGCCGTGGTGGACGAGCCACCCGCGAGCGGACCAGGCGGCAGCACCGTGTCACCCATCTCCGCGCGCACCTTCTCCGCGGGCAGCTTCAGCTCCTCGGCGGCCACCTGCGTGAAGACGGTGTAGGCGCCGGTGCCCAGGTCGGAGCCGCCGCACTGCACCACCGCGGTGCCATCCGCCATCACCCGCGCCAGGGCGGAGGCGGGGCTGCGGAAGGCGGGGAAGGTGGCGGTGCCCATGCCCCAACCGATGAGCACGTCCCCGTCGCGCATCGAGCGCGGCTGCAGCGAGCGCTTCTTCCAGCCGAAGCGCTCGGCTCCCCAGCGGTAGCACTCCAGCAGCGACTTGCTGGACCAGGGGCGGCCATCCTCCGGATCCTTGTCCGCGTGGTTGATGCGCCGCAGCTCCAGCGGATCCATCTTCAGCGCGTACGCCAGCTCGTCCATGGCGCTCTCGAGCGCATAGGTGCCGGGCGCCTCACCCGGGCCACGCATGAAGGTGGGGGTGGACGTGCTCAGCCGGACGATCTGCTGCGAGGCCGTCACGTTGGGGCACGCGTACAGCATGCCGCTGATGTTGGAGAAGGGCTCGTTGAAGCCGTCGTTCTCGGACGTCTCCGAGTAGCCCGTGTGGCGGATGGCGGTGAGCTTGCCCTTGGCGTCCGCGGCCAGCTCCACCTTCTGCAGCGTCTTGGGCCGGTAGCCCACGAGGGTGAACATCTGCCGGCGGCTGAGCACCAGCTTCACCGGGCGGTTCACGGCCTTGGCGGCCATGATGCTCAGGATGAGGTGGGACCAGGGCAGCGCCTTGCACCCGAAGCCTCCACCCACGTAGCGCGAGATGATGCGGATGTTCTCCTGCGGCAGCCCGATGAGCCCGGCGATGAACTGGCGCGTGAAGAAGACGCCCTGGTTGGCGTCGTACACGGTGAGGTGCTCGGGGTCGTCCCACACCGCGATGGAGGCGTGGGGCTCCATGGGGTTGTGGTGCTCGGTGGGGGTGCGGTAGGTGGCCTCCACGCGCACCTTGGCCGCCGCCAGCGCGGCCGCCGCGTCCCCGCGGGTGTGGCCCGGGGGCGGGCCGAACTGGGCCGGGGCCGGCTGCCCGTTCTCCAGCTCCGCCTCCATGTCCAGCTTGGCGGGCTTGTCCACGTAGAAGGTGCGCACCAGCGAGGCGGCGTGCGTGGCGCGCTCCAGCGTGTCGGCCACCACCAGGGCGATGGGCTGGCCGTTGTAGAGCACCTCGCTGTCCTGCATCACCGTGAGCCGGGGCAGGATGGGCACGGCGGCGAACTTGTCCACGCCCGGCAGCTTGGGCGCGTTGCGTGGGGTGAGCACCGCGAGCACGCCGGGCGCCTTCTCCGCCTCCGCCGTCTGCATGCGCAGCACGCTGCCGCGCGGCACCGTGCTCTGCACGATGACGGCGTAGGTCATGTTGGGCGGGTTGAACTCCGCGGCGTACTGCGCCTGGCCCGTCACCTTCAGCCGGCCGTCCACCCGATCCAGGGGCTGGCCGATGATCTTGTCACTCATGAGCGACCTCCCAGCGTCGTCAGGGCGCGCACGACGAGCCGCCGCGCCAGCTCCACCTTGAAACCATTGTGCTCGCGGGGACGGGCGCCCTCGAGCGCCGCCTCCGCCGCCGCCTTGAACACCTCGGGCGAGGGGGCCTGGCCAGCCAGCTTCTGCTCGGCGCCCAGGGCGCGCCACGGCTTGGTGCCCACGCCGCCCAGCGCCAGCCGGGCCTCGCGGATGCGTCCGCCCTCCACGTCGAGCACCGCGGCCACCGAGGCCAGGGCGAAGGCGTAGGAGGCGCGATCGCGCACCTTCATGTACAGCGAGCGGCGCGCGGCCGGCAGGGCCGGCAGGTCCACCGAGAGCACCAGCTCCCCGTGCTCCAGGGCCGTCTCGCGGTGGGGCGTGTTGCCCGGCAGCAGGTGCAGGTCGGTGAAGGGCAGGGTGCGCTCGCCCTTGGGTCCCTTGACGCGCACGGTGGCGCCCAGGGCGGCCAGGGGCACGCACATGTCCGAGGGGTGCGTGGCGATGCACGCGTCGCTGGTGCCCAGCACCGCGTGGCCGCGGTTGATGCCCTCGAGCGCGGAGCAGCCCGAGCCGGGCTCGCGCTTGTTGCAGGGGGTGGCCGTGTCGCGGAAGTAGGAACAGCGGGTGCGCTGCAGGATGTTGCCGCCCACGGTGGCCATGTTGCGGATCTGCCCCGAGGCGCCCGCGAGCAGGGCCTGGGAGAGCACCGGGTAGCGCTCGCGGATGAGCGGGTGGTGGGCCACGTCGCTGTTGCGCGCGAGGGCGCCGAGGCGGATGCCGCCGTCGGGGAGCTCCTCGATCTTCGCCAGGGGAAGCTTGCGCACGTCCACCAGCGCGGCGGGGTTCTCCACCCCCAGCTTCATCAGATCCAACAGGCCCGTTCCGCCGGCCAGGAAGGAGGCCTCGGGCGCGCGGCTGACGCTGTCGACGCTGGAGTCCAACTCCAGCGACTGCACGTAGTTGAAGGGATTCATGCTCGGGACCTGGGGCTACAGCTTGGGCTTGGAGAGCTGCCGCACCTGCTGGATGGCGGCGACGATGTTGGGATAGGCGCTGCAGCGGCAGATGTTGCCGCTCATGCACTCGCGCACGTCCGCGTCCGAGGGCCCACAGGGCTCGGACATGAGGCCGGCCGCGCTCATGAGCTGGCCGGGGGTGCAGTAGCCACACTGGAAGGCATCGTTCTCCAGGAAGGCCTGCTGCAGCGGGTGCAGGGTGTCGCCCTTGGCGAGGCCCTCCACCGTGAGGACCTCCGCGCCCTGCTGCATGACGGCGAGCGACAGACAGCTCAGCTCGCGCCGGCCATCCACCAACACCGTGCAGGCACCGCACTGGCCGTGATCACAGCCCTTCTTGGTGCCGGTGAGCTGCATGCGCTCGCGCAGCGCGTCGAGCAGGCTGGTGCGCGGATCCACCTTCAGCGTCCGCTGCTGGCCGTTGATCTTCAGGGCCACCTCCACCTCGGAGGCAGGAGCGGGGGTGCTGGTGGTGGGGGCGGGGGTGGAGGGCGCGGAGCCCTCGGTGGCGGGGGCCACGTGGCCACAGGCCTCCAACAGGATGGCACTGCCCACCGTGGCCGCGGTGGCGGTGGCGAGGAATTCGCGGCGGGTGGCTCCCGGGGCCTCTGTTGTGAGGGCCTCCTGGGTTGCCAGCTCGTCCGGGGGGGTTTGCTTCGGGTCCGTCATGGCGTCTCCATCGAGGAAGACAACAGGGACGGCTTTATAACGTACTCAACAGCAGCGTGGGGGACCGAGCTTGCCTGGGCGGTGGGGGCGCGGGGGTAGGCGCCGCACGCACCCGATTCAAGGCTCTGGCTTCTCGGCCAGGGATGGGAAGGTCACACCGCCGAGCGTGACGGTTCGCGGCCCCTCCGCCTCCCAGAGCTTCAGGATGAAGGGTCCATCGGTCTGCACGTTCGTGGCTTGTACCTCGATGAAGAGAGTGCGGGTTTCGGTTGGGAGAATGGGGCCCAGGGGCCACACGGAGCCCATCAGCTCCTGGCCCTTCGGACCCACCAGCTTCGCCCCTTGTGCGCTCCAGGGGGCCGCACCGTCCGGATTCGTCAATTCCACCAACACGGCCATCTTTCCGGGAGCACGGCAGGCCAGGAGCTTCCACCCATTCAGTGTCTCTCCCTTGCGTTGAATGACATGGAGTCGTGAGCAGGGGATGCCCGCCTCGCCCATCATGCCGGAAGTGTAGAGACCGGTCAGGCCATCCGGCCTGTTCCGCTCCGCATGCAGCCGTCCGAGCTCCGCGCGCAGTCGTGCGTTCTCCTCGTAGGACTTCGTCAAGTCGGCTTGGATGGAGTCCACCGGACGCGGATGGCGGAAGAGATCCACCTGGCGTTCGGCAATCGCGGGATGAACGACCAACCGGAAGGTCGCACATGCCGGGGCCGCGCCATCCGCGAAGCACACCATCATCTTGCCGGGTTTTTCACCGTGCATCTTTTCCGAGGGGACGAGCGTGATGAGGCGCTTGCCAAGTGCCACCTCGAAACGTTCACGATTCTCCAGCGACATCTCGTCAGCGAGCACATCCGAGTCGAAGAGGAAGGTGGTGGGCTGTCCGGGGCTGAGCTGCACCTCGGACGCATCAGAGGTCCCCTCCGCCATCAACTCGATGCAGCGGCTCTCGCTTTCCCCAGACGGGGGGCACGTTCGCACGGTGGTGGAGGTGCCTGCCAGAAGTACCAGTGGCAGAACGATGGATGGCGATGCGAACACGGCGTTCACTCGAAACCACGGACGGCCATCACGTCCGGCGCATTATCGATACGGACGGAATCCGAGCCTCCGCTGGGCTCATGGACGACGCCTCTTCCACGGCCCCATCCATCCCACAGCTCGAAGCACACGGGAAACGGTTGCCCGTCCGCCTTCAAGTCACGCGCTTCGGTGAATCTGCCGAAGACGCGCTCCTTCCCGATGGTGAGTGTCCCCGAAAGGATGATGACGCCCGAACTCTCTCCTGGTCGGCGGGGTCCGAGCTGGGCGGAGATGGGGCCATCGCGAATGATGATGTCAGGAGGCCCCGCTTTGCCGAGATAGGCGGAGAACTTTTGCCCGACGCGAACACCCAGCTTCTCCGCCATGGCCTCGACCGCACCGGCCGGACACGCAGCGGGTTCCGGAGTGGGCCGAACCTGTGGAGCGGGGCACGCCGCCAGGGTCGTACAGATGGCTGCCGTCCCCAGGACCTTGCCTGCGGATCCGAGAGACTTCGTCTTCTTCTGCTGGGGCTTCTCTCCGAGGTCGTCCTTGCCAAGCATCGTGATCATCACTGGCGCGGAGATGGAGTCCATCGTGGGCGCCGCGCCCTCTCCATCTGGAGGATCTGGTGGCTTCGCCGTGGACGCCACTTCGTGACCGGGCCCGGTTTGTCGCGTCGTGGCAGTGTTGGAGGACGTGTAGGGTGGCTCCGATACAGAAGTGAAGAGCGGCGAATGAGCGAACAGGAAGAGGCCGAGCACCACTCCCGCAACGAGCCCGGCTGACGCGACAAGGCGACCGCGACGCCGCGACGCCGGAGGGGGTGGAACCGAGGTCTCGCTCGGTGCTTCCACTGAAGCCGTAGCTTGGGAGGCGGGCGGCGCGGTGGCAGGCTCGGGAGCATCTCCGGCCTTCTCCAGGAGCTTCCGCCCTCTCCGGCGCTTCTCCTTCCGCCAACGATGGAGCCAGCGCTTCGAGTCGTTTGCGTCCACCCGCGCAGGATCTTCCTCCGTTGTCCTGTCATGGGGTTCATCCGGATCGATCAGAGGGAGATCCCAGCTTCCGTCGAGCTCCGCCCCGGCCAGGGCGGCATCCAGTGCCGCGCAGAACTCCACCACGCTCGGGTAACGCGCCGCCGGCTCCTTCTCCAGCATGCGCATGCAGATGTCGGAGAGTGCTCGCGGTACGCGCGGGTTGAGGAGGTGGGGCGCGATGGGCGTCTGGTGGAGTACGCGCTCGGCGAGCCCGCCGTCGTCTTCGTCCCCCCTGTCACCAAAGGGCAAGACGTCCGTCAGCAGCCAGTAGAACGTCACGCCGAGCGCCCACAGCTCGTCGGCCATGCTGTAATCGTAGCTCGCGGAGTCGTTCTCCCGGCTGAAGCGCCAGGCCTCCGGAGCTCGGAACTCGAGGGTGCCAGGAGGATGGCGCGCGCTGGTGATGGCCGGAGCCCCCATGAGCGTGCCCACTCCGAAGTCGATCAGGAGCGGCCTCACGTTCACATCACGGATGATGATGTTGTCCGGCTTGAGATCTCGGTGCATGGCACCTTGCCGGAGCACCTCGCCGAGCGTCAGGGCGACATCCATCACGATGCGCGCGGATCTGCGGGCCGAGGGGTTCTCCTCCGAGGCGTACGCCTCCAGTGTTCGCCCTCCAGCGAATTCCATGACGATGTACCAATGCCCGGTGGAGGGCTCTGGCCAGTAGCCGCACCCGTAGAAGCGGACGACGTCGGGGTGATCCAGATGAAGCAGGATGCGGATCTCTCGCCGGACCCGTTCATGTAACAGGCGTCCCCGGAGGACCTTCACCGCGTAGAACTTCCCAGCGTGTTCGGCCTTGTAGACATGGCCGTAGCTGCCGGAGCCGAGCACCTCGACGATGCGGTACTGCCCGAGCAGCTCACCGACTTCGGGCAGCCTGTGGACCCATCCCATGGCGCGGACCTCCGGGAACGCGGAGCCTGGTACCAGACCCCCTCAAGGGGCTTCGTTGACGGAGCGGCACTCCGAGGGCGCCGGCTCCGCGTTCATCGTGGTAGACGCCCTCCATGGACACGGACATTCAGCCAGCGCTGGGCGAGGTAGCGCGTGAAGCCCGCGAGCGTCTTGGTCTCACGCAGACCCAGGTCGCCAACAAGGTGGGACTCGTCCCTGGCGTTTACGGGCGCATCGAGCGCGGGGACATGATGCCCAGTGTGCCGACCCTCCATCGCATCTGCCTCGTTCTGGGGATCTCCTCCGATGCGCTGCTGGGGTTGGACCCTTCGCGAGTCGTCGCCCGGGTGGACGAATCGCCCTCCGAGGAGAAGCTCCCCCCGGAATTGCGGCGCGTCCTTCATCAACTTCGGGCGTGGCCAGCGAAGCGGTTGAAGATGCTCAGCAGGGTCCTGACCTTGATCGCCTCCGAGACCGAGGACTGAGACAGGTGGACTTCTCGGCTCACTCCGAGGGGTCCTCTGGCCGTTGTCCCGAGTATCTCAGCAGGGCGGTAGCCGTGCTGCCCACCACGGAGAGCTGCGCGGCATCCATCCGGCGCAGCGTCCGCAGCACCCGGCGCAACTCCGGGAGATCCTCCGCCTCGCGGTCGGGCTCCTCCGGCCAGGACGGAGCAGTCTCGGCGTCGAGCCCCAACATGGCATTGGCGTCCACGTGCAGTGTGCGGCACAGCTTGCGCAGGGTCGGCACGCTCGGGAGCATGTTCCCTCGTTCGATCCGGCCAAGCACCTCGGTCGCGAGCTCGACGCGCTCCGCGACATCGACCTGGGTCAGCTCCGCTCGCTTGCGTGCCTCGCGCAGTGTCTCTCCCAGGTGCATCGCCAGCCGATTCCTGTCTTTGTTTTCCATCATGGGCGTGTGCTCGTCTCCTCGGGCGGGATATCGGGTCCGGCCATGTATCCCTTCTGTGTGCATGGTGGCCCGTGAGAGGAGGGGAGTGCTCTCATGGGTCACCCGCGTTCCACCCCGACAGGTAACACAGAAGGGCGGAGGATTGGAAGCCGCCTTACCGGGTAGGTCATCACTCCGGGCCAACCGGCCCGGGTAGGGCTTCACGGGAGCTGGGACACCGGGACGCCGTAGCGCATCTCCACCTGGGTGACGCCCTGGCTGCTCTGATCCGCCTTCTTCATGAGCCGCAACACCAGGCCGAGCAGGGTGAACATGATGTGCTCGACGAACATCGGGGCCATCACCATCCGGTGCACCCGCGTCTGCATGCCCTGGATCATGTCGGTCTCGGGCCGACGCTCGTCCTCGATCTTCTGGAAGACCCGCTCGTCGAGCGGCTGACCCGCGTGGATCGCATCGAGCAGGTGGTTGGCGGCTACGAGGCTGTCTCGGATCGCCAGGTTCAATCCCAATCCTCCCGAGGGAGACATCGTATGCGCGGCATCGCCCAGGAACAGGATCCCCGGGGCATGCCAGCGCTCGACGCGATCGACCACCACCCGCAGGAACTGGGATTCGGTGCGCTCGTCGAGCTTCGCCTCGATGTGGGGCCGCAGCTTCTCGGGCACCGTCGGCAGCAACCGGCGGCGCAGCTCGGGCAGATCCTTTCGCAAGCCGCCGAGATCTCCAGGAGCGCTGTAGGCCACCTGCAGTCGCGACCGCGTCGTCGGGACGAAGACGACCACCACGCCCTTGCCGAACATGTGCACGTCGACGCTCTCCGGGAGGGCCTCCGGCGTGTCCGAGAGATCGAAGCGCAGCCACACCACGTCCGCGGGAACCTGCGTCGTCTGGACCTGGAGCCCCACGTCCCTGCGCAGCCCGCTGTTCCGGCCGCTGCAGTCCACGAAGAGATCGCCCTCGACACGGCCCTCGATGCCTTCCCGCCGCGTCTTCAGCGCCACCACCCGGCCATCCTCACGGATCGTCTGGAGGGCCGTGGTGCCGAAGTCCAGCTGGTAATGGGGATGGCGGCCGCACAGCTCGTGCAGCAGTTGCAGCAGCCCCGCCTGGGAGACCAGCGAGCCTCGCTCCTTTCCACCCGGGACCATCACCCGCCGGGTCCGCCCGACGAACAGCCGTCGCTCGACGTTCGGGAGCGCCAGCTTCCGCTCCACCAGCAGCGGGAGGATACCGAGCTTCTCCAGCGGGGCGAGCGCCGAGGGTTGCAGCAGCTCGCCGCGGAACTCGCGCTCGAAGTCGGGATGCCGCTCGAGCACCCGTACCGGGACACCATTCGTCACCAACTGGTAGGCGAGCAGCATTCCGGCGGGACCCGCACCAACGATGACGACCTGGGGATTCGTTTTCTGAGACATTGGGCGGACTGTACCCAACGAGGTGATCGATGGCTTCGGAATGGGATGTGCGTACACGGCTGGTGCAGACCGACGCGGACTCGGAGGAAGGGGCTCCGCTCAATACGCCCCTCGTGATGTCCACCACCTTCCGCGCCCACCCCGAGGGCGTGGGGTTCTCCGCCGTGGACATGGGGGAGGAGTCCCCCTTCTTCTACGCGCGCTGGTCCACGCCCACCGTGCGGACCCTGGAGCGGCGTCTGGCCGATCTCGAAGGAGGCGAGGACGCGCTCTGCTTCGCCAGCGGCATGGCCGCCATCACCGGCCTCCTGCTGCACCTGCTCAAGCCCGGCGACCACCTCGTTCTCAGTGACGTCTGCTACGCGGGCGCGGCCGAGTTCGCCCGGGGCATGTTGCGGCGCTATGGCGTGGAGGTGTCGCCCGTGGATACCTCGGACCTCGCCCAGGTCCGTGCCGCCCTTCGTCCGAACACGCGGCTCGTCTACATCGAGACGCCGTGCAACCCCATCCTGAAGCTGACCGACGTCCAGGCCGTAGCCTCCCTCGCGCACGAGGCCGGAGCGCGCCTGGTGGTCGATGCCACCCTCGCCACGCCCATCGGCCTCCAGCCGCTCGCACTCGGGGCCGACTTCGTCATCCACTCGCTCACCAAGTACATCGGCGGCCACGGTGACGTGCTGGGCGGCGTCGTCGTGGGCCGGAGGACCGAGCTCGCGGCGCTGCGTCAGGACTCGCTCATCCACCTGGGCGCCGTGCTCAGCCCGTTCCCCGCGTGGCTCATCCTCCGCAGCCTGCCGACCCTGCCTCAGCGCATGGCCGCTCACGAGGCCTCGGCTCGCGCGGTGGCCTCGTTCCTCCAGAACCACCCGCGCGTGCGCCACGTCATCTACCCGGGGCTCGACTCCCATCCGCAGGCGGAGCTCGCCCGCCGGCAGCTGCGCAACACCTCCGGCATGATCGCCTTCCAGACCGAAGACGGTCCCGCCATGGCGCGCCGCCTCGCCGAGCGCATGAAGGTCGTCAAGTACGCCGTGTCACTCGGCAAGCCGCACAGCCTCGTCTTCTACCTGCCGACGGAGGACTTGCAGCGCACGTCCTTCCAGCTCCCACCCGACCTGCTGGAGCGCTACCGGGCCTGGGCGGGAGACGGCATCTTCCGGCTGTCGATCGGACTGGAGGCCCCGGACGATCTCATCCGGGACCTCGATCAGGCGCTGGGCCCCTGACTCACTCCTCCGCGTCGAACTCGGGGACGAGGACCTGGCGCTGGTCCCCCATCAGCTGGAAGGTCTTCTCCCAGACGGCCCCGTCCGAAGCGGTGACTCGCACGTCGTACACGCCCTCGAACAGCGTCATCTCCGCGAGCGGCGCCGTCCCCACGTCCTTGCCATTGAGGCTGATGCGAGACCCCTCGGGCCCCTGGATCAGGACCGAGCCCATGCCCAGGCGGATGTGGAACGTCGACGTGCCTTCGTGGGTGATGTCGATCATCCGGGCCGTCTTCAGCCCCTTCGACGTGTCGGTGAACGTCAGCGTGTGACGGCCGAGGGGGAGGGGAACCGTCAACGGCGTGCGGCCGATCACCCGGCCGTTGATGGACACCTCCACGTCGGGGTTCACGAAGAGCTCGGTCACCGAGGGCGTCGCTGGCGCGGGCGCCGGGGCCTTGCTCGGCACGCGCACCCCGGCGTCCCTCGGGGCCTCGGGCTCCGCGGTGAGCAGCACGGAAGGCTCGATCGCCGGAAGGTTCGTGTCCTCGAACACCTCCGGCTTGTTCCGGGTGCTCCAGACGGCGCCAATCCCGCTCAGGAGCAGCACGGCCCCGATGGTGATGGCGATGAGCCCCATCGGGCGCCGCGAGGGCACGGGCGCGGTGGTCCGCTCGGCCCGGGTCGCGGCGGCGGGCGGCACCGCTTCGGCGGGCTGCGTCACGCGCGAGGAGGTGGTGGCCGCCTCGGTCCCGATGGGAATGGCCCGCTCGGTCTCGACGAGGGACGTGTCCGCGACGGCCGGCGCGGGCGGGGCACTGGGGGCGACCGGAATGGCCCGCTCGGTCTCGACGAGGGACGTGTCCGCGACGGCCGGCGTGGGCTGGGTGATGCGCTCGGAGATGGGGCGTATGGGCTGGGTGATGCGCGCGGCCACCGGCACGGGCACCGACTGGCCGGTGGGCATGGCCGCGGCCGGGATGACGGGCACGGGCACCGGCTGGGTGATGCGCTCGGAGATCGGAACGGGCACCGGTTGGCTGGTGGGCCGGGCCGGGACGACGGGCACGGGCACCGGCTGGGTGATGCGCTCGGCCACCGGAATGGGCACGGGCTGGGTGATGGGTCCCCCGGAGAGGCCCTTCTCGAGCAGCTTCTTCCGGGCGAGCCGGGCCTCGCCCTCGGGAGGCAGCAGCTTGGCGAGCAGCTCCGCGAACGCGGCGGTGGTGGGCAGCGCGCCGCTGGCGGCCACCAGGGCCTCGCGGAAGGCATGGGCGCTCGGGTAGCGCTGATCGGCGCGCTTGGCCGTGGCGCGGCGCACCACGTCGTTGAGCACGGCCGGCACTTCCACCGGCAGGGGCGGCAGCGGGCGGTTGAGGATGGCCTTGTCGGGCTCCAGCGAGTCCTGGAACGGCCTGCGCCCCGACAGGCACTCGTACAGCAGCAGGCCCAGGAGGAACACATCCGTCAGCACCGAGGACGCCGCACGGCCTCCCATGAGCTGCTCGGGGGCGCTGTAGAGGCGCTGGTTGCGCTTGCGCAGGATGTTGCGCTCCTGCGGCGCCACGCTCAGCGCGCCGTAGCCCGACACCTTGCACACGCCACTGAAGGAGACCATCACCGTCTCCGGGCGCAGGTCTCCGTGGATCAGCGGGGTACCGTCATCGCTGCCGGCCACGTGGGCGTAATGGACACCCGTCGCCACGTCCGCCACCACGAGCGCGGCGAAGGGCGGCGGCAGGCGGTGGGCCACCTCCAACACCTTGCGCAGGGGCTCACCGTCCGCGTACTCCGTCACTCGGGCGAGCCGGCCGTCCAGCGTCACCAGCCCGTGCACCCGCAGGATGTTGGGGTGATCGAAGATGGTGGCGCGCTGCGTCTCCCGCTCGAGCTTGGTCAGCAGCGTGGGATCCCGCGTTACCTCTGGCGGGGCCCAGACGAGGACGACGGGAAGGGGGGACCTGCCCTCTTCGAGAGCCAGTGCGAGGAAGGGGCGGGATCCTTCACCCGGGACGAGGGGACCGAGCGGATGATGACGAACCGGGGGCATGGGATGCACACATGCTAGGCTGTTCACCCCTTCCATCGCCAGTCCACACCCCCCCCGGGGCGTGTTCCCCATCGTGCGCTACCGCAGGCGCAGGGCGGGCAGCACCAGCGCCAGGGCCAGCAGCAGCACGGCGGCCCAGAGCGGCACCCGGGCGTTGACCGCATGGGCGAAGCACAGGACGAGGGCGATGAGTCCCAGGATGGTCTGAAGTGACATGGTCGGTCCTCTCTCTCCGGCTGAGACGCCCGCGCCCTGGCCCTCGTGACACCTCGCCGGGCCGCTTCACACCCGGAGCCGTGACCCATCGTTTCACTTCACTCTCCGGAAAAAATGGTTAATATGTCCACCAACGCTGTAGAGATTCAGCCGGGCTGTCCGAAGCCGCTTGTGTGCGGGGCAGGACACTCCAGAGCGGGAGTGGGCATGCGGCGGACCTTCGAGGAGTCCCTGATGCGTCACGAGGATCAGGCGGATCGGGACGAGGGCCCGTGCCGACCGGTCTTCGTCTTCTCGGGCCAGGGCTCGCAGTGGACGGGCATGGGGCGGGCGCTGCTGGAGTCGCCGGTATGCGCCCCGGTGCTGGAGGCCTGTGAGGCCGAGGTCCAGCGGCACATGGGCTGGTCGCTGCGGGAGGCGCTGACGGCGGAGGGCGCGCGCCTGGGCGACATCGAGGTGAGCTGCCCGGCCATCGTGGCGATGGAGATCGCGCTGGCGGCGCTGTGGCGCTCGTGGGGCGTGGAGCCGGCGGCGGTGGTGGGGCACAGCATCGGCGAGGTGGCGGCGGCGCACGTGGCGGGGGTGCTCTCGCTGGAGGACGCGATGCGCGTCATCTGCCACCAGGGCCGCATCATCGGGCGCCTGCGAGGGCAGGGGGCCATGGCGGTGGTGGGCCTGCCCTGGGCGCGGGCCGGCGAGGTGCTGCCCGAGTTCGAGGGCCGGGTGTGGCGGGCCATCCACGCGAGCCCCGACTGGACGGTGCTGGCCGCGGAGCCGGAGGTGCTGGAGGAGGTGTTGGTGGCGCTGCGCCGGAAGGGCGTGCCGGCCCGGCGTGTCGACTCGGAGGTGGCGGCGCACTGGCCGAAGGTGGATCCGCTCCGCGGCGAGCTGCGCGGGCTGCTCGAGGAGCTCCGCCCCGGCCCGGAGCGGCTGCCGGTGGTCTCCACGGTGACGGGCGGCACGCTCGCGGGAGCGCGGTTCGACGCGGACTACTGGGTGCGCAACCTGGCCGAGCCGGTGCTGTTCCGCGAGGCGGTGGATGTGCTGCTCGGCGCGGGGCACGACGTCTTCCTGGAGGTCAGCCCGCACCCGCTGGTGAAGCACTCGCTGGAGTCGTGCCTGGAGCGGGCGGGACGTCGCGGGACGCTGCTCGTGTCGCTGCGGCGGGGCAGGGCGCCCGGCCAGGAGATGCCGGGTGCGCTGCGCACGCTGTCCGAGCTGGGTCCTCGGTGCCGGCGCTCGGCGCTGGCGAACGTGGCCTGAGGGGGCTGCGCGAGCAGGGCCCCGAGCGGGGGAGCGGGCGCTCGGAGCCTCACCCTTGGAAGGGCGGGGAGGGGCCGCGCTCGGAGTGTGCCATCCGGGCCCAGGGTCCTCATCGTTTCCTCGAGGGTGGTCATGACCCGGCACAACGACGACAGCCAGGGGACTCCGTTGGAAGCGCGGCCTGTCTCCGAGGGAAGGGATTCGTCCGACTTCGGGGACTCCTTCCTGCGCGAGGTGAGCCAGTTCTCCCTGGCCTTTCCGGCGCCCCGGCCAGGAGAGCGCCTCGGGGGACGGGATGGCAGGCGCTTCGAGATCCTCGGGAGGCTCGGAAAGGGAGGCATGGGGTTGGTCGTCCGCGCCCGTGACGAGCTGTTGCAGCGCATCGTGGCGCTCAAGTTCATCTCCTCGGGCCGGGAGCTCACGCGGGAGTCGTTGGACCAGCTGATCCAGGAGGAGGCCCGGCTCGTGGCCCAGCTCGACCACGAGAACATCGTCCGCATCTTCGATGTCTCCGAATGGAAGGGCACTCCCTTCCTCATCATGGAGTACCTGGAGGGACAGTCGCTCGACACGCTGCTGCGGCGCGGAGCACTGGAGCCCCGGCGGGCCCTGCGCATCCTGAGCGACGTCACGGCCGGGCTGGCGCATGCCCACTCGCGCCAGGTCCTCCATCGGGATCTCAAGCCGAGCAATGTCTTCATCCTCCCGGACGGGCGGGTGAAGCTGCTCGACTTCGGCCTGGGTGGGTTCGCCTCCTCGCTCGGGTTCGACCTGTTGAAATCGGGCACGCCCGCCTTCATGGCACCGGAGCAATGGCGGGGGCAGCCGCAGGACATGCGCACCGACACCTGGGCGGTCGGGCTGCTGCTGTACCAGATGCTCACCGGGGAGCTGCCCCATCCCGCGGGGAACCTCCGGATGCTCCGCAAGCGGGTGCTCTCGGCCGAGCCCGTGCCGTCGGTGCGCGCGCGCCATCCGGATCTGCCCGAGACGGTGGACCGGTTCCTGGCACGGGCGCTCGCCAAGGATCCCTCCCGGCGCTTCCAGAGCGCCCTCGAGATGTATGAGCGGCTGCGGGTGCTGGAGTGGAGCCTGGCCCCCTCGGACGAGGCGACGCCTCCACGCTTCACGCCCCACCGCCGGCAGGTGACGCTGGTGTGCTGCCGGCTCACGGGGCATCTGGCGTCCCTGGATCCCGAGGACCTGAGCGACGTGCAGGCGGCGTTCCACCAGGCCTGCTCGCGCATCCTCGAGCATCACGGGGGCTGGGTGACGCTCCGCATGGGTGACGAGGTGCTGGGCTGCTTCGGTTATCCCCTGATCCGGGAGGAGGACGTCGTGTGCGCGGTGCGGGCCGCGCTCGAGCTCACGCGGATGGTGGAGGAGCTGCCGCGGGCCTTCCAGTCCGAGCTCGCGGTCCAGGTGGGCGTGCATACGGATCTGGTGGTGCTGGACGTGTCCGAGCCCTCCGCGCCGAGTGGACGACACTCGCCCTCCATTCGCGGCGAGGCGCCCCACCTGGCGAGATGGTTGGCGAGGCAGGCGGAACCCCAGACGGTGGACCTGAGCGAGAACACTTGGCAGGGCGCTCAGGGAAACTTCGTGACGGAGCCGCTGGGCCAGCGGTTCTTCCAGTCGTCGCTGGGGCCGATGCGGGTGGGTGTCCACCGGCTGCGGAGCGAGCGGCCGGAGACCACCCGCTTCGGGAGGGCGCTGGCCCGGGGCCTCACGCCGCTGGTGGGCCGGAGCGCGGAGCTCCGCCAGCTCTTCGCCTGGTGGGAGGAGGCCCGGCGCGGACAGGGTACGGTGGTGCTGCTCAGCGGTGAGGCGGGAATCGGCAAGTCCCGGCTCATCCAGGAGCTGAGCGAGCACGTGGTTCACGAGGGGGGCGTCCTCGTGTCCAGCCAGTGCTGGCCACAGCTCAGCCGCAGCGCCTTCCATCCGGTGCTCGAATGGGTGACGCACCTGGCCGCGCTGGAACCAGAGGCATCACCCGAGCGGCGGAGGGACCACCTGGAGGAAGTGCTGCGCTCCCTCGACATGCCCCTGCCGGAGAGCCTGCTGCTGCTCGGGCAGCTCCTGGGCCTGCCCCCTCGCGAGGAGCTGCCTCCGCTGCTGCTGTCTCCCGAGCAGCAACGCGCACGGACCCTGGAGACGCTGACCACCTTGCTGCTGCGGCTGTCGGCGCGGCTCCCGGGGAGGCATGGACAGGGGCCGCTGCTCCTCGTGCTCGAGGATCTGCACTGGGTGGATCCCTCCACGCTGCGCTTCCTCTCACGCCTGGGGGAGCTCATCGACGGCACCCGGTTGCTCCTGCTGTTGAGCGCTCGCCCCGAGCTGCGGCTCTCCTTGCGGCAGCACCCCCGCTTCCACCTGCTCGTGCTCGATCGGCTCGCGGCGGACGAGACCGCGGAGATGGTGCGGCGGCTCATCGGAAACCGGCCCGAGCCGTCGGCGGAGACGGTCGCGCTGCTGGTGCGGCGGACGGAGGGCATTCCGCTCTTCGTCGAGGAGATGACCCGCAGCATGGTGCTCACGCATGGCTCCCAGAGCACCGCGGAGGGCACGCTGCCCGTCACCTTGCAGGAACTACTCCTGGCCCGGTTGGATCCGCTCCCTCCCGAGCAGAAGGAGCTGGCGTGGAAGGGGGCCGTGATTGGCCGAGGCTTCACGGAGGCACAACTGGCCGCCCTCTCGGAGCGGGGTGGCTCCACGCTGAGGAGGGATCTCGAGGAGCTGGTCGAGGCGGGACTGCTCCTGCACACCGGAGAGGAGCCGGAGCTTCGTTACGAGTTCAGACATGCCCTCATCCAGGAGGCCGCCTACGAGTCCCTGGTGAAGCCTCGCAGGCGGCAGTACCACCATCAGATCGCGGTGCTCCTGGAGCACCCGGTGTCGGGAGCTCCCACCGCTCCGCCCGAGCTGATCGCCCACCATTACACCCGGGCCGGGGAACTGCTCCCCGCCGTCCGGTACTGGGCCCTGGCCGGGGAGCTGGCCTTGAATCGCTCGGCGTTCGAGGAGTCCATCAGTCACCTGGAACAGGCGCTGCGGTTGTTCAAACGCTTGCCGGGAGCGGCCCGGCGCGTCGAGGAGGAGCTCCGGCTGCTGGTGCTGCTCGGCCAGGCCCTGATCGCCGCCCGCAACTACTCTGCGCCCGAGGTGGAGCAGCTCTACGCGCGCATCGCGCAGCTCTTCCATGACGTGAGGAACACGCCCATCCTCGTCTCCGCCAGCATGGGCCTCTTCAACCGGAACCTGATGCGGTTGAACTTCCCGCTGGCCCGCGAGCTGTCGGAGCAGATCGTCTCCCTGGGCCAGCGCGTCCACGAGCCCCAGCTCCGGGTGGTCGGCCGGTTGATGGGGGGATCGAACTGCCTGATCCAGGGAGATGTTCTCGGAGCGGTGCCCCTGCTCGAGGAGGCCGTGGCCCTGGGGACCTCGGAAAGGGAGCGGGCACCCCGGACGCTGGGCATGCTCGAGCCCGATCCGTTGGCCATGGCCCAGGCCTATCTGGCCCTGACCCTGACCCTCCGGTGCGAGCAGCGAGAGGGTCAGCGGCTCAGCGATTCCGCGCTGTGCCGCACCGAGCAGCTGGGCCACCCCTACACCTTCGTCCTGGTCAGCACCGTGACCAACGCCCTGTACCAGATGCGGTTCGACGCGCGGCGGGTGCTCGCGATGACGGAGCGGGAGGGCCTCATCTACGAGCAGAACCCGTCCCTGCGCGTGGAGTCGTGGATGCCCGTCCTGAGGGGATGGGCGCTCGTGCTGACGGGCCAGCGGCGGGAAGAGGGCTACACCCTGATGCTCGAGGGGCTCGATCACCTGCGGCAGAACCACGCGGAGACGGGTTGGCCCTACCTGCTCTGCCTGCTCGCGGATGCGCGCGCGCGGCTGGGGATGATTCCCGAGGGTCTGGCGGCGGTGGCGGAGGGACTGGCCTGGGGCGAGCGGACGGGACAGCACCTCGAGGAGGCCGAGCTGTACCGGCTGCGAGGCGAGCTCCTGCTTCTCGATGGCGAGACCGCCAGGGCGGTGAACGAATTCCAGGAGTCCTCGCGGAGCGCCCGCCGATCCGGCGCCCGGTGTGTCGAGCTTCGGGCCACCTTGCGTCTGTGCCAGCTGCAGCGGGGGCAGGACCGGCTCCGCCACGCGGAGCGCCTGCTGCGGGACGCCCTCGCGCCCCTGCCACCGGGCCTCGACTCGCCCGAGCTCCGCGTCGCGAGGGCGCTGCTCGACGGACTCCAGGACGAGCACTTCGACGAGCATGAGCTGGAGCGGCTCATGTCCGCCGCTCCCTGGGAGCTCGGTCACATCCGCGAAGGGTCTTCTCCAACTTTCATGGAACCACTCTGAGGTGTGAGCCGCCGCGGTGGCGGGGCGCGCGCCTCGGGTGCTCGAGTCTTGTCCTGTGACTCGAGTCTTCGACCTGGAGCAAACCATGCTGCCCCTTCGTAAACATCCAGCACTCGAGACTTCTTCTGGTGTGGAGCTGGCACCGTCCCGGGCCGAGGAGGCGAGGTGGCGGACCCTATTGAAGCGGGTGAAGGTCTACGGCTGGCTGAGCCTGACGGGAGCGCTCGCGGGCAGCGTGTACCTGTCACACCCTCGGCTCTTCGGCCGGTCGCGCTCCACGCTGTGCCGGAGCAGGGGGGCGGCCTGGGCCCTCCACTTCATCGAGGTCCCCATGATGGCCTGCATCTCCACCGTGGCCCTCTACGCGCTGCGCCGGTTCGATCGCACGACGGCTCGCCGGTTCTCGGAGCTCGTCGGACTGTCCAACATGGTGAAGCTGACGTTCTTCGGGTTCGAGAGCGCCGCCCTCATCGGCAGCTTCCCCCATGGCGCGAAGACGGAGGAGAAGCTCACCTACGTCGCGGGCGCGTTCCTGTTGCTGACCGGCACGGGCGTGGGCCTCTGGGTCCGGCTGGGAGTGCATGACTACTTCCACCCGGCCCTGGATCCGAGGTTCGCTCATCCCCAGACGGAGGAGGAGCTCATCCAGCTCGTCAAGCACGCCCGGGCTTCGGGCGTCCAGCTCCGCGTGCGCGGCTCGACCCACTGCGTGCCCGGGGGCATCTACACCGACGACAGCGGACATCACATCAACGTGCAGCTCGACCGGTACACACGGATCGTCGGTTGGGACGAGGGGGCCAGGCGCGTCACCGTCCAGGCCGGTTGCCACCTGGGAGTGGATCCGCACGATCCCCTGTCCAACGAGGACAACAGCCTGCTGTCTCAACTCGAGGCGCGCGACTGGGCGCTGCCGGACCTCGGCGGCATCACCCATCAGACGGTGGGCGGTTTCCTGTCCACGGGCTCGATGGGAGGCACGGCACGGCACGACCTGGGCGCGGCCCTCGTGGGCATCCGCCTCATCGATGGGACGGGCAGGGTGCACGACCTGTCGCCCGGGGACGCGGACTTCCACGCCGCGGGCGTGTCCATGGGACTGCTGGGCATCATCTCCACGGTGACCTTGCAGTGCGAGCCCCGCTACGACCTCGTCGGCAAGCAGGTCACCTGCCGCACCCGCCAGTGCGCCATCTCGTTGTTCGAGCCTGGAGAGAAGGGCCTGCGGCACTTCTTCGAGACGAATGAGGACACCTATTCCCGGCTGCTCTGGTGGCCCCAGCGGGGCGTCGACAAGGTGCAGCTCTGGCGGGCGCACCGCGAGACCGGGACCGGGTCGGAGACCTACCGCCCCGCGCTCATCCGCAGACCCTTCGTCGCGATCCCTCGCGTCCTCCAGGTCCTCGTCAACCTGTTCTTCAAATTCATCGCGCACGATGATCCGCCCTACGGGTGGCTGACCGAGAAGGTGGTGCGCCTCGTCCTGAACGTCTTCGTCCCCAAAAAGGAGACGAAGGAGTTCCGGGGCTCCTGGCACGAGATCCTGCCGATGGACAATGGAGTCTCGGACGAGCTCGTCCCCACGGACTTCACCGAGTTCTTCATCGACATCGATCAGGCCGCGGAAGTGATGAAGCTGCTCGAGGGTTATTTCAATCCCGATCCCTCGGACAAGGAGGGGGTCCAGGACGCGAAGGGAATGGGGCGCACCGGCCCGTATGCCTTCGAGATCTACGCGGGCTTCGCGAGCTCCTTCTGGATGAGCCCCAGCCATGGGAGGCACTCCATCCGGGTGGACGTGTTCTGGTTCCGCACGGACAAGGAGCACGCCCGGGAGAACTTCTACGAGCGGTTCTGGGAGCTGCTCGCGCCGTTCGGCTTCCGCCTCCATTGGGGCAAGTTCCTGCCGAAGCCAGACTCCCTGACGGGGGTCGAATACCTGCGCCGGCAATACCCCATGTGGGACAGGTTCATGGAGGTGCGCCAGCGCATGGATCCGGATGGCGTCTTCCTGAGCAGGTATTGGAAGGAGCACCTTGGCATCGAGCCCGCCCTGGCGCGCTCGACGCCCGTGGGTAGTATCGCCTCCTCTTGCTCTGGGGAGTCCGCATGACACGGTCGTTCTCCTGGTCGCTCGCGCTGGCGTCGCTCACGCTCTGTTCCTGCCACTTCGCGAGGACCGACTTCATCCTCGAGACGCTGAACAAGCCCGCGGAGAAGGGCGAGCCCGGGCCATCGGTGACGGTGACCGAGCGGGTGGGGCGGCTGACGAGGGATCACCTGGCCGACGCGTACCTGGCGCCGGCCACGGTGGCGGGCTGGATGTCGGAGCTGGGCAGGTCGCCCGCGCCCCTCGTCACCCTGGTGGACTGTCTGACCCACGCGGCGGGGGCCGACACCGGCCCCTGCTACCAGGGCTTCTTCGACACCGCGACGAAGTCGCCCTGGGGACTGCCCGAGGTACCCAAGACGGTGGAGCCCGCCGCTCCCGACGCGGCGGAGGTCGACGCGGCCCGCTTCCTGGCGAACGCCGTGTCGATCGCCCCCTCGCTGGCGGCGCTCCAGCAGGCCGTGGGCAAGCCGTTCGGCAAGGAGGAGCTCGAGAAGGGAATCCAGGAGGGGGCCGAGGCCGCCGCGCAGTACATCCATGCCCGCCGGTGGCACCGCGAGCTCCAGCGTCCCTCCACCGCGCTCGTGCTGAGCGGTGGAGCGGCCAACGGGGCCTTCTCCGCCGGGGCGCTCTGGCGGCTGCTGGGCATCCTCGAGCAGTGCCGGGGGAAGGCCACCCCCGAGGGATGTGGCGACGCGGGGATCGACCTGGTGGCCGGGGCCAGCACGGGCTCGCTCATCGGGACGCTGATCGATCTGTTCCACACGCCGGGACAGGAGCACGCCGCGCGCGAGCTGCTCGTGAGCAACTACACCTGCTCGGTGGAGTCGGACCTGTACTGCGTCAACTCGGCGTGGGACTGGGAGCTCGTGGACGATGTCCGCGGGCTGGTGCGCTTCGACGGCATCCAGAACAAGCTGAAGGCCGCCGTCACCCCCGCCATGCTCACCAACCACACGGAGCTCGTCTCCGTCTCCGTGGACTACGCCACCGGTGACATCCAGGGCATCAGCGATCAGGATCCCTCGGACTTCCCCGCCACCGCGAGCGAAGCGGAGCGCGTCGAGGGCTTCATCCAGGCCGTCATGGCCTCCATCGTCGAGCCGGTGCTCGCGGAGCCGGTGGACTGGGTGCCCTCGAAGTCCGGCAGGATGCGCGGGACGTTCGTGGATGGTGGGGTGCGCTCGGGACTGCCGTTGCTCCAGGCGGTGCAGCGGGGCGCCGAGCGCGTGCTGGTCATCTCCACCGCGGGGATCGATCCCGAGCGGGTTGCCAACCCACCGCATGCCTTCGGCGTGCTGATGAGGACGCTCGACCTGTTCGTCGCGCAGCCGCGGGTGGGCGAGGTCCAGCAGGGAGAGATGGCGGCCGTCGCGCGGCGCTTCACCGAGTACAACCTCTGCATGGAGCGGCTGGCGGGTGTCGCCTCGCGGGCGAACGTCACGAAGTTCTGCACCCGCACGGGCGCGGGCTTCTCGCCCCCCGCGCTGGTGGGCGGCGTCGAGGTCGCCACCAGCCCGTGGATGGGGCCCGCGCGCTTCGAGCAGGTGGCGTCGAGCTGGCGCAGCGCGTGGATGTACCGTCCCGAGGCCACGCTGGAAACCGCCTCGGGGTATGCCTTCACGCCCGAGGTGATGCGGCCGCTCTTCCTCCAGGGGGTGAGCACCTTCCAGGCCCGGTGCCAGGAGATCCTCCGGCTCTTCGAGATCCGCGGCACCCTCGCCGCCAACGAGTGCAAGAGGCCCGCCGAGGAGGTGCTGAAGCAGGCCGAGGAGACCTTCGCGCCCATGCGGCAGTGCATGGCGAACAAGCCGGAGCAACGCAAATGCCGGTGAGCTCGGGGGACATGCGGAGCGTGGTGCACGCCATCGCCTTCGGAGCCCTCGTGCTCGATCTCGAGGGCCGGGCGGTGGGTCTCCACCTGGGAGGCTTCCAGGGCTTGAGCGTGTGCATGCCCATCCGTTGCATGACCAGGCGTCCAAGTTTTCCAGCAAGGCGGTGGGGCACCAGCTAGGCTCCCAGGTGGCGACTCATGAGCGCCCGTGAGAAGGAGCCATCCGGTGGTGCATGACGGACCGCATGCGAGCGTGCTGCTGGTGGACGGGCACCCGGAAAGCCTCCAGGCGCTCGTCTCCACGCTCGAACCCCTGGGCCAGCGTCTGGTGAAGGCGGCCTCGGGCAGGGAGGCGAGCCAGCGGGTCCTCCACGAGGAGTTCGCCCTCATCCTCCTGGACGGAGACGGACTGGAGGATGAGGGGCTGGAGACGCTCCGCCAGCTTCGGGAGCGTGGGCCTTCCCACTCCATTCCCGTGCTGCTCCTCACTGGAAATGGGGCGCCAGCCTTCGCACTCGAGGGCTACGCGCGGGGGGCGGTGGACTGCCTCGTCAAGCCCTGGGCGCCGGAGCTGCTCCGGGCCAAGGTGTCCGCCTTCATCGCGCTGCACCGGCGGCGTGGGGAGTCCCGCCCTTCCGACGGGTTGCTCCAAGAGGGCGAGAGACGGTTCCGGCGCGTCTTCGAGTCCGACATGATGGGAGTGCTCTTCTCTGATCTCGAAGGGCGGATCCTCGACGCCAATGATGCGTTCCTCTCCATGGTGGGCCATGGCCGCGAGGAGCTCGAGTCCGGTCTCGTCCGCTGGGACACCATGACTCCGCCGGAGTGGCACGCGACCAACGCCCGGGCCATTCACGAGCTGAAGACGAAGGGCGTGGCCAGCCCGTTCGAGAAGGAGCTCTTTCGCAAGGATGGCAGCCGCGTGCCGGTGCTGATGAACAGCACGCACCTGGAGGAGCAGGGGAGGAACATCACCTTCGCCCTGGACATCACGGAGCGGAAGCGGGCCGAGGCGGCCCTGGCCGAGCGCGAGGAGCGGTTGCGCTTCATCCTCAAGGCGGTGGGGCTCGGCCACTGGCAGTTGGAGCTCTCGACGATGAGGATGGAGTCGTCCGAGGGGTGCAAGGCCAACTTCGGACTGCCGCCCGAGAGCGATCTGTCCTCGTACGAGAAGCTGCGCTCGCTCATCCATCCGGAGGACAGGGACTCCGTGGCCGAGGCGGTGGAGCGGGCCATCACCACCCGGTCCGACTACTCGGCGGAGTACCGCGTCGTGCCGCCGGGCGGTGGCGTGCGCTGGGTGGCGGCGCGCGGGCGCGTGGTGTGCGCCGCGGACGGTACGCCGCTGCGCATGGTGGGCATCACCCTGGACATCACGGACCGGATGCGTGGTGAGGAGAAGCTCGCCTTCCTGTCCGAGGCGAGCCGGTTGCTGACCGAGTCGATGGAGCCGGAGGAGACGCTTCAGCGCGTGGCCCGGCTCGCGGCCGCGACGGTGGCGACGTATTGCATCGTGGATCTCCGTGAGGAGGACGGGCGCATCCATCGGGTGGCCGTGGCGCACCGGGATCCGGAGCTGGAGGCACACATCCGGCGGATTCCGCCCTACTCAGCGGAGCGCGGAGCACCCCGGTCCGTGGTCGAGACGCTGAACCAGGGCCGCAGGAAGCTCATCGCGAGCATCACGCCCGAGCAGAGGCTCGCGTCGGCGGTGAGCCCCGAGCACCTGGCGCTCATGGAGCGGCTGGACGCGCGCTCGGTCGTGCTGGTGCCGATGCAGTCGCGGGGGAGGAAGTGGGGCGTCATCACGTTCGCCCGGGCCGGTGTGGTCCAGGGGTTCGATGAGCGCGACCTGGACATGGCCGAGGAGCTGGCGGGCCGGGCGACCACCGCGCTGGAGAACGCCGAGCTGCTGCGCACGACCCGGGAGGCGGTGCGGCTGCGGGACGAGTTCCTCTCGGTGGCCAGTCACGAGCTCAAGACGCCGCTGACGCCGTTGAGCCTCAAGCTCCAGGCGATGGCGCGTTCGGTGAAGAGCGGAGGGTTGGAGGCGCTGGAGCGGCGGTTGCCGGGAGACGTGGAGGTGATGCGCCGGCAGGTGCGGCGTCTGTCGGACCTGGTGGATGATCTGCTCGACGTGTCGCGGATCAGCACGGGCCGGCTGAAGCTGGAGCTGGAGCAGGTGGACCTGGAAGCGCTGGCGCGCGAGGTGGTCTCCCGGTTCGAGTCGGAGGCGGAGCGGGTGGGGTGCCGACTGGAGCTGGGAGCGGAAGGCGCGTCGGTGGGGCAGTGGGACAGGCTGCGCCTGGAGCAGGTGATGACGAACCTGCTCTCCAACGCCATCAAGTACGGGGCGGGCACTCCCATCCACATCCGGGTGGCGGGAGGGGAGTCACGTGTGCGGCTCGTCATCCGGGACGAGGGCATCGGGATCGATCCGGAGGCCCGCGAGCGCATCTTCGGGAAGTTCGAGCGGGCGGTGTCCGAGCGGAACTACGGAGGGCTCGGGTTGGGCCTCTACATCACGCGGCAGATCGTGGAGGCGCTCGGAGGAGACATCCGGGTGGAGAGCGCGCCGGGAGCAGGCGCGACCTTCACCGTGGATCTACCGAGGGCCCCTGTGAGCCGGGAATCGCTCCGGGGCAACCTCAGGTGAAGTGACTGCTGGCTCAAGAGTGCCTGGAGGCTCTCGGAATCGCGGAGCCTCCAGGCGGGTGGGCGGCCTTCGAGGGGTGGCCTACCCCGGAGTGAACCAGAGCACGGACAGCGGGGGCAGCGTCAGCACGGCCGAGGCATCCTGGCCGTCCCAACCCTGGGGCTCGGTGTGGATGCGCCCCTTGTTGCCGATGCCCGAGCCGCCGTAGTCCTGGGCGTCCGTGTTCAGCAGCTCCACGTAACCGCCGTGCCGGGGGAAGCCGACGCGGTAGCCCTCGCGGGGCACGGGTGACAGGTTGGCGATGCACACCACGTGGCCCCCCGGCTGCCTCGAGCGCCGCACGAAGGCCAGCACGTTGGCCGCCGCCGAGTCTGGCTGCAACCACTGGAAGCCCAGCGGCTCGCTGTCCGCGTCGTACAGCGCCGCGTGGCTCCGGTAGAGCCTGTTCAGGTCCGACATCATCGTCTGGATGCCCGCGTGGCCCGGCTCTCCCAGCAGGTGCCAGTCCAGGCTCCGGTCGTTGCTCCACTCGCCGGGCTGGCCGAACTCGCCACCCATGAAGAGCAGCTTCTTGCCCGGGTGCGCCCACATCCACGCCAGCAGCGCTCGCAGGTTCGCGCGCTTCTGCCACGCGTCTCCCGGCATCTTCCCGTACAGCGAGCCCTTGCCGTGCACCACCTCGTCATGGCTCAGCGGCAGCATGAAGTGCTCGCTGAAGGCATACAGCAGACCGAAGGTGAGCTGGTTGTGGTGGTGCTGCCTATAGATGGGATCCTTCGAGTAGTACGTCAGCGTGTCGTGCATCCAGCCCATGTTCCACTTGAAGTGGAAGCCGAGGCCCCCTTCGCTGGTGGGCTGGCTCACCTTGGGCCACGCGGTGGACTCCTCGGCGATCATCACCGCGCCCGGGAACTTGCGGCCCACGGTGTCGTTGAGCTCGCGCAGGAAGGAGATGGCCTCCTCGTTCTCGCGGCCACCCCAGCGGTTGGGGATCCACTCGCCGTGCTTGCGGCTGTAGTCGAGGTAGAGCATCGACGCCACCGCGTCCACACGCAGACCATCGATGTGGTACTCCTCCAGCCAGAAGAGGGCGTTGGCGATGAGGAAGTTGCGCACCTCGTTGCGGCCGAAGTTGAAGACGTAGGTTCCCCAGTCCGGCTGCGTGCCCTGGCGCGGGTCCGCGTGCTCGTAGAGGGCCGTGCCGTCGAACTGGCCCAGCGCATGAGCGTCCCGGGGGAAGTGCCCCGGCACCCAGTCCAGCAGCACGCCAATGCCCTGCTCGTGCAGGTAGTTGACGAGGTACCGGAAGTCATCCGGGTGCCCGAAGCGCGCGGTGGGCGCGTAGTAGTTGCCCACCTGGTAGCCCCAGGAGCCTCCGAAGGGGTGCTCCGCCACCGGCATCAGCTCCACGTGCGTGAAGCCCATCCGCTTCACGTAGTCCGCGAGCGCGGGCGCCATCTCCCGGTAGGAGAGGGACCGGTCCCCGTCCTCGATGACGCGCCGCCACGAGGCCAGGTGCACCTCGTAGACGCTCCACGGCTCGTGGTGCACGTTCTTCGTGGTGCGCCCCGTCATCCACTGCTCGTCCGTCCACTGGAAGTGGTTCAGGTCGTGCACCACCGACGCCGTGGCCGGAGGCACCTCCGTGCGGAAGGCGTATGGATCCGACTTCAAGAGGCGCCCTCCGGCGCCCGGGCGGATCTCGAACTTGTAGCGCGTGCCCTCGCCGACCTCGGGGATGAAGAGCTCCCAGATGCCCGAGGCCCCCATGCGCCGCATCGCGTGCAGCCGGCCGTCCCAGCTGTTGAAGTCACCCACCACGGACACGCCCGCGGCCGTGGGCGCCCATACGGCGAAGGCCACGCCGCTGATGCCGTGGTGGTGGATGGGGTGCGCCCCCATTCGCTTCCACAGGTGCTCGTGCCGGCCCTCGCCGGCGAAGTACAGATCCATGTCGCCCAGCGTGGGCAGGAAGCTGTACGGGTCGCGCAGGGTGAAGGTCTTGTTGCCGGGGTACTCCACCTCGAGCAGGTAGTTGAAGGGCTCCGTCTTGCCGTTGAGCCGGGCCTCGAAGACGCCTGCCTGCCGGTGCGTCATGGGGATGCGCCCGCCGAACTCCGGCACCACGTGGATGGAGACCGCGTCCGGACGGTAGGCCCGCACCACCATTCCATCCCCGTCCGGGTGGATGCCCAGCACGCGGTGGGGCTCGGGGTGCCGCAACTCCACCACCTGCTGCAACTCCGCGTCCACCTGCTGCCGATCCATCGGCTTCTTCACTTGCGAACCTCCATCTTCGAGAGCGCCTGGACGGGGATGCGCACCCAGTCCGGCCGGTTCTGTAACTCGTAACGCACCTCGTAGAGCATCTTCTCCAGCTCGAAGGCGTCAAGCATCGTGTTGAAGGTCGCGTCGTCCTGCGGGAGGAACGCGGCCCCTCGTGTGACGGTGCGGTAACCGTCCAGGAACGCCTGGCGCGCCGGTCCCACGCGCTCGCCGGCGGCCTGTCCCTCCAGCTGCAACGTGGCCTCCGCGTAGTCGAAGGAGCGCAACATTCCCGCGACGTCCCGCAGGGGCGAGTACTTCTCCCGCCGCTGGGTGAAGCTGCGTCCCGGCTCGCCCTCGAAGTCGAAGATGAGCCAGTCCCCCTCCGCCCGGAGCACCTGTCCGAGGTGCAGATCTCCGTGAATGCGGATTTTCTGCCCCGAGGGGGAAACGTGCGCCAGCCGCTTCGCGTGTTCGATGAGGCCCTCGCGCTTGCCCTCCAGGTCCGGGAACTGGCGCAGGGCCTCGTTGAGGGTAACGCCCAGCTCACCCACCATGGAGGCGCTCCAGCGCTGGAGATCCTCCGTCTGGATGGGCTCGGGGCTGAAGGCCGGGTCATCGGTGCTGGAGCCGAACGCGCGGTGCAGCTCGCCCAGCCGCTGTCCCAGCCCGCGCAGCTCCCCGAGGAACTCCTGCGTCAGCCGGGGCGCGCGGCGGAAATGATCCAACGTGTAGCGCCAGCCGTCGGCGACATTGGGGACGTAGCGATGCACGACGGCCAGGGTGGCACCCGCGGGGCCCTCGGACTGGAGCGCTCCGAGCAGGGTGGGGGTGGCGCGGAAGGACGTCTTCGTCGCCAGGTAGCGGCCCACCTCGTACTCGGGGTTGATGCCGGCCTCCAGCTTGCGGATGACCTTGAGGATGACCTTCTCGGCCACCACCACCGAGGTGTTGCTCTGCTCCACCTGGAGCCGCCGCACCGGCAGGGGCGAGGGCAGGGCCATCAACCCCTCGGGGGTGTCCAGCCACTCGCCCACGAGCTTGCCCGAGGCGCTGGGAACCTCCCGCTTCTCGCGGATGAGCTGGAAGAAGGCGCGCAGCACCTCCACGTCCTCGAAGGCGTCCTGCACGCCCTCGTCCGAGGCGAGCACGGGCAGCAGGTAGCGGGTGGGGTGGCCCAGCTCGTAGTGGACCTCCACCACGGCGAGGGTGAAGGCGCGCCCGCCGGGCAGGTCCAGGGAGACGTGGTCCACCACGGAGACCGACTTGATGGGCCAGGCCTTGCCCGCGAACCAGCGCTGGTTGCGGAGGTAGTCGGGGAGCTTGGTCAGATCGATCGGCGTCGTCACGGCATTCCCCTCCCAGGGGCGAGCTTCTCGAGGCGGAACCACAGGAACATGTAGGGCCCCAGCGTGAGCTGGTACGGCATGCTCCCGGAGATGCGGGGGAAAGGCGTCTCGCCAATGAGCTCGACGGGCACCTGTCCCTCGAAGTCACGCAGGTCGATCACCGCCGGCTGGGCGAAGCGCGAGAGGTTGCAGACGATGAGGATCGTCTGTCCCTCGTACTCGCGCACGAAGGCGAGCACCTTGCGGTTGTCCGGGTTGAGCCAGCGCAGCCGGCCCATGGCGAAGGCGGGGTAGCGCTGGCGCACCCGGAGGATGCGCTTCATCCAGTTGAGCAGCGACGAGCGGACGCGCTCCTGGGCCTCCACGTTGATGCTCTGGTAGCCGTAGACGGGATCCGCGATGAGCGGGGCGTACAGCCGCGCGCCATCCGCGCGGGAGAAGCCCGCGTTGCGGTCGCTCGTCCACTGCATGGGGGTGCGCACGCCGTTGCGATCGCCCAGGTAGATGTTGTCCCCCATGCCGATCTCGTCGCCGTAGTACATGACGGGAGTGCCCGGCAGGGTGAACAGCAGGCTGTGCATCAATTCAATCCGCCGCCGCCCGTTGTCCATGAGCGGAGCGAGCCGGCGCCGGATGCCCAGGTTGATGCGCATGCGCGGATCGGTGGCGTACTCCCGGTACATGTAGTCCCGGTCCTCGTCCGTCACCATCTCGAGCGTCAGCTCGTCGTGGTTGCGCAGGAAGATGGCCCACTGGCACGTCTCGGGGATGTCGGGCGTCTGCTGGAGGATTTCGACGATGGGGGTGCGGTCCTCCCGGCGCAGCGCCATGAAGAGGCGGGGCATCACCGGGAAGTGGAAGCCCATGTGGAACTCGTCGCCGTCGCCGAAATAGACGCGCACGTCGGCGGGCCACTGGTTGGCCTCGGCGAGCAGCAGCTTGTCCGGGTACTCGGAGTCGATCGTCTTGCGCAGCCGCTTGAGGAAGGCGTGCGTCTCCGGGAGGTTCTCGCAGTTGGTGCCCTCGCGCTCGAAGAGGTAGGGCACGGCGTCGCAGCGGAAGCCGTCCACGCCCATGTTCAGCCAGAAGCGCATGACATCCAGCATGGCCTCCTGGACCTCGGGGTTGTCGTAGTTGAGGTCCGGCTGGTGGCTGAAGAAGCGGTGCCAGAAGTACTGCTTGGCCACCGGATCCCACGTCCAGTTGGAGCGCTCGGTGTCCAGGAAGATGATGCGCGCGCCCTGGTATTTGTCGTCCGTGTCGCTCCAGACGTAGAAGTCACGCTTGGAGCTCTTCGGATCCCGGCGGGCCTCCTGGAACCAGGCGTGCTGGTCGCTGGTGTGGTTGACGACGAGCTCGCTGATGATGCGGATGTCGCGCTTGTGGGCCTCCTCCACCAGGCGCTGGAAGTCCGCGAGCGTGCCGTACTCGGGGTGCACCGCGTAGTAGTCCGCGATGTCGTAGCCGTCGTCCTTCAGGGGTGAAGGGTAGTGCGGCAGGATCCACAGGCAGGTGACGCCGAGATCCTGCAGGTAGGGCAGCTTCTCGATGAGCCCGGGGATGTCCCCGTGCCCATCCGCGTTCGAGTCGTAGAACGCGCGGATGTGCAATTCGTAGATGACGGCCTTCTGGTACCAGAGCGGATCCGACCGGGTCATAAAGGGCGAGGGTGTCTATTCGTAGTAGTCGAACGCCTGCTCACTGCGGCGGAAGCGGTAGACCGCCCAGATGGCCGCGGGCTGTTCGGGCGTGAGGCGCACGTGCGCGGTGGGCCCTTGCCAGAGGCTCCGCTGGTCCGTCATCAGCTCATGCACCTGGTACGTTTCGTCGGGCTGGATGCCCAGCTCGGCCAGGGGCACGTGCAGCACGGACTCCTGGGGCTGGAAGGGATCGAAGCTCACCGCCACCAGCACCTGGCTGGAGCCGTCCGGCGTGCGCTTCAGGTAGAACATCACCTGCTCGTTCTCCGACTTGAAGAAGCGCAGGTTGCCGTAGAGCTGGAAGGCGCGGTGCTCGCGGCGGATGGCGTTGAGCCGCGAGATGTAGTCGCGGATGTTGCCCGGCCGGTCCAGGTCCCACGCCTTGAGCTCGTACTTCTCCGAGTCGAGGTACTCCTCCTTGCCCGGCTTGATGGGCGTGCCCTCGCACAGCTCGTAGCCGCAGTACATGCCCCAGGAGCTGGAGAGGGTGGCGGCCATGGCGGCGCGCAGGCGGAACCCACCGGGCCCGCTGCGCTGGAGGAACTCGGGGAGGATGTCCGGCGTGTTGGGCCAGAGGTTGCCGCGCATGTAGTCGGACACGGGCGGGGTGGTGATCTCCTCCAGGTACTCCTCCATCTCCTGCTTGAAGTTGCGCCAGGTGAAGTAGGTGTACGACTGCTGGAAGCCCGCCTTGGCCAGGTGCTTCATCACCTTGGGACGGGTGAAGGCCTCGGAGAGGAAGACGGTGTCCGGATGGACGGTCTGCACCTCGCGGATGAGCCAGGCCCAGAACTGGAGCGGCTTGGTGTGCGGGTTGTCCACGCGGAAGATGCGCACGCCCTGTTCCACCCAGTGCAGCACCACGGACTTGAGCTCGGGCCACAGCGTGGCGCGGCCGGGGCCCAGCCAGTCGAAGTTGACGATGTCCTCGTAGCGCTTGGGCGGGTTCTCGGCCGTCTTGATGGTGCCGTCCGGCCGGTGCTGGAACCACTCCGGGTGCTCCTTCACGTAGGGGTGGTCCGGCGAGCACTGGAAGGCGATGTCCAGGGCGATCTCGATGCCCAGCCCGTTGGCGGCCTTCACGAAGCTCCGGAAGTCCTCCAGCGTGCCGAGCAGGGGATTCACGGCCTTGTGGCCACCCTCGGGGCCGCCGATGGCCCACGGGCTGCCCACGTCCTCGGGAGTGGCGGTGAGGCTGTTGTTCTTGCCCTTGCGCGCCTTGCGGCCGATGGGGTGGATGGGCGGCAGGTAGATGATGTCGAAGCCCAGCGACTGCACGTAGGGCAGCCACTTCTCGGCGTCGCGGAAGGTGCCGTGCGTGCGGCCGTCACGCAGCGCCGAGCGCGGGAAGAACTCGTACCAGGAGCCGAAGCGCGCCTTCTCCCGGTCCACGAAGACCTCGGGGACGCGGTCGTACCGGGTGGCGATGGAGCGGTCCGCGTACTTCGACGCGACCAGGGTGAGCCCTGGATCCATGGCCGCGGCGATGGCGTTGGCGCTCATGCCCTTCTCGAAGAGCGTGGCGGCCTCGACCATGCGCCGGGCCTCATCGGGGCTGCCGGCCTTCTGGGCGCGCTCGGCATGGGCGCGGAGCATGGCGGCGCCCTCGAGCAGCTCGCTGCGCACGTCCCGGCCCACGTCCACCTTGCGTTTCACTTCCGTGACCCAGGTGGCGTAGAGGTCGGGCCAGGCCTCGACCGTGAACTCGTAGCGCCCGTTGCGCGCCAGGAGGAACTCGCCCTCCCAGAGGTCGTTGCCCTTGGAGACCATGGGCGTTTCGGCCCACTCCGTCGCCTGCTCCTTCGGCGCGGACTGCCTCCAGCGCACCACGGCCACCAGGATGTCGTGGCCCTCCTTGAAGATGTCGGCCTGGACTTTGAGGGACTCGCCCTCGACCCGCTTCACGGCCCAACGGCCCGCGTCCAGTTCCGGTCGGACGTTCTCGATGACCGTGCTTCCGATTCGCTCGCTCATAAATGCAGGCGGCCCCTTATAGGTCGCGCGCCACGATGCCCCGGCGGTGTCTTTCACCGTGCGTTGATTCCGAACGCTCCAAGCGTCCGGTTTGTTGGCCCGACAACCTTAGGAATGGCTCCGCGCGGTGCACACCCGTCGGAAATGGCCGCTCCCTCGACCGGCTTCCATGCCGGGCAGACGGGCGGGCGGGGGAGGGGGCTGGGGGGTCGCGGGGGCGGAGCCCGGCGCACAGGCTGCCTGCTATCCGGGCGGGTGAGGAGGTACGGTGGCCGGACCCATGCGATGGAACTCCTCTGCTGGAGGGCCCCTGGTCGTCGTCCCCCCTGTCTGGTGCGGTGGGTCTACGCTCCGTGCTACCGGGCAGGCATGGGGACGGCGCTCAGTGCCCAGGCGGCAGGGGAGGGGACATGCCCATGAGGAGGGGCCGCCACCAGCTCCAGGGAGCCAGCCACGATGCACTGCTCGGGGAAAACAAGAAGCGCCCCTGGCGATGAACGCGGCGCAGGGGAACGCTCTACGGGTGGCTCCCAGCCCTGGCAGGGCAGGGCGGAACCCGGCTCTACGGCTGCGACTTGTGCTTGTAGAAGAGGACCAGCGTGTAGCAGTGGAACTCGTTGTCGCTGGACTGGCACACCACCCGGTCGACGATCTCCAGATCCGAGTTGCTCTTCATCCAGCGGGTGACATTCTCACCCAGCTCCTCGCGCTCCTTGGCCTTCGTCGCGGAGAACACCTTCACGCCCGTGAACATCGCCTTCCACTCCTTGCACTGAGTTTTGTACTGGGTGTCTGGGGGAAGGTTATCGCGCGCTATTCACAGGTGTCAAAAAACCTTACTTCCGGCGACCGGGTGGGGGGCCTCACTTCCCACCCGAGGGGGCGTGCCTAGATTTCAGGGGTCGCTGGATCAGGCCCGGGGGAATGGCCCCCGGCAAGGGGACGGGCGAAGGGGGATGGCCGTGGACGTGAAGACCAAGAAGGACCTGGCGGTGGACTTCATCAACGAGATCCGCACGATGGATCCCGCCGCGCTGAACGCGCTGATCGTCAAGGAAGCCGGCGAGGACCTCGCCCAGTTCTTCCTCAACTACAGCGCCAACCTCATCTCCAAGGACCCCTCCCGGGTCCTCGAGAACACCTCCTCCCTCATGCTGATGGGCTACCTCATCCGCACCCACGAGGAGCGTAACTCCCAGACGAAGCAGACGGGCCTCCAGGGCTACGCTTTCGCCTGATTCCGGGCGGGGCAGGTGCGCCGAGGCTCGACAGCTCCCACGGGAGCCTGTTAGGGAGCGGCGCTCATGCTCATCGATCTGCACGCGCATTCCTACCTGTCGAAGGGTTGCGACCTGGATCCGCGCGCGGTCCTCGACCGTGCCGCGCTGTTCGGTCTGGACGGCGTGGCCTTCACCGAGACCAACACCCAGGACGGCTGTGACGAGCTGTTCGAGATCGGCGCGAAGTCCAAGGTCAAGGTCTTCGTCGGTCTGGAGCTCATCACCGACCGCGGTCAGTACCTGTGCTTCTTCCCGAAGCCGGAGCTGGCTCCCGAGCCCGTGCAGATGTGGGGCAGCAACCGCGAGAAGCCGTGGAGCGCCGCCGAGTGTCTCTCGAAGGTCCGCTCGCTGGGCGCCGCCATCGTCGCGGCTCGGCCCTACGATCGGGACACTCCCAACCCCGCCATGGACTATGTCCGGTCCCTGGGGGGCCTGCTGTGCGCCGTCGAGGGCTACAACGCCCGCGTGAAGCAGACGTCCAACGACCTCGCCGTCGAGGCCGCCGAGGTGCTCAAGCTGCCCTGCACCGGTGGCAGTGACGCCCGTGGCTCCCTGGACGAGGTGGGTTATGGCGCCACCTGCTTCAAGAAGCCCGTGCAGACCCAGGAGCAGCTGGTCGCCGCGCTGCTGGCCGGGGAGTTCTACCCGGTCATGGCCGGCGAGCTGCCTCGGCTGACTCGCCCCGGTGAGGCCCAGGCGGCCCGCAGCGGTGGCAAGCGCCGCGGGGGCGGGGGCGGCGGAGGCGGTGGGCGCCGCCGTCGCTAGGGTTTCCGCCCGTGTATGTCCCCTCTCCCTTTGGGAGAGGGCTAGGGTGAGGGTCTTTCCACGGTGAGCAACCCGGGGGGCGTATACCCTCACCCCGTCCCTCTCCCAGAGGGAGAGGGTCTGACTCACTTCGTCACGGTGGGGGAGCCTTCCTCGACTCGGGTCACCAGGCCGTCGGTGATGAACACCCGACGCTTTCCTCCCGGGTACGACCACTCCTGCTTCACCTGCTGGCCGTCCAGCGTCCGGCGGATGCTCTCCGGTTTCCCCCACGACATCTCCACCGCCGCCTCCGGCATGTACTCGAGCACCTTCTTCTGCTTGAGCGCCTCCTGGAAGCGCGGCTGGAACTTCGCCAGCCTCGGCGCCAGCTCGTGGTCCGCCAGGTGCCGATCCACCTCCGCCAGGAAGTCCTCCTTCGTCTTGATCATCGGCGGCAGCACCAGGATCACCGGCGGCCCCGGCGGTGCTCCCTCCACCTCCAGGTACACCCAGGGCTGCGTGCGCGGCGAGTACAGCACCCGCTCGGCCATCACCCAGGCCGTCGGGAACTCCACCTTCAGCACGCGCACCTTCGTGCCCGCAGGCACCAGCGCCTGCACCGGGCCGGGGTTGATCGGGTTGCCCTTGGTGTCGTTGAGCAACCGCACCTCCTCGGGCGGGTAGGGCGTCAGCAGCCGCTTGGACGCATCCCCGAAGAACGGGGTGATGTAGCTGGAGGCCTTCAGGTAGCGCACCGCTCCCGGGCCGGTGGACAGGTCTTGCTGCACCATCGTCCGATCCTCCGCGCTCAGCAGGGTCTGGCTCGCGCAGCCGGTGGTCAGTGCCAGGGGAATGAGGACGAGCAGGGCGAGAAGTCTTCTCACGGTGGAACCTCGGTCAGAAGGTGAAGGCGAAGGCGCGGGTGGTGATCGTCGGAGCGTCCCTTCCTCCCGTGACGTCCGAGACGAGCACCGCCTTCTGGCGCGTCTCCTCGACGATCCGCGGGCCGCCCGCCTTGCCCAGCGCGTCCACGCCCTGGATGACGTGCGAGATGAGCAGCGCGAGCCCTCCCAGCCCCCAGAACCAGCCGCCCAGGACGAACTTGAAGACGCTGCTCACCACGATGATGGCCAGATCCACCACCAGGAACAGGATGAAGCCGTCTCGATCCCTCGCCACCAGGTGGCCCGTGCCGAAGCCGATGATCAGCCCCAGCACCAGCGCGAGGATCTGCCGCGTCTCCGCGTCCACGCCGCCTCCGGTGTCCAGGGGCAGGGGAGCGTTCATCAAACCGAACCGCATCGCGTCCGTGATGCGCAGCGGTGGAGTCTCGGAAGGCTTGAAGGTGGCCGCCAGCTCCAGCCCCTCCAGAAGCCGCGCGTGGCGGCCTTCCATGGAAGCGGCGAAGGACACCGTCGGATCTGCGGCGGTGGGGGTGACGGCCAGGAACGACGCGAGCAGCAGGGTAACGACCATCGGGCGCACCTCGGCGTGGACTACGCGGGAGGGGCCCTTCCTTAGCTCAGCGGGGGCTCGGCGTCAGCGATGCATTGTCGCCCGCGCGCCGCTGCACTCCACAGCCCTTCACCGGCGGGCAGATGGGTCCACGGCCATCGGGATCCGGCACGAGCAGGAATCGGCCCAGGCCGCGAGCATCGATCAGCTCCGGATGGCCACAAAGCACGCAACGGCGGGGTGGGCGCTTGGAGGGAGGAAATGGCACGCGGCCAGTCTCCCTCTCCTCCAACGCACGCGCGAATTTTCCGCCACTCAGCTCTTGCTGCCAGCCGCCGCCGCGGGGGCGCTCGACGTGGTGCTGCTGGAGGAACTGCTCGACCCCGAGTCCGACGAGCTCGTGCTGGACGACGAGCTGCTGGAGCTGGACGAAGAGGAGGAGCTGGAGGTGCTCCCATCCTTCTTGGTGGAGCTGTAGAGGTCCGAATACCAGCCGCCACCCTTGAGGACGAAGCTGGAGCGGCTGACGACCTTGCTCAGCGTGCCCTGGGCACCGCACGCAGTGCAGGTCTCGGGCGTCGGATCGCTCACCTTCTGCAGGACATCGATCGTCTTTTCACAGGACTTGCAGGAGTACTCGTAGATGGGCATGGCTTGACCTCGTTCTTCTAAGTCGTGGAGGGGCGGGAGCCGTCCGAAGTCCGCTTGCGCAGGTCCTCGGCCACTCCCAGTCGTTCGAGAGCGCGGAGCACGAGCTCGCTCGGGGCCCCGTGCTTGCGGGCCACGGACTCGGCGAGCGCGGACATCGATGCGGCCGCCGGCAGCTCGTCGCGCACCAGCACCTCGAGCTCGCGGCGCAGCAGGTCCGTGAACCGCTTCTTGATTCCCAGGTCCGCCAGGTACTTGTCGCGCCCGAGCAGATCCAACCGCTGGGTCAGGTGGCGCGTGGTGAGGGCCTCGCGGCGGAAGCGCTCGCGCAGCTCCTCGACCTCCTGGGAGATGCCCGCCTTCGCCTCGAGCTGCTTGAGCTCGGACGGGCTGAGCCCCAGCGCCCAGCCCACCCGGCCGGCGGCGCCGCGGTGCTCGGTGAAGGCGGCGAGGATGGCCGTGCGCTCGCGGGTTTCCATGGCCTCCATCAACCCATGAGACCTCAGCGCTCCTTCCAGCTCCGACAGCGTCAGGTCTCCCCGGCTGCCGTTGTACTGGCCCTCCAGGGACTTCAGCAGCGCGAAGCGGTGCTCGTGCGCCTCGAGCGAGGCCTCCAGCGTCTCCTTGCCCGAGGCCCGCGTCAGCTCCTGGAAGCTCGTCTTGGGAGCGTCCAGGCGGGTGAAGCGCCCGCGGGGCTTGGGCAGATCGCGCTTGAGGAAGCTGGGCGCCTCCTCGATCTCCTCGGGCTCGGGCGGGAGCGGCTCGGGGCCGGAGCGCTTGCGAGGAGCGATCCGCGCCTGGACCGTCTCGCCACGCGACTTCGGGAGGGCTTCCTTCCTGGCGGGCACGGGGGCGGGGATGGCCGGGGTGGCGAAGGAGGGCACCTCCGGGGCGGGGGGCGGCGCGGGCGGCCGCTTCTCCTCCCGGACACGCGCCAGCTCCTGCACCACCTCATAGTAGCCGGACCCTTGCCGCACCGCGGCGAGCGCCGGCGCCGTTCCCTTCAGGACATCCACCACGGCGAAGGGCCCGAGCGGCGTGGCTTCCGGCTCGGTGTCGGTCAAGGTACGTACCCGGAAGTCCTCCGATTCGGCGAGCAGGGCGAGTGCCTCGCGAACCTCGGTGGGGGTTGCAGGCGATTTGGCTCGCCGGCAGTAGTCGGAGACGGCCACCGCCACGGGGGTGGGGACGTCATCGGGTTGCCGCTGTCTCTGCCAGTGACTGTTCATGAAAGTTGCGGAAAAATGCTCGTTTACGAGGCCGGGTGCCTCTATCTTCGCTGGCAGACGGGTGTCAATGAATCCGACCGGCCCCAATCTAAACAGTCAGCGGAAGGTGCAAGTCGGTATCGCACCCGGGCATGGGTGCGTGCATTCCGTACGTTCGGCCGGTAGACATTCCGCGGATCGAGGGGCCATCGCGGTGGCTCGGAGGGCAGGCGAGCCTTGAATCAGAACATGGACGAAGTCCTCCAGCGCTACATGGCGCAGCACGGGCTGAAGAGCACGCGCCAGCGCAGTCTCATCATCGACACCTTCTTCTCCGTCGGGGGACATCTCTCCGTCGAGGAGCTGTGGAACAAGGTGCGCGAGCAGGACACCAAGGTGTCGGTGGCGACGGTGTACCGGACGATGAAGTTGCTCAACGAGTGCGGCCTGGCCCACGCGCGCAACTTCGGGGACGGGCAGACGCGCTACGAGGCCGCGGCGGGGAGGGAGCACCACGATCACCTCATCTGCACGCACTGCGGCACCATCGTCGAGTTCGAGGACGACCGCATCGAGGAGATGCAGGACGCGGTGGCGCGCAAGCACGGCTTCACGGTGACGTCGCACAAGATGGAACTGTACGGGCTGTGCAAGAACTGCCAGCGGCGCGCCCCGGCCAAGAGCGAGGCATGAGGCGCGCGGCCCTGGCGCTCGGGTGCGCGTTGGCGCTGGCCCTGGCGGGGTGCCGCACCGTGCCCGAGGGGCAGGCGGCGGGCCCGGGGCCCTCCGCGTACCTCGGGGCGCTGATGCTGCCCTCGGTGGGGCCCACGCCGTACGAGTGGAACCGGCTGCCCGGGCGCGTGGTGATGGTGGCCTTCTTCGCCACCTGGTGCTTCCCGTGTCTGGCGGAGCTGCCCACCCTGGAGGCGCTCCAGAAGGAGTACGGCCCCCAGGGGTTCCAGGTGGTGCTGGTGGGGTTGGATCTGGAGGGGACGCTCGTGCTGGAGCCCTTCGCCAACCAGTACGCGCTGAACTTCCCGGTGCTGGTGTCCGACGAGGGCATGCAGCAGGGGAGGAGCGCCTTCGGGCTCATCCCCGCGCTGCCCTCCACCTTCCTGCTGGACAAGGAGGGGCAGGTGGCGGGCGCGTGGCAGGGGGTGGCCGGCCACGGGGACATCTCGCGAGCGGTGGAAAAACTGCTGCGGCGCTGAAGCGCGTTTCCCGTGCCAGCCGAGAGGGCCAGGCACCCGCTACATGCCTGGAGCGGATTTCTTGCCGGGGGTGTCGCCGCTGGTACCTTCCGACCCCTCATGACGGTGCGGCGAAAGCTCCTCGGTGTGGCGGCGTGCGTGGCCGCGGTCCTGACGCTGGTCTCGGTCGCGGACGCCAAGGGCTTTCGTCGCTACCTGCTCCTGCGCCAGGACGTGGAGTCGATCCAGGCGCGCAACCGCGCCATCGCCGAGCAGAACGACGCCCTCCGGCGTGAGATCAACGCGCTGCGCAACGACCCCACCGCCCTCGAGCGCGCCGCGCGCGAGGAGCTTGGCTACATCAAGCCGGGCGAGATCGTCTTCCACCTGGAGTAACCATGTCCGCCCTTTCGGCCATCCCTCCAGTCTCCAAGCTGTTGCGCCCCCTGGTGCGCGCCGTGCCCGCGGCGGCCGTCCTGTCCGCCTTCGTCCACATCGCCCGGGGTGGCTTCCGCGGCCTGCAGACGCTGGGCTGGACGGAGGCCTCCATCGTCCTGTTCCTGCTGGCCGGGCTGGGCCTCATGGCCTGGAGGCGCTTCACCCGTGGCGCCGTGGGCGCTCCGCTCTACCTCCGGGATGATCTGGAGCTGGGGGCGGTGCTCATCGCCGTGGCCTTCATCGTGGTGGCCATCGCCGGGGGCGAGGTGTTCCCCCTCGTGTACCTGCTCATGGCCTTCCTGGTGGCCTTCCTGCCGCGCAACGCGGGACTGACGCTGCTGGGCGTGGCGCTGGCCTTCGACGCGCTCGTCTCCCTGCAGGGGCCGGAGCGCAGCATCACCTCCTTCCTCACCCACGCGCTCTTCCTGTCGCTCTTCGCGGGCCTGTACCAGCTGGTGCTCGCCTCGCGCATCGCCGCCGCCCGGCGCGCCGAGAGCTCCGCGGTGGAGAAGCGCATCAAGGAGGTCGAGGAGCGCGCCCGGACCTTCCGCCTCGTCAGCTCCGGCTCCCACGACAACCCGCCGGACGTGAAGGACCAGGAGAAGTGGCTGCTGGCCTCGGTGAAGGAGATCGAGGGCGCGGTGGGGGCCGCGCTGGAGATCGCCGAGACGGCGCTCAAGACGAACACGTGCGCGGCCTTCCTGCTGACGTCGGACGACAAGGGCCTGAAGCTGTACGACTGCCGCAGCATGTCGGACCGGGTGCAGCGCGAGAGCTTCAACGCGGGGGAGGGGATGCTGGGCGGGGTGCTCAAGCGCCGGGCGCCGGTGCGGATGCACTCGGCGCACGGGCTCAAGGGCATCACCTGGTACGACGGGGGTGCCCCCGAGCTGAAGGCCGTGCTGGCCGTGCCGATCATCGAGGGCAGCGGGCTGGTGCGTGGCGTGCTGGTGGCGGATCGGCTGACGCACAACCCGTTCTCGGACGACGACGAGAAGCTGTTCACCACGATCGCCGCGGAGGTGCTGCGGTCGATCGAGGTGGAGCGGGTGATGACGTACATCCGCAAGACGCGCGACGAGAAGGATCGGTTCTTCCGGGCGATCGAGGAGCTCAACCGGGCGGGGAGCCCGGAGCAGGTGTTCCTGGCGGTGCTGGAGAGCGCGAGGCAGCTGGCGGGTCTGGACTTCTGCGCCGTCACCATCGTGAACGAGGTGGAAGGCAAGCGGATGCACAAGGTGGCGCGGATGCTGGGCGTCACGGCGCAGGGGAGCAAGGCGCTCGAGGGCCGCAGCTTCCCGGACAACAACGGGCTGGTGGCCAACGTGGTGCGCTACGGGGCGCCGCTGCCCGGGCGCGACATCAAGGCGATGGACCGGCAGGTCATCTTCGACGAGGAGACGCAGCTGCGCGGCCTGGCGGCGCTGAAGATCTTCCCGCTCACGGCGGGAGACAGGATTCTGGGGACACTGGTGGCGGGCTCACGGCGCAAGGCGGCGCTGGACCACGACGTGTTGCGGATGCTGGAGGTGATCGCGATCCAGGCGGCGCAGGCGGTGCTGCGCGCGCAGCTCTACGAGGCGATGGAGCGGATGGCGACGACGGACGGCATGACGGGCCTGTACAACAACCGCACCTTCCAGACGAAGGCGGACGAGATGCTGGCGCACTCGCGGCGGTACGGGCGCAAGTGCTCGCTGATCCTCACGGACGTGGACCACTTCAAGAGCGTGAACGACACCTATGGCCACCTGACGGGAGACCAGGTGCTCAAGGGAGTAGCGCGGATCCTGAAGCAGCAGGCGAGGGACACGGACATCGTGGCGCGCTATGGCGGCGAGGAGTTCGCGATCCTGATGCCGGAGACGGAGGCGAAGGGAGCGAAGGTGATCGCCGAGCGAATCCGGGAGGCGATCAAGGCCGAGGTCTTCCAGACGGAGATGGGCCCGTTGAAGGTGACGCTGTCGCTGGGAATCGCGACGGCGCCGGACCACGGAACGGACAAGCTGGTGCTGGTGGAGCAGGCGGACCAGTGCCTGTACTACGCGAAGAGGCACGGCCGGAACCAGTCGGTGACGGTGGCCGAGGCGCAGGGCGGAAGAAAGCTCCAAGCCGTCGAGGGCTGATAAACCCCCAAGAAACACCCCTCTCCCTCCGGGAGAGGGACGGGGTGAGGGTACCAGTGACAACGGGTTGCCCCCGTGTATGCCCCCTCTCCCTCTGGGAGAGGGCTGGGGTGAGGGTCTACCTGTGTCGAGAGCATCCGAGTCATGACCAGTCCGAGACGAGTCGCGCTGGCGGTGACGACGAGCGGCAAGCCGGAGGACGCGCTGGTGGCGCGGGCGCGAGAAGCGGCGCGCGAGTGGAACCTGCCCTTCATCCCGAGGCGGAAGAAGGAGCCCATCGGCCCGCTGCTCCAATCCGCGGCGGACGCCTTCATCGTCTTCGAGCGCGAGGGCGTGTCCCTCTGGGACAAGGAAGGCTCCTTCAGCTTCAACCCGGGCATGGCGCACCTGCGCCGGCTGCGAATCCTCTCGGGGCAGCAGGGAGGAGATGACGCCCTGGTACGAGTCGCCGAGCTGCGAGCGGGGGATCACTTCCTCGATTGCACGCTGGGGCTCGGACAGGACGCGCTCGTGGCGGCGCTGGTGGTGGGGCCCGCGGGACGTGTCGTGGGCCTGGAGAAGAGCCTCGCGCTGCACGCCGTCGTCTCCGAGGGCCTGAAAGCCTACGACTACGGCCCCGACTCCTGCCGCGTGGAGGCGGTGCGCGCGGACTCGCACACCTACCTGCGTTCACTGCCCTCGGGCGCGTTCGACGTCGTCTTCTTCGATCCGATGTTCGAGAAGCCCAAGAAGTCCCAGCCGGCGTTCGAGATGCTGCGCCGGTTCGCCGAGCATGCGCCGCTCACCCCGGAGACGCTGGAGGAGGCGAGGCGCGTGGCGAGGCGGTGGGTGGTGGTGAAGGGCTCGAAGTACTCGGAGGATCTCAAGAAGCTGGGCCTCGAGGCGGAGCCCGGCTCGCGCTACACCTCCGTCGTCTGGGGGCGCGTTCCGGCGGCACCGGCACGGTAGACGTGCACCTCCGCCGGATCCGGCACGCGTTTGGAACCCCCGGTGCTCGGGGCTGTCTCCTAGGCTCGTGGGCAAGAGGAGGTTCACACGATGCGTCACGCGATGCGGTGGCTGTCCGTGGTGGGAGGGTTGTGCCTGTCGTGGGCCCCGGAGGCGATGGCGGAGGGCACGCCCGTCGACTGCGGCGGTGTGGAGTGCGAGGGCATCCGCGAGATGAAGGCGCTGTTCCAGGCGGAGACGTCCTACTTCGCGGAGAGGGACATGTACTCACAGAGCCTGGCGGCGGTCGGGTTCTCGCCCGCGGCGTGCGCGGATGGCTCACGGGCGCCCGTGCCGGGGCCGGGGTGGGTGGCGGGCTGCCACTTCGCCTATCAGGTGACGTCGGTGACGGGCCTGCCGGATTCGTCCTTCACCGCCATCGCCCAGGGGGCCGCGGGCACTCCGGCCGCGGGCCTCACGCTGCGGATCGGCTCGCCCTCGATCCAGAACGTCGTCTTCTGGCTGGAGCGCTCGGGCGTGCGCCGCTCCATCTCCTGGGACGAGTGTCTGCCGGCCGGGTCCTTCACGTGCGCCGCCCAGGAGCGCGAGGGCATCCAGGGCATCCGGGCCCTCTTCATCTCGGAGCGGGCCTTCCTCCAGGAGAAGGATCGGTACTCGAGCAACCTCGCGGAGGTGGGCTTCCTGCCCCTGGGCTGCACGGATGGCACGCGCCCCTCGGGTCCGGACAGCTCGTGGGTCGGCGGGTGCCGCTTCATCTACCGCGTCGAGGTGACGGGGCCGTTCTCCTTCACCGCCACGGCACGCGCCGTGTCCGGCCTCATCGAGGGCACGACGATCCGGATCGACGAGACGGGCACGCTCACCCTCACCCCCGTCCACTCCAGCACGTGCCAGTGAGACGGGCGCGCCACCCGCTCCCTCCTCTCGGAGTGTAAAAAAACAGACCTCGGGACCCGAGACGGAAATTCTCGGGGCCCGAGGCCGGAGCATTCCAGGGAGAGGGGGAAAACCCTGGCTGCACGCCCGATGAATAATCGGGTCTGGCTCGCCGCGCATCACCAATCTTCACGTGGGGTAGGGGGAAATGCCCATCGGGGCACAATGCCCCAGGGGAGGTGATTACCTCTCGCCCTTTGGAGGACCCTCGCTCCCCACCTGGGACAGCTTCGCCGACCACGAGCCCGCCTGCTCGTGCGACATCAGATCCCGGGGCGAGCGGTAGTACTGCATCGGCGAGTCGTGCAGGAAGTTCGACACCCGGCTCGTGTACAGGCACGCGTAGCGCTCCACCTGCTCGCCGAACCGGCTGTTCTCGTTGCCCTCCTTGAAGAGCAGCCCCCAGTACGGGTTGAAGCCTTCCTCCACCTCGCGCTCCAGCGTGTCCGCGATGTCCGTCGCCTCGCGCAGCGCCCAGCGCAGCTTGTCCAGCTCCACCTTCGTCCGCCGCCGCTCCTCCTCCAGCCGCTCCTCCGCCCCGGGCTCCAACTCCCCGCGCTCCAGCTTCCGGTCCAACGTGTTCAGCACCCCCTTGTGGTGCGCCACCTCGTCGTCCAGCCGCTCCCGCGCCAGCTCCACCTCGGACAGCCGCTCGATCCGCTCCTGCTGCCCGTCCGTGTAGGTGATCTCGTCCTCGATCTCCTGGACGATCATGCACGTGCGCCACAGCGAGGACTTCTTCGACTTGAGGATGTCCCCGTAGATGTGGTCTCCCACGTACAGCACACGCTCACCCGCGTAGCCGGTGTGTTGCTCGAACTGCACCAGGTTGCCCCCCTGGTACACCTTGCCGCGCTCCAACGAGGTGGCCTCGCCCAACACGCGCGCCTCCTCGCCCGGACCCGCCGTCTCCAGCTCCAGGAAGGGCCGCTGCTCGGAGAAGAAGGCCGGCTTGGCCGCCAGCGTCACCACGTAGTCGAAGTAGTTGCGCCAGCTCGGGTACTCGGCCAACTGCCCGTCCAGCAGGTAGCGCATCACCGCGTCCGTGTAGTCCCACGCCGAGTTCGTCAGCAGGAACAGCCGCTTGCCTCCCGAGCGCAGCTTGTGCAGCGCGGGGCCCAGCTCCGCATCCTGGAAGATGTAGCGCCCCAGCTCCTTGCGCACCTCGCGCTTGAGCGAGTTGTCCCGGTGCACCGTGTCGATGGCGTCGCGGATGTCGTCGTACAGCTTGCCGTAGTCCACGCGCTGGCCCAGCGACTCCAGCAGCTCGATGATGCCCGCGAACAGCCACGCCTCGGGCAGGGCGAAGAGCGTGTCGATCCACGCGAAGCGCGGGTTCTTCAGCTGCACCCGCTGGTTGCGGTACAGCTTCTTCCACAGCTCGCGATCCAACGGCCGCAGGCCGTGCCAGGCCCGCCCCACGTAGCCGAAGCGATCCATCTTCAGCAGGTTGCCGTTCGCCTTGTCGACCGCCAGCCCGCGCATCACGAAGTGGTGGTCGTACTGCAGCTGGCCGACGAAGGACGGGTAGCCGCGCTCGCTGACCAGCTTCGCCAGCGTCATGTCGTACGCCAGCTGCTCCAGCCGCCGCATGTGGTAGATGGCCAGCGTGTAGTCCATGTCGAAGCCGATGAGGTCGACGCCGGACATGCGCAGGTTGCGGTTGACGAAGATGTCCCGCGCGCGCGGCACCTGGCGGGTGCTCACCCGGGGCACGCTCAGCAGGCGGGCGAGCTCCCGGTCGTCGAACAGATTCCGGGCGCGGCGCTCGGCCTCCTCGGCATGGGCGCGGTTGAGGGAGGAGCGGAAGCTGCCGTGGAGGGGATCCGCGGTGGTCGGGCTCCCGGGGATGGGACCGGTCGGAGAGAGTTTCGGAGACACGGGAAGGACAGAGATAACACGCGCTCCCCACGCGGCACCATCCGCACGGGTCGTCCTTCTTGCGGGGGGACGAGCCAACGTGGCACGCTCGCGGGTCCGCATGCGATCGTCCGCCAGACGCCCCCCGTCCGACGCCGAGCTCCACGCGCGGCTGTCCGCCCGGATCGAGGCCTTGGAGGACCGTGTCCGCCGGCTCGAGGCCCTGGTGCGTGGCGCCGCCGCGTCCGGACGTGCGCGTGCCTCGGGACAGGTGCGGCGCAAGGCGGCCGCTCCCCGGGTCGCCGGCCGGGCCCGCCCCCGGTGCCCCGGGTGTACACTGGAGCTGCCCCCGGGCCGCCGGGGCGAGGCGTGCGTCTGGTGCGGGTTCCAATTCGACGCCGTCCGGCCCCCCCGGAAGAGGAAGGGATGAGCAGCTCCTACCGGTTGACCGGCCGCATCGAGGCCGGAGAGCTCGCCGAGCTGTACGAAGCCGTCCAGGAGCCGGGTGGCTTCAAGTTCGTCATCAAGCTCTTCCACCCCAAGACGTCCGATCCGCGCTACGCCACCGTGCTGGCCCAGACGTACAGCGTCCTCAACCCCCTGGGCTCCGAGGGCATCGTCCACGTCGTCGACCTGGGCTTCGTGAAGGATCGGCTCGCCGTGGTGCGCGAGGCGGTGGATGGCTACACCCTCGGCACCGCGCTGCAGCGGCTCAACACCAAGGAGGTCCTCCTCCCTCCGGCCATCGCGCTGCACCTCGTCATCCAGCTCCTCGATGCCGTGGAGCGCGCCCACTCCGTTGGAGTCATCCACGGCGCCATCACCCCGGGCAACGTCCTGCTGTCGCGCGCCGGCCAGCCCCGGGTGGCCGACTTCGGGGCGCTCCGGGCGCTCCTGGAGGTGCCCCAGCTCAAGCGCGTCTTCGCCCACCGGGGCCGCGGCGCCTACCGCGCCCCCGAGGTGGGCCGGGGCGACCACCCCGACGTGCTGGCCGACATCTATTCCATCGGCGCCATCGCCTACGAGCTGCTCACCCTGCGCGAGGCCGTCGTCCCGGATGGGGGCGTCAGCACCCGCCGCGCCGGTCTGCCCCCGCCCAGCCGCCTGGATCGCCGCATCCACGCCCGGTTGGATCCGATCATCCTGCGCGCGCTGGAGGGCATGTCCTCGCGGCGGTTCCGCTCGTGCGGCGAGTTCGCCAACGCGCTGCGCAACCACCTCGCCACCAACGGGGGCGTGCCCGGCCCCGAGGAGCTGCGCCGCTTCGTCTCCGAGCTCCTCCCCAACGAGGTGTCCGTCGGGGCGCTCGGCCCGGTGCCGTTCTCCGAGCGCTTCACGCTGACGCCCATCTCCGGTGTGTCGCTGGCGCAGGTGAACGCGGACGCGCTGGAGAAGTCCGTGATGGTGCGGCCCTCCTTCAGCCCGGCCCTCAGCGACGCCGACACCATGGAGGCCCCGCCCGCCTTCGAGGACTACCGGCCCGAGCCCACCGTGGCGCCGGGGCCCGTGATGGATCGCAGCGTCCTCGACTCCACCCACATCTTCGGGCTGTCGAAGGAGGGCTCCGCCGAGGTCACCCACTTCCCGCCGAAGCCCGAGGCGACCCGTGTCTCGGCCAAGGACAAGGAGGCCCCCCGTGTCCCGGTGACGGAGCTCGAGGCGACCCCTGTCTCGGCCAAGGACAAGGAGACCCCCGAGGCCACCCGAGTGGGACCGAAGGAGGGGAGCGAGGCGGGGCGTCAGGGTCCGCCAGGAGACGACGAGCAGACGTGGGTGGCTCCGCCGGGAGCGGCACCGCCCAAGCCGCGCCGGGGGCCCGTGCTGCCCCAGGGGGCCGCGAAGGAGGGGACACGGATCGGCAAGAACCCCCGCCTGCGCGTGGTGGAGGATCTCACCCGCCCCGAGCCCAAGCCCGAGGAGGGCGACGCGGAGGATCGGATCGACACCGCGAAGATGGAGCCCGAGCACACGGTGAGCCGATCGCGCGTGTCCGAGGGCACGGTGACGCGGGCTCGCATCCCTCCGTCCATGGTCCGGGGCCAGACCGAGAAGGCGCCGGCCGAGCCGGATCGCTCGTACATCCCCATGCCCCCGCCCACGTCGCCGGAGGTGAAGGCGGCGGTGGCCTCGCAGCGCCTGTTCACCGAGGAGCGCAACCTCCTGGCGGACGCGCGGCGCCGGCGCCAGATGCTGGCCTTGGCGGGAGTCATCGCGCTGGTGGCGACGGTGTGTTTCGCCATCGGCGTGTGGCGGTTCACGCAGCGGCCACAGCTCGACACGGACCCCAAGGTCTCCGCCGTCAGCGGTGCCGTGGAGCAGTACCTTCAGCAGGAGCCCTCGCCGCCTCCCGCGCCCGCGAGGCCCCGGAATGCCTCGTCGCCGGATCCCGTGGTGGTCTCCGAGTCCGGTGCGTCCGAGGACTCCCAGAAGAGTGGCATCGCGTACCTGACGATCTCCGCCAACCTCCCGGCACGCGCCTACATCGATGGCGTCCGCGTGAAGCGCAACCTGCCCCTGGCGCGCTATCCGGTGAGGTCGGGCACCCGGGAGATCATCGTGGAGACGACCGGCACACCGCGGCAGCGCGAGAAGTTCCAGGTGCGCCTGGACCGCGGCGAGCACAAGAAGTTGGAGCAGCTCTTCCAGCACACCCCCAGCCCCTGACTCCATGGAACGGACCCGCATCTTCGTCGTCGAGGATCAGCCGACCCTGCTGCGCAACCTCCTCAAGGTGCTCGGGACGTTCCCCGAGCTCGAGGTGGTGGGCAGCTCGCAGGACGGCGAGCAGGCCGTGGAGGACGTGGTCCAGGCCCGGCCGCAGCTGGTGCTGTTGGACCTGGAGCTGCCGGGCCTCAACGGCATCGAGGTGACGCGGCGGGTGAAGCGCCGGGCCCCCGAGGTGGAGGTGCTCATCCTCACGTCCTTCGAGGACGAGCAGAAGGTGTACGAGGCGATCCAAGCGGGGGCCTCGGGCTACCTGGTGAAGAGGGTGGGGCCGGAGAAGATCCGCTCGGGCATCCGCGAGGTGATGGAGGGCGGCACGGTGCTCGAGCCCCTCATCGCGCGGCGCTTCTGGAACTACTTCCAGTCCATCCAGGCGAAGCCGCCCGAGCCGGCGAAGCAGAACCCGTGGGGCCTGACGCCCACCGAGTTCGACGTGCTGCGCTACGTGGCCAAGGGCCTGTCCAACGCCGAGGTGGGGCGGGTGATGACGCTGGAGCGGCGCACGGTGCGCACGCACCTGACGCACATCTACCGGAAGATGGGCGTCAACTCGCACGTGGACGCGGTGGTGATGGCCCTGCGCGCGGGGTTCGTGGAGCTTTGAGCCCCCGACCTTTCGAGCAGGCCAGGGTGTTGCTGGTGGTGAAACCCGAGTAGGCGCGCATGGACCGGGGGGCGTTGTTTCCCGTGCCGTGAGGCGTGCTTCACTGGCGCCATCATGACAGCCGCCCCCGCGCTTCCTCCCACCGCTCCTCCCACCACCGGCGAGTACGCTCCCTCTCGCCTCGAGCTGATCAAGACAGCTCGGAGCCGCGGCCGTCTCGGGATGATGATGGACGTCTGGCACAACCACGGTGACCTGACGCGCCTGCGGATCGGCCAGCGCCCGTTCTTCCTGGTGGTCCACCCCTCGCACGTGCGCCACATCTCCGTCACCCACCGCCAGAACTACGACAAGCTCCAGAGCTACGAGAACGTCCGCCAGCTGTTGCTCGGCGATGGAGTGCTCTCCGCCACCGGCGAGGACTGGCGCCAGCAGCGCAAGCTCATGGCTCCGTTCTTCACCCCTCGCAACGTGGAGAAGTTCCTCCCCATCTTCATCGCCGACACCCAGCACTTCATCGAGCGCTGGCGCTCGCGCCAGGGCTCCGGCCAGCCCGTCGAGATGCTCACCGAGATGATGCTCATCACCGCCCGCGTCATCCTGCACTCCGTCTTCAGCACGGACTCGGACGAGACCCTGCTGCGCTTCAAGGGCGCGGTGGAGACGATGATCGGCTTCGTGTCGGCTCGGAGCAACCAGCCGTTCCAGATGCCGCTGTGGCTGCCCACTCCCGGCAACCTGCGCTTCAGGCGGGCCCAGCGGCTCGTGAACGCCTATATCCGCCAGCTCCTCGCGCAGCGCCGCGCCATCCCCGAGGCCCAGTGGCCCGAGGATCTCCTCACGAAGTTGATGACCACGCGCGACGAGGAGACGGGCGCCACCATGGCGGACCAGCTCCTGCTCGACAACGGCATCACCCTGTTCTTCGCCGGGCACGAGACCACGGCCCGCACGCTGTCGTTCCTCTGGTACGCGCTCTCCCAGAACCCCGAGGTGGAGGCGCGCCTGCACGCCGAGCTGGACTCGGTGCTGGGGGACGCGCCGCCGACGATCGACGACCTGAAGAAGCTCCCGTACACCCTCCGGGTCGTGAAGGAGGTGCTCCGGCTCTATCCGGCCGCGCCGTTCTACGCGCGCGATGCCATCGCCGAGGACTCGCTCGACGGGGTGACGATCCCCGCCGGTTCACGGATGCTGCTCTTCTCGTACGCCACCCACCGCCACCCGGACTTCTGGGAGGACCCGGAGCGGTTCGAGCCCGATCGCTGGTCGCCCGAGCGCGAGGCGGCACGTGACTCGCACGCCTACCACCCGTTCGCGGCCGGCCAGCGCATCTGCCTGGGCAACAACTTCTCCCTGTTCGAGACGCACCTGATCACCGCCATGCTGGCGCGCCGGTTCAAGGTGCGTCTGGAGCCCGGTCACACGCCGCACATCGACACGGCCGGCACGCTCGGCGTGCGCAACGGCCTGTGGATGCGCATCGAGGCGCGTTAGTGGGGTGTCCACGAAGTTCGTGGACAGAGTCGTGTTGCGCATGCTCCCTCTCCCTTTGGGAGAGGGCGGGGGTGAGGGTCGTCGCCTTCGTGTTCCGGGGGAAGACCCTCACCCTAGCCCTCTCCCAGAGGGAGAGGGGACATCCACGGACCCTCGGACCCTGTCCAAGGACTTCGTGGACACTCCACTCGAGGGGAAGGGGAACTACGGCCGCACCAGCCGCAGGTGCGACTTGCGGCCGCGGCCACTCGGGGGCAGGGGGGGCATTCCCTGACCGTCATCCAGTGGGAGATCCCTCAGCTCCTCGCCCTGGTTGTTCTCCGGCGCGAGCGGATCCGCCGGCCCTCGCAGGCCCGAGCGGAGAATCACCAGGAAGAGCACCGTCAGCAGCAGGGAGATGGCGATGAGCGTCAGGCTGGCGTTGAGGTACAGCGTGTCGCGCGCTCCGGGATCCGGGAAGAAGAGGATGGTGACGAGCAGCATCCACCACACCCCGAGCAGCGTGAGGCCCACGCTCCCGACCCACAGCTTCACCCGCGAGCCCAGGGAACGCCGCACCGGGAAGCCCACGACCTTTCTTGCAACGGGATACGACCCGGAGGGGTGGTTCTCCTTCTCCCTCGACGCGACCCGGGCCAGCGCGAGCTCGGGAACCGCGTCCCTCCACTCGCGAGGCCTGCTGGACGACGGCACCCACGCGAATCCGCGCTCCCGGCGCACCCAGACGAGGGCCAGCGCCATCAGGGCGACGAGGGTGAACGTGGCGGGGCTCATCCGGAGGGACTCGATGGCGCCGCGCAGGAGCACGGCACCGGCGAGGCCCGAGAGCAGCAACCGGAGGCGAGGGGGAATGAACACCGGCATGGAGCGAACGGTAGCAGAGATGGGAGGCCTCTCCAGTTTGCCATCGGTCCGGGTCGATTGCACTCCTCGCGTAACCCCTTCCACTGTCCACCCCCCGACTCCGGTCTCCTCCACCAGGGAACTCAGGCCGTGCTTGACAGCCGGCCGGGCTCCTCAGGTGGTGGGGTCGACGATCGGCTCCGGCATCACCCACAGCCCCGCGGGGTTTCCATAGGCCTGATCGAAGGCGTAGAGGATGCCCGTCCAGCGATCCCAGAAGGTGGCCCAGTTGTACTCGGTGGGAGGGGAGGTGAAGGGGTTGCCGTCCGGATCCGGCCGGCTGTAGGCATAGTCGGCGTACGTCCACTCCACGGTGCCGAAGTACGTCTTGAGCAGCGGGGTGATGGCCTCCAGCAGCGCGGAGCGGGACACCTCGTCCGGGCGCTGCACGGCCGGCGCGAAGACGGGCTGCGCCATGTCGTGCTGCTCGCGCCAGGCCACGTAGTTGTTGCCCATGGCGATGAGCGCGTCGCGCGCGGTCGGCGTGGGCGCCAGGCGGGCCTTCTCGTAGAGCGCGAAGGCGGCCACCAGCAGGCTCTTCCAGTGCATGCCCGGGAAGATGCTCTCGAACTGGTAGGGCCGGGGTGTGTCGTTGGCGTGGGCGAGCGCGTACTCATAGGCGGCCCGAGCCTCCTGCGGCACGGCCTCCGGGAGGGAGAACTCCGTCAGCACGCGCTCGGGCGTCACCTCGCCGGTGGCGGTCCGGCGCCAGTCGAGGAACAGGCGCCCCGAGCCACCGATGTCCGTGAAGATGGCGACGTTGCCCTCGTGCAGGGTGCGCTCCAGGGTGATGACGAGGGACTCCGCCTTGTCGAGCGGAAGGAAGCCCGGCGCGCTCCAGTAGAGCGAGGCGAAGCGCAGGGTGGTGGCGGTGAGGGTGCGCGGGTCGGCCAGCGCCTCCCAGTTCATGGCCGTGGTGAGCGAGGCGATCGACGTGGCCGCGTCGAGGGGAATGCCGTGCAGGACGAGCTGCAGGGAGAGGCTCTCGACGGTGAGCCGCAGCTCGCCGGTGAGGCCCAGCCGGTCGAGGGCGTTGCCCACGGTGAGCACCGGCTGTCCCCGAGCCGCGGCGATCGCCTGCCGCGCGAGGGCCGTGCCGAGCATGCCCTGGCCACCGGTCTGGGAGGCATGGGGCGCGAAGGTGAACCAGTTGGGGCGCACGGTGCTGCTGCCTCCGGGCTGGAGGCTCGGATCGAGCAGGGCGCCCAGCTCGTAGGCGATCTCGATGTAGCCCAGGGTGATGCGGCGGTTGTCCTGCAGCGGCGTGGGCTCCTCCGCGGCGTGGGCGCGGGACGCCAGCCCCAGGACGGCCAGCAGCAGCGCGGCGGTGGCGAGGGGGCGGAACGACGGCTCTTGAATCTCCACGAGGTGTCTTCTCCTGCGGTAGGGGGAACGGGGTGGAGCGGCGCGCACCGTAGTCACCTCGCGCGGCGTTCCAAACGGTTTCCCGGCGGATGATCGCAGGATGCTTTGAAGACAAACCAAATGTTTTGAAGCCAAATCATTTTCGTGGAGCGCGACGCGGACCGTGTGCCAGCAGCTGAGCGGGCGAGCCGCGTGAATGTGGATGGGCCGCGCGGCGGACTCGTGTACCTTGATCGCGCGCTTCCACGCAGAAGGTCGAACGTGCCCATCCGGACGCCGTCTCCCCGTCTTCTCCGCTCCGCTTCCTCCCCGAAGAATCCGCTTCCCCTCGCCGCGCCGTCGGTTCCCGCCGCACGGCCCGCGACTCCGGGTTCCCTGTCCGCCACCACGGCCACCGCGCGCCTCGCCTACGAGGTGCTGATGACCCTGGATCTCGATGGCGATGGTCGCCTCACCGCTCGTGACGCCGAGCGCGCCCGCGAGAGTGGGCAGCGCTTCGCGGTGGAGCTGGTGCTCGGCCCGGGGGCCCGCCTCGAGCTGGCCGGGGCGGAGCGGCTCGCGCACGCCGCGGACGTCCTCTCCGAGGAGGTGCTCGAGGGGCGGGGCGATGAGCCGGGACTGCCCGTGGAGCGGATGCTCACCCCACGCACCGAGACGATGCGGCGGCTGATCGACCAGGGCTGGGACGGACTCGTCCGCCGCTCGGACCGGGCCGAGGATCTGAAGAAGGCGCTCGCGGTGATGCCGGTGAAGGACCCGGAGGGCCGGCTGCGCGTGTACGTCCCCGCGCGCGATCGCAAGGCCCTCAAGAAGCTGCGTGCCGAGGCCCGGCGCTCCGGCGGCCTGGAGATGGTGCCGCTCCAGAAGCCTCGCGGGGCCGAGGACTGGCGGGCGCTCATGCGCGCGCCGGGGATGCTCTACCTCCCGCGCCCCTACATCGTCCCGGGTGGCCGCTTCGTGCAGATGTTCGGCTGGGACAGCTACTTCAACGCTCGGGGCGCCCTGGCCTCCGGCCGCTACGAGCTCGCGAGGGATCTGCTCGAGAACCAGCTCTACGAGATCGAGCACTATGGGAAGATCCCCAACTCGAACCTCAGCTACCACCTGTCGCGGACCCAGCCGCCGCTCATGCCCCGGCTGGCGCTGGAGCTCCACGCGGTGCGCCCGGACCGGCGCCTGCTGAAGCGGGTGGCGAAGGTGGCCGAGCAGGAGCTCGAGAACGTCTTCCGCACGGGCCCGCGCGCCACGCCGAGCGGGCTGTCCCGCTACAAGGACGACGCCGAGGGGCCCGACGCCGAGGATCTGTCCGCGTTCTACGCTGGCTCGCGGCCGGACGACGCCGAGTTCCACCGCCACGACCGCGCCATCCGCGAGAGCGGCTGGGACATGTGCCACCGCTTCGGCACGGCCACGCACCACCACGAGCCGGTGTGCCTCAACTCGCTGCTGTTCCAGTACGAGATGGATCTCGCGGAGATCCTCCGCCTGGTGGAAGGGGAGGACTCGCTGCGGGCGGCCCGGTACGCGAAGGCGGCGAAGGCCCGGGCGCGCACCATGCGCACGCGCTTCTGGGATGCCGGGCGGGGGATGTTCTTCGATCACGACTTCGTGGCCGGACGCCGCTCGCGCTACGAGTCCCTGGCCACCTTCTATCCGCTGTGGACGGGCTGGGCTTCCCGGGAGGAGGCCGCCGCCGTGGCCGCCGCGCTCCCGCGCTTCCTCCATGACGGAGGCCTGACCTCCAGCACCCGCGCCTCGCGCGAGGCCGCCGGTGGAGAGGCCCTGCAGTGGGACTGGCCCTTTGGCTGGGCGCCGCACCAGGTCATCGTGGTGGAGGGACTGCGCCGCTACGGCTTCCACGCCGAGGCCGATGCGGTGGCCTACCGCTGGGTGTCCATGATCCTGGACATCGCGGGGAGCCACAACGGCCTGGTGAAGGAGAAGTATGACGTGGTGAGCAGGTCCGCCGAGGTGGCCGTGGAGTACGGCAACCAGGGCGCGGATCGCGGGCCGCTGCTGGCGCCCCGGTCCGAGCGGACGCTGGGCTTCGCCTGGACGAATGCCTCGGTGTTGCTGCTGCTGAACGGCTTGTCCCCCGAGCTGCGCGAGGCGCTCGATGCCGGCCTCCCCGCCGACAGCGTGCTCGGGCCTCCGCGCGACCAGGGCGGCAGCGGCCGTTCCCGGAAGAAGCGCGGCGCTCGCATCGCCGCGTGAGGGACCTCCCGGGCGCGTTTCGTACGAACTGGTCTGATTGTCGGACCAGTTGCCGACGAGCGCGCCCGGACCGCCCCCTCCCGGGTGTCCCTTCTCGTATCAACCCGTCGTGACCGTGACGGCCCGGGCGGCCGCGCGGACGGCGGGGCGCGGATGCTGGCGCAGCTCGCGCAGGAGGTTCCGGGCCTCGGCTCCGCGCCAGTACCGGCGCGTGCCCGCCTCGCGCACGAGCTCCAGTGCCACGAGTGGCGCTCCGGTTCGCACGCGGGCCGCCACGTCCAGCAGCAGCTCCGGTGCGCACTCCTCGTTCGCGAACTTCATCACCGACGCCACCATGGACGCGAGCGCCTGGGCGAAGAAGGGCTCCTCGCGGGTCTCCGCCGCCAGCCCGAGCAGCACGTCCGCGACCGGGCCCGCCTCCTTCCAGGTCAGACAGTGCACCCGGATCCGGGCGGACAGGGGCCACAGCGCGGCGTCCCGGGTGAGTACGCGCGCCACCTCGGCCAGGCGCGGACGCAGGCCCAGCACCACCGGACGCGGCTGGACCAGCAGCGCCTCGATGAGCTGCTTCAGCCGGTTGAACGCGGGCAGATCCCCCTGGGGCCCGGCGTCAGGCTCCTCCTGCATGGAGGCGGAGACGAGCGCCGCCACGCAGTCCACCACCTGCTCGAAGGCGCGCCCATCCAGCGTCACCAGCACCAGCGCCAGGGTGGCGGCATTCCACTCGTCCCCGCTGGAGAGATCCACGATGCGCGCCGCCGCGAGCCGAGCCACCCGCTCCTCGAGTCCCGCCGCCCAGTGAATCAGCGCATGGAAGGTCCGCTGGCGCACCTCGGAGTCCGGGTGGTCCACCAGTTGGAAGAGGAGCCCGGCGTAGCGGGGACGGAGCCGGGCGGGGAGCGCCTCGGGAGGCTGCTTGAGGAGACTCCGGGCCACGTACGGATCCGGGTCGCGGACCAGGATCTCCATCATGTCCCAGGCGGACTCCTCCGTCTCCAACAGCCGGCGCGCGGCGTGGCCCATGGCGATGCACACGTCCCGGTGGACGTGGGGCTTGTCCCATTGCTGGCGCAGCAGGGCCAGGGCGCGCGGATCCCGGGCGGTGGCGAGCTGCCGCACCAGCTCCTTGTGCACCGTCACCTTCAGTCTGTCGCGCGAGAGCAGCGAGGCCAGCGTCCCGGTGCGGTGGGAGGGGGACAGTTGCTCCAGGATTCCGGGCAGCACGTACATGGCCACCCGCGCGCGGTCCCCGTCCAGGTGCTCCAGCAGCAGCGGGAGCGCGGACCCGGGCCGGTCCAGCCGGCCGAATGCGCCGAGCACGGCCTCCACCGTGGGCACGTCATTCCACCCGAGGAAGGGCTGGAGGTGCTTCTCCGTCACCACCGGCAGCCGGGCCAGGGTGTACAGCACGTCCGTCCGCTCCCAGTCACAGAGCACCTCATCGTTCGCGATCCGCAGGAGCAGCTCCCGGTAGCGCTCCTGGTGCCGGGGCAGCCAGCGGTGGAAACCTTCACGCAACACGGGCACCCAACCCCGGCCGTCCACGGCGAAGCGGCCCTCCAGCGGGCGGCCCTCGAGGTAGGGCTCCAACGACTCCGGCCGGTGCCGGTGAAGGTGCGCGAGCACCCGCGGGAAGATGATGGCCGAGGCGTCCCGTGCCAGCAGCTTGCGCACGCGCTGATCCCTCGTCCGGGGCGATTCCAGCCAGTACTGGATGGCCCGGTGTGCGTGCCACTCGACCTCCGACTCGGTGAGCGGTTCGAGCAGGGCCTGGAGCATGTCCACGTTCCATGCGCGCCGGCCGAGCGTCTCGCACAGGGCGAAGATGAGTCTGGCCCGCTCGTGCGGGCCGGCGGCGCGGATCCGCGGCAGCAGGGCGGCGACCAGGTGGTGCTCGGCACCTCGGGGCAGACCGTCGAGCCGGAGGGTATCCAGGGAGTCGTCCAGCCCGAGCAGCCGCTCCATCGTCCTCAGGGCGAATTGGAAGAGGGCGCCCCGGTGATCCATGAGGTGGGCACGGAGGAGCTCGAAGGTCAGGACTCGCAGCGCGGTCCGGGTGGCCTCCGAGGTGTCGCGCGCTTCGAGCGCGTCCGTCACCAACGTCTCCAGGAATGGAATGTGCTCGGAGGTGTAGAGGCCGGAGATGGCTTCGAGCGCGCGCAGGACCTCGCGGCGGACCGGATCCTGCTCGTTCTTCAGCCGGGAGAGATAGGTGAGCGTCTCGGTCACTCCCCGGCCCGACAGGCCGGTGCTGGCCACGAGGAGCGAGAGCGCCATCGCCCGGTCATGGGCGTCGCTGGCGAAGGCGGCCTCCTGGAGTTGCTCGCGCGAGTGCTCGATGGTGCGCAAGGCCAGCAGGCAGAGCCGCTGATGGCGATCCTCCCGCACCTCGGGCCGTTCGAGCTGACGCGCCACCTCGGCGTCCCGCAGGGCCAGGGGCAGGGCGCAGAGGAGCTTCGTCTGCAATCGAGGCGGAGGGACGCCGTCGAAGGCATGGGTGAAGAGGGCGGCCCGCTCGCAGGGGGAGACTCGCTGCAACAGCCGGGTGAGGAGATCCTGGCGATCCACCAGCATGCGTGCGAGCTCGAGGCGCTGATCGAAGGAGAAGCACCTCGCCACCTCGCGGAGCATGCCCTGTGTCAGGACCCTGTCGTTCAGGCCCTTGCGGAGCGCGGGCCGGCCGAGGAGCTCGAAGAGCTGCTCCGGGTACTCGCGCACGAGCCGGGGCAGGGCCTTCACCACGAGCTCGGGCAGGGCGGTGGTGGTGTGCTCGCGCACGAGGGCGAGCACCGCCTCGCACCGGAGGACGAGCAGCTCCCTCAGGGGCAGGTCCCAGGTGAGGAAGAGCCCCTGGCGCTCCGAGGCGGCGGCCCCGGTGAACCGGGCCTGGAGGAAGGCGAGCACCGTGTCCGGGTGGCGGTGCACCAGCGTGGGCCAGGCCCGCACGGCATGGGCGAGCTCCGGCAGCAAGTGCCGCACGTCCTCGGTGTCCAGCGCGGGGAGCAGCAGGGCCGCCTCGCCGTCGCCATGGCGCGCGCGGACGACCGGGAGCAGCCGGGCCGCGAGCCGCTCCCGCCGGGCGAGCGCCACGCCCTTGAGCACCCGTCGGCGGATCATCGAGGGCAGCTCGGGGAGCACCTGCTCGAGGGCGGCCTCGTCCCGGATGGCTTTCCCCGCGAGGGAGGCGGCGCGTCCCCGCACCGCGCGGGAGGGGTGGGTGAGGCCGCGGAGCAGCACGGCCTCGTTCCGGGCGGCGCGGGCCATCACCAGCGCCAGGGTCGCCTCGTGCGCATCTCCGGCCACCAGCTCGCCCATCAACGCCGGCAGGGACGGGCTGTCCCGGGCCTCATGCCCGATCCTGGCCACGCGCTCGAGGCGTGCCCTGTAGCCCTGTGAGTCCAACTCCTCCAGCAGCGCGGCGCGAGTGGGTACCTGCAAGCGTTCTCCCCTCCGGTGGAAGCCCTGACTCCACGTGCCCCGGACGTCCGGTGCCCGTCCGTCTGACAAGCCCCTCGGGCCTGTAGGCCCACGACGCACTTCTCCCTTCATTGCCTGGAGCGGATCCAACGGAGACCCTCTCGGACAATGAGAATTTCAGAACGGTCGGGTGCGCGTGGCGGGGGCGGGAGAGTTGACGGCAACGATTCTCAAGTAAGTTACGAGAATCGGATTCATCGAAAGACGAACAGGTGAGCGGACGGATGGAACTGCCCAGCCACCCCAGTCTCGCCGGGATGGGGGCCCCGGCACTCGACGTGCGCGAGGCGCAGATGAGTGGTGAGACCACGGCGGAGCAGGCCCTGCGTGCCAGCAACCTGCTGCTCAAGGCCCTCACGGAAGCCCAGACGGAGTTCATCCAGGGCCATGAGCCGTATCGATTGTTCGACAAACTCCTATCAGTTCTGCTGAGGCTGACGGGGAGCGAGTACGGCTTCATCGGCGAGGTGATGCACAACCCGGACGGCACGCCCTACCTGCGGACCAACGCCATCACCAACATCGGCTGGACGCCGGAGCTCCGGGCGTTCCATGACCGCCAGGCGCCCAAGGGCATGGAGTTCCGCAACCTCAAGACGCTCTTCGGCACCGTGATGACGACGGGCAAGCCGGTGGTGGCCAACATGCCGGCGGTGGATCCGCGCCGGGGCGGGCTGCCCGACGGCCACCCCCCGTTGCGCTGCTTCCTGGGGCTGCCCTTCCACTCCGCCACCGAGATGGTGGGCATGGTGGGCATCGCCAACCGCCCCGGTGGCTATGACGACGAGGTCATCACCTTCGTCCAGCCCTTCCTGGCCACGTGCTGCGCCATCCTCCAGGGGCTGCGCAGCGAGCAGCGGCGCCAGCAGGCCGAGGAGGAGGTGCGACGCTCGGCGGCGAGCTTCCGCACCCTCATCGAGCGCTCGCCGGATGCCATCGTCCTCCATCGGGAGGGCAAGGTGCTCTTCGCCAACCCCGCCGCCGCCAGCCTGCTGGGCCATGAGAACGAGGTGGAGCTGCGGGGCCTTTCGGTCGACGCGCTCGTCCTGCCCGGCAACGAGTTCGCCTTCGCCGAGCTCTCCAGCGTCGGCACCCCCCACGAGGTGCAGTTCCGGCACCACGAGGGCCGGCGGGTGCTGGGCGAGGTGGTGACGGTCCCCCTGATCTTCGATGGCCAGCCGGCGATGGTCTCCATCGCCCGCGACATCACCGAGCGCCGGCAGGTGCAGGAGAAGCTGCTGGCCACCGAGCGCATGGTCTCGCTGGGCACGCTGTCCGCCGGCGTGGCCCATGAGATCAACAACCCGCTGTCCTACATGTTGAGCAACCTGCGCTTCGTGGACGACGAGCTGGCCGCGCTGGCCGAGGCCGGCGAGACCCTCTCGGGCGAGCGGGGACAGGAGATCCGGGACGCGCTGAGGGAGGCGCTCTCGGGCAGCACCCGCGTGCGCGACATCGTGAGGGATCTGAAGACCTTCTCGCGCGGCAGCGACGAGCAGCAGGGCGGGCCGGTGGACGTGCGCGCCGTGCTCGACTCGTGCGTGAACATGGCCTGGAGCGAGATCCGCCACCGCGCTCGGCTGGTGAAGGACTATGGCGACGTGCCACACGTGAGCGCCAACGAATCCCGGCTCGCCCAGCTCTTCCTCAACCTGCTCGTCAACGCCGCCCAGGCCATCCCCCATGGGGATCTCCAGGCCAACGAGATCCGCCTCACCACCACCTTCGAGGAGGGACAGGTGGTGGTGTCGGTGCGGGACACCGGCGTCGGCATCCCCCAGGAGAACCTCGGCCGGCTGTTCGATCCCTTCTTCACCACCAAGCCCATCGGGGTGGGCACCGGGCTGGGCCTCTCCATCTGCCACGGCATCATCACCGCGCTGGGCGGACGCATCACCGTGCGGAGCGCGACCGGCCAGGGCACCACCTTCCGGGTCTTCCTGCCCGTGGCTGGCTCCTCGGAGCACCGGGAGCCGGATCAGGCCGCCTCGTAGGCCTCAGCGCCGCTCGAACCGCAGCCGGAGGCTCCGGGGGCCCCGCAGCAGCAAGCTGCCACCCCAGTCGATGTGACCCTCCTGGCCGGAGGCGAAGGAGACGCGGCGCACCCGGCGGAAGAGCTCCTCGAAGGCCACCTTCGCCTCGAGCCGGGACAGCGGCGCGCCCAGGCAGAAGTGGATGCCGTGGCCGAAGGAGAGGTGTCCCTGGGCCTCGCGGGTGATGTCGAACCGGTCCGGCTCGGGGAACTTCCGCGGATCCCGGTTGGCCGCCGCGATCAGGAACATGACGCGCGAGCCCTTCGGCACCACCTGGCCCCCGAGCTCCGTGTCCGCCGTGGTCTCCCGGAAGACGGCATGGGCCGGCGGCTCGTAGCGCAGCATCTCCTCGATGGCGTTGGGGATGAGCGAGGGGTCCGCCGCCAGCTTCTCCCACTCGGAGGGGTGCTGGATCAGCGCCACTAGCCCATTGCCGAGCAGGTTGGTGGTGGTCTCGTTGCCGGCCACGAGCAGCAGCCGGGTGAAGGCGATGACCTCGATGGGGGCGAGGAGCCCTTCCTGCTCACCCGCTTCCAGCAGGGCGCTGATGAGATCCTCTCGCGGCTGCTGGCGGCGCCGCTCGATGGCGCCCTCCAGGTACGCGTTGAGGTCCCGGAGGTCGGCGATCATCCGCGGCAGCTCCTGCTTGTCCGTGGAGAAATCCGTGCTCTGGACGACGGCGTCCGACCAGCGCTTGAAGTCCTCGCGGCGCTCGGGCTCGATGCCCAGCATCTCGGCGATGACGATGACGGGCAGGGGCTCGGCCAGGTCGGTCACGAAGTCGGGCTCCTCCCGGGCGAGCAGGGTGTCCAGCAGCCCGCTGGCGAGCTCCCGGATGCGCGGCTCCAGGTCGGCGATCCGGCGGGGCGTGAAGGCACGGCTCACCAGCGTGCGCAGGCGCGTGTGCAGGGGCGGGTCGTTGAAGAGCAGGCTGTTGCCGGGCTGGAAGTAGCGGAGCAGATCCTCGCCGAGCTCCTCCGGAGGCCGCCCGCCGGGCGTCGTCTTCGAGGAGAACAGGGCCGGGTTCCTCAGGGCGGGAACGATGTCCTCGTGGCGGGTGACGACGTAGCAGCCCATCAGGGCCTCGAGCTTCTGGACCGGGTGGGTGGACTCCCTCAGCGCCGCGTAGAAGGGGTAGGGGTTCGCCAGGACCTCGGGCGTCAACATGGGATTGGTCGGATTCATGGGCTCTCCGTGTCGTGGGAGCGGCTTTTGGCCGTGAGACACTCCCGCCTCGAAACACCTGCTTGCTCCGAGGGAAGCCGTGTATAGGGTGTCCCCATGCCGAAGGCACCCGCGAAACCCGCCGAGCGCATGGCGGACCCCGTCCTCCTATCCCTGTTCGATGTCCAGGAGGCCACGCTTTCCAATGGCCTCAAGGTGCGTCTGCTCGCCAATCACCAAACGCCCGTGGTGAGCCTCTACACCTTCTTCCAGGTGGGCAGCCGCAACGAGCGGCCCGGCATCACCGGCATCAGCCACCTCTTCGAGCACATGATGTTCAACGGGGCGAAGAAGTACGGCCCCAAGCAGTTCGACAAGGTGCTCGAGTCCAACGGCGGCCGCTCCAACGCGTACACGTCCACGGACATGACGGTGTACTACGAGGACTTCGCCTCGGACGCGCTGGAGACGGTGTTGGACCTGGAGTCGGACCGGATGCGCGCGCTGCGCATCAACGACGACTCGCTCACCAGCGAGCGCCAGGTGGTGATGGAGGAGCGCCGCGCCCGGGTGGACAACGACATCACCGGGATGATGGACGAGGAGCTGGGCACGCTCCTGTGGAAGGCGCACCCGTACCGCTGGCCGGTCATCGGGTGGATGAAGGACATCGAGAACATCACCCGCCAGGACTGCGAGCAGTACTTCCGCACCTACTACGCGCCCAACAACGCGGTGCTCTACATCTGCGGGGACATCGACCCGAAGAAGACGCTCGCGCTGGTGCGCCGCTACTACGGGGACATCCCCAAGGGCCCCACGCCCGCGTCCGTGCTCGACGCCGAGCCTCCCCAGAAGGGCGAGCGCCGCGCCGAGCTGCGCCACCCCGCCCAGTCCCCGTCGGTGATGATCGCCTACCGGGGTCCGGCGGCGCGTGACGAGGAGACGCTCATCCTGGACATCATCCAGTACGCGCTGACGAAGGGTGAGGGCAGCCGGCTGGTGAAGAAGCTCGTCTACGAGACGCAGCTGGCCATCTCCGTGGGAGTGGACTGGGGCTGGAGGATCGATCCCGGCGCCATCCTGGTCTTCCTGGAGCTCAAGCCGGACTCGGAGCCGCGCAAGGTGGAGGAGGTCGTCTACGAGGAGCTGGCGCGCGTGGCGCGCGAGGGCCTCACGGAGCGCGAGCTGCAGAAGGCGAAGAACAACCTGCGGGCGGACCACCTGCGGGAGCTGGCGACGAACAGCGGGCGTGCGCACGCCATGGGCCATTACGAGGCGCTGCTGGGCTCGTGGCGGGACGGGCTGTCGCTGCCCTCGGTGTACGCGGCCGCCACGAACGAGCAGGTGAAGGCGGTGGCGGCGAAGTACTTCGTCCCCGAGCGCCGCTCCGTGGTGACGCTCCTCCCCGCGCCGGGTGAGGCCGCCGAGGAAATCGAAGACGGAAAGGACGTCGAGTAGAGATGGCCACCCGAGCCAAGACCCTGAAGAAGAAGGCGGCCCCGGCCAGGAAGGCCGCCCCCGTCAAGAAGGCGGCCCCCACCACGACGGGCGCCCTGACGCTGCCCACCCTGCACGAGAGCACCACCTCCAGCGGACTGAAGGTGCTGGCCGCCGAGCGCGGGCCGCTGCCGCTGGTGGCCATGCGGCTCGTCATCCGCGCCGGGAGCGCGACGGATCCCGCGGACAAGCACGGCCTGGCGGACTTCACCGCGCGCCTGCTGCGCCGGGGCACGGCGAGGATGAGCGCGGACGAGCTCGACGAGGCGATCGAGTTCGTCGGCGCGAGCTTCTCCGTGGGCAGCAACGAGGACATCCTCTCGCTCTTCATCACCACGCCGGCCGAGTACTTCCCGGACATGCTGTCCATCCTCGGGCAGCTGGTGCGCGAGCCCTCCTTCCCCGAGCGCGAGGTGGAGCAGTCGCGCGAGCGGACACTGGCGGGCTTCTCCAATGACCTGGACGATCCCTCCGTCATCGCCGACCGGGCCTTCACGCGGGCGCTGTGGGGCAAACACCCGTACGGGCATGACGTGGGAGGCAGCACCGCGCACGTGCGGACCTTCACGCGGGATGATCTGGTGCGCTTCCACCGGGAGCGGATGGGTCCTCGGGTGTCGCTGCTGACGGTGGTGGGCGCGGTGAGCCCGCAGCGGGTGGCGGAGGAGGCGGAGAAGGCCTTCGCCGGCTGGGAGGGCGGGCCGGAGGCGCCGGTGGAGCTCGCGTCGGGCGACACGGTGGCCACGGGCCGGGTGATCGTGGTGGACAAGCCGGACCAGACGCAGTCGCAGGTACGCATCGGCGGGCCGGGCTACCGGCTCGGCCATCCGGACTACTTCCCGGCCACGGCGATGAACATCGCGCTGGGAGGGGGCTTCACCTCGCGGCTGGTGAACGAGGTGCGCGTGGAGCGCGGCCTGACGTACGGCATCCACAGCTACTTCGACGCGATGAGCGCGGGAGGCGTGTTCGGCATCTCCACGTTCACCAAGACGGAGACCACGCGGGAGATCATCGACGTGTCGCTGGCCGAGGTGGCCAAGGTGCGCCAGGGAGGCATTCCCGCGGGCGAGCTGAAGAAGGCCCAGCGCTACCTGGCGGGGCTGTACCCGCTGCGCACGGAGACGAACGAGTCGGTGGCCGCGGTCATCAGCGACATCCGGGTGCACGGGCTCGGGGACGACTGGGTGGAGAAGTTCCGGGAGCGGCTGCTGGCGGTGAAGCCGAAGCAGACGGTGGAGGTGGCGGCGAAGTACCTGTTCTCCAAGTCGCCGCTGATCGTCGTGCTGGGGCGCGCGGATGCGATTGGCAAGCAACTCAAGGGGCTGGGCCCGGTGACGGTGGTCCCGGCCTCGGAGTACGAGTGAGCGACGTCCGCGTTCTCTTCGAGGGCGCGGGGCTGCTCGCGGTGGACAAGCCGGCGGGGATGCTGGTCATCCCCGGCCGCGCCGAGGGGAGCGGGCCGTCGCTGCGCGAGGTGCTGGAGGAGCGGCTGGGGCGCAAGGTGTACGTGGTGCACCGGTTGGATCGGGACACCTCGGGGGTGGTGGTGTTCGCCCTGGAGCCGGAGAAGCACCGGACGCTGTCGATGGCCTTCGAGGCGGGCAAGGTGCGCAAGCGCTACCTGGCGCTGGTGGAGGGCCGGGTGGAGGCGCCTCGAATGGTGGACGCGGCGCTGGCGCCCGCGCGCAAGGGCCGCATGCGGGTGGCGAGGCCGGGTGAGGAGGGGAAGCCCTCGCGCACGCGGGTGAGGCCGGTGGAGGTGTTCGCGGCGGCGTCACTGGTGGAGGCCGAGCCGGAGACGGGGCGGACGCATCAGATCCGCGTGCACCTGCTGTCGGAGGGGCACCCGCTGCTGGTAGATCACCAGTACGGGCGGGCCGAGCCGCTGAAGGCGAAGGAGCTGGGCGGGGAGGGGGAGGAGGAAGTACTGGCGCGGACGCCGCTGCACGCGGCGAGGCTGGAGTGGCCGGCGATGCCCGGAGTGGAGGCGAGGACGCTGGAGTCCCCGCTACCCGCGGACATGGCGAGGACCGTGGAGTTGCTGCGCAAGGCCCCCTCTCCGTGATTGGAGCACCGTATCCACTCGGCGGAGCGGTGCGCAGTGTAGTCACTGGTCGGCAGGGTACGAAGGCATCATGTAGAGCGGTTCTGGTGCGCTGCTCCTGGCTCCGCTTGCCCTCTAGTGGAGTGTCCGACAAGTTTTTCAACATAGTCGGGAGAGACATCGGCGCAGCACCACATCGAGGAGAACGCCGGCTGCTCGGCGGCCTACCCAACTCGCGGAGACGATACCGAAGGTAGTGCGCCTTCGAGCCAGAAACCGCCCCAGAGGCACCTTCCGATCGCGCGCTGCTCGAACTGGTCTGACCATCGGACCAGTTGCTTGAACTCGCGCCCGGAGACCGCCTCGTTCTCGCTCCGCGACTATGTTGAAAGACTTGTCGGACACTCCACTAGTCCGGAGACCGAGATGAGCTACGACCACAACTTCGACGTCGATTGCGTCTTCGACATCCTGCGCACCATCAACGAAAAGTACCCAGAAGGCTCCCCAGAGGACGAAGCACTCCGAATCGCCGCAGTGGCACTGTTCTACGTCCGTGAAATCCAGAAGCTGGACGACTATCGCGAGTTCTTCCGCTCGTTCTACACGCCCGCCATCGATTACATCGTCGTGTCCCAGACGTTCGCCACGAGAGAAGAGGCGGACGAGTGGCTCGGAAGTGGAAAAGCAAGGGATGGCGCTCTCGTCCGGATCACTGGCCAGGGATTCCAGGTCATGCCCGAGCGCAAGGGCGCGGGCTTGCGGTTCGTCAGGATGCCCCTGCCGGAAGAACTGATGAAGAACCATCCTCCGAAGTCAGATTAGTGAGGGTAGGGCAGTGGCCCGCCGAGCGCCTACCTGGCGTCCAGGGCGGGAGGGGCTTGTGTCTCGCGGCGCAGCTGCGCATCGAGCCAGAAGGTTCCGCCCGGCACCAGCGACGCGACGAAGGCCAGCGTCACCCGCTTGAAGCCCCAGCGGTGCTCGATCGCCGCCATCATCAGCGTGTACAGGTAGGCGATGAACAGCACGCCGTGAGCCATTCCCACCACGCGCACCATCTGGGGCATGCCCAGCGCGTACTTCAACGGCATGGCGATGAACAGGAGGAGCAGGAAGGACAGTCCCTCCCAGAAGGCGACGAGGCGGAAACGTCCGAGGGGCGTGGTCAACATGGTGTGGATTCCCTGCTCACGGCCACGAACCGTCCGGCAATCAGCGAGCCGGCGGCCGAGATGTACGTGGCCACTGTCATCAGGATGAAAAGGAAGGCGAAGAAGTTCGCCGGGATCCGAACAAAACCCCGGTGATGGACCACCAGGGTACAGGGGCCGGAACGGTCTTCCCAGGGGCTGCTGCGGACAGGGGCGCGGAACGCATGACGGTGATGAGATAACCTCTCGCGCCATGAGCGGGCGCACCGCCCATCCTATAGAGGGAGACCCACGACCATGCAACGCCAGTCCTCAGTCGCGTGGATGCTGACGGTCGGATTCATCATCATTACCACCGGAGCATGCTCTCACGCTTCCAGTGATGTCCGCGAAGGGCCAGCCTTATCGAGGGAGACATACGAGGCGTACGGCGACGAGTCCGAGGACGGCGTACGTATCAAGGGCAGCACGGTTGCCAGCCGCATTCAGGCGTTGATCGCACAGGGTCGATTCGCCGAGGCTGAAACACTCATCGCTGAAGCGAGTGCCGGGAGTCTGATCTCTCGGGAGCAGGCCGCCCGGCTGCTGAACGATATTGCCCGTCTCAATACGAGGCTGGGGGATATCCCCGCCACGTTGCAGCGTGTCAGGGACTTTCCTTCTCAGCTTCGGGACCACACGCTCTATGAGATCGAGCAGATGTTGAATGCCAAGGACTACAGCCTCGCGACGCAAGCTCAACTCAAGATGGCCAAGAAGCTCATCCTCGAATCCCCACGTTTGATGGAGAAGGGAGGAGATCTGTGACGCATCCCAGTCTCGACGAGTTGGTGGCAAGAATGCAGGCTGCTCGCGCGGAGGGTTGCGACAACCGCCCCAGTCGGGAGCAATTGCGGTTGCATCGAGCACTGGTCGAGTCCTGTCCCGCGTTCACGCCCAACCTGCTCGAACTCGCTCGTCTCTTGCGGCTCGACGATGCGCCACCCCCCGACTCGGGTGGCGAGGAGACCCTGCCGGAGATCCGGCGTCTGTTGGAGCTGGCCGTGCGGGCTTCGGGTCGAAGTGCCCCAGCCCTGGTGGAGCTCGCCTACTTCCTGGACATCTTCCATGACTCGCCGCCCGAGGCCGAGACGCTCTTCGAGGAAGCAGCACGGAGGTCACTGCGCACGCTCGAGGAAGCCTGGGCGGGACTGATCAGCTTCTGGTCCTCGAAGAGGACCCGGGAGTCGCTGAGCAAGGCGCTTCAGCTTGGCGAGACGGCGGAGAAGCTCTTCCCGGATTCCGAGCGCATCGGCCATGAGTTGCGCTTCGCCAGGGATCTGGCGGTGACGGATGGTCTGCTTCCACCCGAGCAGCCCTGAGCCCGTTCAGGGCTCGGAAGGTGCATCCGCGCACAGCCGCAGGCCGACGCTGAGATCCCTGAAGTCGGGCTCGGGCGTCTCGCGGTTGGGCGCGCGGGCCGTGCTGGCGCCGAAGTAGTAGCTGCCTCCACGAGCCACCGGACGGCCCGGCTGGAGCACGGAGTCGGTCCACTCGAAGACGTTGCCCACCATGTCGTCCAGGCCGAAGGGGCTCCGCGACTCGGGGTGGCGGCCCACCTCGTCCGGGCCGAAGTTGGCGCCCACCTTGCCGTAGGTCTCGTCGAAGTTGGCCTGCTCGGGAAGCAGTGTGTCCCCGTGCGGAAACTCCCGCTCGTCCGCGCCTCGGGCGGCGTGCTCCCACTCCAGCTCGTTGCACAGCCGCGCGCCGGGAACGCGGCCCGTCCGGGCCAGCCAGGCCGCGTAGGCCCGGGCGTCCTCGTAGTTGATGGCCCCCACCGGCATGCGCCACCAGTCCTGCTCCACGTCACGCGGGCGCTGCGTGTAGCGGATGGGCTCGCCCTGGTCCGCCTCGTACGGCACCGTCCGGGGCTTGAAGCGCAGGTGCCAGCGTCCGTCCGGCCGCCGCTTCAACGCCACCTCGGCGTCCACCGACGCCACCGAGGCTCCATGCGGGACGCGGCGGGCCAGCTCCTCCGGGGAGAGCGTCTCCAGCCAGGCCACGTACTCGCCATATGTCACCTCGGTGCGGGAGATGAGGTAGGGCCCCGTCTCCACCTCGTGCAGCGGCACCGTGTCGAAGAACTGCCGGATGTTCTCGTCCGCCGCCGTGCCGAAGAGGAAGGTGCCGCGCGGCACGTAGACGAAGCCCTCGGGGACCCGGGTGGCCTCCGGCAGGGCCAGCTCCAGGGTGCGTTCGGCGCCGGGCTCGGCTCGCAGCAGGTAGCTCACCGGAGCCCTCCCGGGCGCGCTCAGTTCCACCACCCAGGTGCCGCGCTCCAGTGAGAGCCCCTCCTGCGGAGTGGGGCCCGGCTGGCGAGCCGGAGACAACACCCGCTTCCCGTCATGGGTGGTCTCGTAGCGCGCCAGCGACACCGTGGCTCCGGTGGGCCGGGTGCGCAGGTTCAGCCGCATGGGCGCCTCCCAGCGCGCCAGTTGCTCGCCCTGGGTGTCATAGAGGCGCAGGCGCTGCAGCAGCTCGTCCCGGGCGTCGGGGTGGAAGGTGCGCTCGGCGAGTCCGGCGCGCTCGGCGAGCACCTCCGCGAAGGCCTTCCGGAGCTCCTCTCGGCCCGGATCGAGCACCAGCACCCGCTCCAGTGCGTCACTGGCACGGGCATACGCCCGATCCGTTTCCACCTGGAGCCGGCGCGCCTCGGCCCAACGCGGCCGGGCCTCCTCCTGCTTGCCCGTGTCGAAGAGGGCGAAGGACTCCGTGCGTGCTCGCGTCAGCGTCCGGTTCCGTTCGCGGGCATGCTCCAGGCGGCCCCGCGCCTCCGTCAGCTGCGCGCGCACCTGCTTCTCCAGCGTGTACCAGTCATTCACCCGCTCGCCCACGTACACCAGCGCCAGCGAGGCGAGGAATCCCGCGGCGAGCACCCGTGTGAGCACCCTCCCGTGGCGCACCGCCTGGCGCGAAGACTCGAGGAAGGTGCTCTCCCGCACCGAGAGGCCCTCGGGGGCGAGCGCGTGGACCTCGGCCAGGTGCCGGGCTCCCCAGAGTGCCTCGCGCGGACGCCCCAGCCGCTCCCACTCCGCGGCGGCCCGCTCCAGCCGGGCGTGCAGCTGGCGCGCCTCGTTGGCCTCGGCCAGCCACTGGGCGAGCCGCGTCCAGCCCGTGAGGAGCGCCTCGTGGGCGATGTCGAAGGTGGTGCCTTCCTCGGAGCGGCGGGCCACCACCAGGCGCGCGCGGATGAGCGCCTCCAGCGCGCCGCGCGAGGCCGGATCATTTCCGAGCAGCTCGGGCTCGGAGCGGCGGGCGCGCGTGCCGTCCACCGTGACGAGCCGCATGAGCAACCGCCGCGCCGCCACCTGTTGATCCGGCAGCAGCTGGTCGATGACGCCATCCGCGTACCGGGCGAGCGCGCCATTGACTCCGCCCAGTGCATCCAGCGCCGCGGCGGGGATGATGCCCCGGGCGCGATCTCGCGCCTCCCACAGCTCCGCGAGGGTGAACTGGAGGAGCGGCAAGCTGCCCTCGGCGCGCAGGGTAGACTCCACCAGCGAGCCGATGAGGGCCTCGGACTCGAAGCGCGCGCCCTTGACGCGGGCGGGGCCCGTCACCACCTCGCGCACCTCGGCGCGGCCCAGCGGGCGCAGCAGGTAGAGGGCACGCGCGAGGGCCTCGCCCAGGCCGGGCAGCGCGCCGAGCCGGGTGAGGAAGTCGCTCCGGGCCGTGGCCAGCAGGCGCAGCCCCGGCACTCCCGAGGCGAGCTGTCCCAGCAGCTCCGCCGCTTGCGCCGCCTCCATCGACTCACTGAGGGTGGTGAGCTCCTCGAGCTGATCCACGTGGAGGATCACCCCCCGGCGCGAGCCCCCTCCGAGGGCGGCGCGCAGGGCCCGCACCAGGGTGGTGGGCTCGGCGCGGGCGAGCTGGTCGATGCGCGCCTCCTCCAGGGGCACGTGGGGGGCGAGCGCGGCGGCGAGGCCGGACACGGGGCGGCGGCCGGGCACCATGCGCGCCACGCTCCACTGGAAGCCATCCTCCAGCGCGCCCTCCACCACCCGGGGCAGCACGCCCGCCGAGCACAGGGAGGACTTGCCCACGCCCGAGTCGCCGGTGACGAGGACGAAGGAGCTGGCGCGCAGCCGCTCCAGCACGGCGCGGATCTCCTGGCGTCGGCCGAAGAAGAGGGCGCGGTGCTCCTCCTGGAAGGCCTGCAGGCCGCGGTAGGGGTTGCCCTCGGGGACGCGCGCGGCGGTGTCGCCGGCCTTCAAGTCCTCCAGCGCTTCCAGCAGCTCGTCGGCGGAGGCGAAGCGCTCGGTGGGCTCGCGGCGCAGGCAGCGGTCCACCACCGCCGCGAATCGGGGCTCCACCTCCGGGGCGGCCTCGTGCAGCGGGCGCGCCTCCTTCTCCTGGACGGCCTGGGCCAGCACCTGGAGGGGCACGTGGCGGAAGGGGCCCTGGCCAGCGGCGAGCTCGTACAGCACCGCCGCCAGCGAGTAGAGATCCGAGCGCACCGAGGCGGGCTCTCCGCGCCAGGCCTCGGGGGACATGAAGTAGGGCGTCCCCACCAGCGAGCCATGGGTGAGGGAGGGCAGCTCGACGTCCGGAGGGAGCTCCTCGTCGGGGGGCTCGCCCTGGGCGGGAGCGGCCTCCGCGGAGGGCACGTCGATGAGCTTGGCCAGACCGAAGTCGAGCAGCTTCACCTCGCCGGACTCATCGAGGATGGCGTTGCCGGGCTTGAGGTCGCGGTGGAGGACATTGCGGCGGTGGGCGGCGGCGAGCCCGCGCGCCAGATCGATCCCGATGTCCAGCACGCGCTCCCAGGGCTGGGGCCTGGGCAGCCGGTCCAGGGAGATGCCGCGCACGTACTCGGAGACGAGGTAGGGGTGACCCTCGAACTGACTGGCGCGGTAGAGGGTGGCGACGTTGGGGTGCTGGATGCGGGCGGTGGCGCGCGCCTCGACGAGGAAGCGCGCCAGGGTCTCGTCATCGAGCGCGGGGATGAACTTCACCGCCACGGTGCGATCCAGCAGCGTGTCCTGGGCGAGGTAGACGAGTCCGGTGCGTCCGCGGCCCAGGGGACGCAACAGCCGGTACTCGTCGAACTCCCGAGGGGGTTGCCAACGCGCGCGAGGGGCGTCGGCCCTGGAGGGGGGAGGGGAGTCGCTCACCGGAGGCGCGATTTGCCCCCCGTCTTCTGGAGCAGGGCGCGGATCTGATCGGCCACCGTGTCCGGGAGCGCGGGCTTGGAGACGAAGGCATCACAACCCGCCTGCCGGGCTCGCTCCGTGTGCGAGGGGAAGACATGGCCGGTGAGCGCCATCACGGGGATGTCCCGGGTGCGAGCGTCGTCCTTGAGCTGCCGGGTGGCATCCCACCCGCTGATCACGGGCAGCGACAGATCCATGAGGATGACGTCCGGGTGGTGCTCCCGCGCGGACTCGAGCGCTTCCTGTCCGTTGCGGGCGGTCTGGACCTGGTAGCCGAGGTACTCGAGGTACTCGGCGTACATCTCCCGGGCGTCGTCGTAGTCGTCCACCACGAGCACACTGCGGGCTTCCGAGGTGGGAGCCTCTTCGGACTCGGGGACTTGGGGCGGGGGAAGCTTGCGGGCGGCGTCCATATGTCCTGGGGGGAAGGATCTCCATCCTCCAGCGAGCACGCGCTCTGGACAATGGTCCCACGGCTCGAAGGGCTCCACTTCACGAGAAAACTGTTGATTGACGAAAGCTCCGTCCCCCGCGCGTCACACGCCCTGTCCGGAAATCACATTGTCGTTTCCTTGGAAAACAAGTAGTCCAGGAAGCTCCAGACAGTCAGGAGGTGGTTCTCATGCGGAGCTTCAGGACGGCGGTGATCGCGGTACTCGTCACCCTCACGTGGGTGCCGGCGGCGCTGGCGGGCCAGAGTGCGTTCGTGCGCTGGCGGGGAAGCCAGGGTGACTTCTCCTCGTGGCAGCGCAGCGGGGTGAGCGTCGCGGCGGACGGCGCGCTCCAGGTGGATGCGCAGACGGCGGCGGCCGGGACGGATCCCTACGCGGCCGGTGCCTACAGCGGAGGCAACTTCTACAACGGCGGGAGCTTCCGCGTCGGCGAGGCGATCAGCCCGGTGATGCTGGCCGGCTTCGGTTTCCGCGAGGCCATCGCCTCCTGGGAGGCGGAGACGCCCCCGGGCACCTGGGTGGAGACGCAGATGAGGGCGCAGATCTCCGGCGTCTGGACGAAGTGGTACAACCTGGGCGTGTGGGCCGCGGACGGCTCGACGGTGCGGCGCCACTCGGTGAACGGCCAGTCGGATACCAACGGGTACGTGGGCACCGACACCCTGGTCATCACCGCGAAGAAGACGGCGGCGACGGCGTTCCAGGTGAAGCTGCGGCTGTTCAGCGCGGACGGGGTCGCCCTGCCCCGCGTGCGCGCCAGCGCCGTCACGCTGTCCACCTCGCCGGAGCGCAGCCCGGCGGTCCCCCCGGGCAACGCGGCCTACTGGAACAAGGTGAACGCCGTGCCCGGGTGCTCGCAGATGGTGTACCCGGATGGGGGCGAGGTCTGGTGCAGCCCGACCTCCACGTCCATGGTGCTCGGCTACTGGACGGGTGACACCGGGGCCTGCGAGCCGCGGGTGCGCGCGGCGGTCAGCGGCGTGTACGACTGGATCTACCGTGGACACGGCAACTGGCCCTTCAACACGGCGTACGCCGCCTCCAAGGGGTTCCAGTCGCACGTGACGCGCTTCACCAGCTTCGCCCAGCTCGAGCCGTGGATCGCCGCGGGCGTGCCCGTCATCCTCAGCGTCGCCTGGGGGAGCGGGGAGCTGACCGGGGCGCCCATCGCGTCGACGGCGGGCCACCTGATCGTCCTGGTGGGCTTCGACGCCGCGGGCAACGCGGTGGTGAACGATCCAGCCGCCGCGAGCGACGCCGCGGTGCGCCGCACCTACCTGCGCTCCGAGCTCGAGCCGCTGTGGCTGAAGGCCTCCGCCGGCACGGCCTACCTCATCTACCCGGAAGGCTGGCCGGTTCCCGCGCTCTAGGAAAAGAGTGGGTTGCGCATGCTCCCTCTCCCTCTGGGAGAGGGCGGGGGGTGAGGGTAGTCGCCTCCGTGTTCCAATTCCCGTGTGGCCCGCGGGTGGGGAAATACCCTCACCCTAGCCCTCTCCCAGAGGGAGAGGGGACATCCCACGGGTCCAGGGAACTCGGACGCTCCCTCAGGCGGCGCCGCGGCTCCGGAGCTGCTCGGCGATCTCCGGATCGGACCGCACCCTGGCCAGCACGGGCTCCTGGCCGAGCGTCTCGAAGTCGTCGTACCCCGCCCGCAGCGCGCGCTTGAGCCACTCGGTGGCCAGCTCCAGCTGGCCATCGTGCGCGTGATAGCGGGCCGCCTGGTAGGCGTCCTCGGCTCGACCTCCGGCCTCGAAGGCGCTCGCGTAGAGCGCCGCCGCCGCGCCGAACTCACCCCGGGCCACCGCCACGTCCGCCCGCCGCGCGTCCCGCGTGGCCGGCGTCTTCCAGGCGAACTCCCGGGCGATGCGCTCGGCCTCGTCCAGCCGCCGCGCGCCCACCAGCAGCCGCAGCGCGAGCGCGGCCACCGCCTCCGTCGGCTCCTTCTCCAGCGCGGCGAGCGCGTGGGGGAGGGCGCGCTCGGGCAGGCCCGTGGCCTCGTACGCCATGGCGAGGCTGAAGGGCCGCGCGGCCTGGGGCGGATCCACCTTCTCCAGCTGCGACACGGCGGCGCGGCCATTGCCCTCGGCGAGCGCCACCCAGGCGAGCAGATCCCTCGCCGCGTTGCTCTCCGGACCGGGCTTCGCCGCCGACAGGGCCAGGTGGCCCAACCGCGCCGCCTCGCTCTCGTCGCCGGCGCGCAGGGCCTTCCAGGCGCGCGCGAGCGCATCCGGTTCGACCTCTTCCACCTTCGTGGGCTTCAGGGGCTTGATGTCCTTCGTCACCGACAGGCCCTGCCAGCAGCCGTAGCCCATCCAGCCGAACATGAAGGCCATGTAGAAGGCGCCAAGGCGCAGGGCCAGGGCGGTGATCGCTCCCGCGGTGATGACGCCCAGCCACAGGGCGAGCCGCTGCCGCGCGGGCCCGAGCACACCACTGGCGATGTGGCCTCCATCGAGCGGAGGCACCGGCATCAGGTTGATGACGCCCCACCAGAGGTTCACCCACTCGAGCTGGGCGAGGAGGACCTGGGCCATGTACCCGCGAGGCGGGACGACATGGTTGACGCCGACGATCAGTCCGTAGAAGAGGAAGCCCGTGAGCGGCCCGGCCGCGGAGACGGCCACGTCCCGCCAGCGGCTGAGCGCCCGGTCGTGGTAGGTGAGCCCGCCCATGGAGTAGAGCTGGATGGCCGCCACCTTGCTGCCCAGGCTCATGGCCATGAGCGCGTGCCCCAGCTCGTGCATCAGGATCGAGACGAAGACGACGCCCACCCAGGACACCAGGATGCGCCAGTCCCGGCCCGCTCCGATCAAGCCGAACATGACCGTCACCAGCCAGAAGCTCGGCTCGACCACGACCGGGATCCGACCGAGGGTGAAGTTCCAGCTGAAGGGAGAGGATTCAGTGCTCATGTGATTCGATTTTCAGTTTCTTCGAGAGGACCCGGAAGGAGTTCGACGAGGCCGAGCTGCCCTTGTCATCCATCATTCCGACGTTGAAGGTATTACCAACAACGTCGATGGTGATTTCCTGCCGGAGAACGCCCTCGGAGAACGGGTTGCTCTGGATGGAGGTGGTGGGGGAGCCATCCTGGTAGATGATGATCGTCACGGTTCCCGCGAAGTGCTCGGCGTTCGGGCCCCCGGCATGAATGGTGACGGTGAAGGGCTTGTCCTGGAGCTGATCGCCAATCGATTCGATCCAGTAGCTGAGGTACGGGGTCACCGTGTAGGCCTGGGGGAGGGTAGCCTCGCGCCCGTCGCCCAGGGAGACCTGGACATCATAGGTATCGACGTCCAGCCCCGGGGGCACGGTGCCCTGGAACTGGCGATTGCCCAGGTAGCGGACGAGCGGCACCGTCCAGGGGCCGATCCGCAACTCGGGCTTCTCGATCATCTGCGCCGAGCGCGTGTTGAAGTCCACGAGGAAGCGGGGCTCCACGTCGAGCTCCACGGTGACTTCCTTGGCCTCCAGGGCGTTCTGCTCGGTGGGCGAGATGGAGAGGATGCTGAACGAGGGCGGAGGCTCCGGAGGCACGGCCTCGCACGCACACACCACCGCCAGCAACAACATGGGCAGGAGCTTCTTCATAGCGAGTACCTCACCCCGAGGGACGCGGACAGGCCGCCGAGCTGTGCCTCGAGTTGATCCGTCCGTGCGGGAGCATGGCTGGCGCGCAGCTCGAACAGGGCGCTCACCGCGCCGAAGCGCCAGGCGGCTTGTGCGGCCAGGAAGCCCATGAACGCCTGTCCCCGCTGATAGGACTGCTTCTGCGAGTACTGCGTCGTCGTCTGGTGGTCGAAGTACATCGTTCCACCCCCCGCGCGTCCGGAGATGGACAGGGGCCCGCGTTCAAAGGCCAGGACGCGCGCGGACAGCATGATCGGTAGGGCCACCACCCGCGAGTCCAGCTCGCCCAGCGGCGTCACGGAGGGTCGAGTCCTGGACTGACGCAGCCCCACCTCCGCCTCCAGCGAGAAGCGGCCGCCCAGCGGAGGCAGGCGGTACGCCGCGCCCAGCGACAGCAGCGGCCCGAGGTTGTCGCCACCCGCGAAGAAGCCCCCGGCCAGCAGGCTGAACGACACGTTCTTCCTGTCCAGCCACGGCTCCCAGGCCGGGCGCTGGGGCGGAGTCTCCGTGACAGGCGGGCTCTTCACCACGGGCGGCGCCGGGGTGGGGGAGACGTGGGCCACGATGGGGACCAACACCGGAGCCACGATGCGCGCGGCGGCGGTGCCGTCCTGCCGGTGGGCCTCCACCACGACGGCGCTCGCCCCGGGCTCCGGCTTCACGCGGAACACGCCCGGGGAGCGCTCCTCCACGCCGCCACCCCGCACCCGCAGGGACAGCTCCGAGAGCGGGACGGGCTGCTCGCCCAGTATCACCAACCACCCGCTCCCGTCTGGCGGGAGCACGTCGGGGCTGATGAGCGCCAGCAGGGGCCGCTCGGGGGGCACGTCGAGCGGGGCGGTGCGGTTGGTCTGCTGGCCCTTGGCGGTGGCCAGCACGCGCGCCTCACGTACCCCGGGAGGCACCTCCACGTGCACCTGGGCGCCGCCCTTGCGGTTGGTGCGCACGGGGCCGAAGCGCGTGCCGGCGATCTGCACCACCACCTCGGCGCCCGCGCCCGCGTCGGTGACCACGTCCAGCACCGTGCGCCCCAACAGGGGGATGTGCACGGTGGTGACTTCCGGCGGGCCCTCGGGCGAGTCCACCCAGAAGGCGAGCACCGCCAGGAGCGGATAGCGGATGTCCGGAGGAACCCAGCGGTAGGAGTGCACGCCGCGGGCGGTGGCGGGCAGCGGCAGGAGGCTGCCCGTGGAGGCCGAGGCGCGGAGCCGGGAGGTGCCTCGCGGCACCTGCACCTGCACGCTCACCTCCATGTCCCGGCCGAGCACCACCTGGGAAGGAGTGGCCGTCACCGGGAACGGCGCCGCTGCCGCGACGGGCGGCAGGGCGAGCAGCAGCAGGGTGAGGAGCGGCGCACGCATGAGCAGGGGACGTACCGTCCAGCCTCTCCGACGCCTCTGTCAACCCTCGGCGGGGCTGCCCGGCGAGGGAGCGGCCCCTTCCGTCGGCTGTGGCTGTGGCTTGTCCGCTGGGCCCGTAGCTTTCGGGCTGGGCGGCTGGAAGGCGGGCTTTTCGGCGGGGGCGCCGCCGCGGCCGTGCACCAGCGTCTTCGTCTCAGACTTGAAGGTGATGTCCACCTTGTCGCCGCGCACCGCCGTCACCAGTCCCAGCCCGAAGGTGGGGTGATGGATGACCTGATCCACCTGGTAGGTGTCCTTGGGGCTGTACTTGGGCGCGTTGGCGATGTCCTTGCCCGCCAGCTGCTCCTCGAAGGAGATGATCACCTTCTCCTCGGAGGACTTGCTCGCCCGGGGGGCTCGCGTGGAAGAGCCGCCGCCGCTGCTGGCACGCGACGCGGGGCTCGGCCTGTCGGTGGTGCCCGGCGCGGACCGGTAGGCGTGGTCTCCGCCGCAGGTGTTGCAGCGGACTCGGGCGATCTTCGTTCCCACCATCGCGAGGATGGTGTGGGCCAGCGTGAGCTTGCACCGGGTACAGAACGCGTCGACCTCGCCGCCGACCTTGTGGTTGGTCGCCATGGGGTGTGCTTCTCGCTTCTCTCTGAGAGGGGGTTGAAAAAGGGGGGCGGAACATAACGGCAACCCGGGACGGGAGAAACCCCCTTTATCGACCTGGGAACAGGAGCCTGGATGCCTGGGCTGCCTGGGGGCGGAGGGGGGCCGGGAGGCGTAGCCTTTGCTTGTGCCGGGAAGGGGGCCACGTAGAGTAGGGCCCTCCCGTGTCCTCAGAGAACGCACAGAAGGCGGAACAGCCCACCAGGACCCCCTCCCTGATCGTCCAGGCCGTGGAGGACGTCGGCCGGGGCGCCATCGCGAACGTCGAGGAGCTGGGCAACCTGGTCACGCTCGGGGCCAACGTGGCCCGGTGGAGCGTGCGCCGGCCCTTCCGCCTGCAGAACCTCTTCTTCCAGCTGGACTTCGTGGGGGTGGGCAGCGTCCTCATCGTCCTGCTCACCGGCCTGTTCACTGGCATGGTGTTCGCCAACCAGTCCGCGCGCGCCTTCGCCATGTTCGACGCGCAGAGCCTGGTGGGTCCCACGGTGGCGCTGGTGCTCACGCGCGAGCTCGCCCCGGTGTTCTCCGCGCTGATGGTCACCATGCGCGCCGGCTCCGCCATGTGCACCGAGCTGGGCACCATGCGCGTCACCGAGCAGGTGGACGCCCTGGAGACCATGGCCGTCAACCCCATCCAGTACCTCCTGGTGCCCCGGGTGCTGGCCGGCCTGTTCATGGTGCCCCTGCTCACGCTGCTCTTCGATACCTCGGGCATCCTCGGCGCCTACATCGTGTCGGTGGGGACGCAGGGCGTGTCGGCCGGTACCTTCATCTCCCGCACCCAGCAGTGGTTGGATCCGGTGGACGTCTTCGAGGGGCTCATCAAGGGCGCCGTCTTCGGCCTGGGAGTGGCCCTCATCTGTTGCTTCAAGGGCTACAACGCCTCGGGTGGCTCCAAGGGTGTGGGCAAGGCCACCACAGAGGCCATGGTGACCAGCGCGCTCTCCATCTTCATCCTCGACTTCATCGTCGGGGTGCTCCTGCACTGATGGTCGACACGAGCTCCCGGTCGATGATCGAGATCGTCGACCTGCACAAGTCCTTCGGCGATTACCAGGTCCTCACGGGCATCAACCTCTGCGTGCCCGAGGGGAACACCTGCGTCATCCTCGGGGGAAGCGGCTCGGGCAAGACGGTGCTGATGAAGCACATGATCGGCCTGCTCAAGCCGGACAAGGGGCAGGTCGTCATCGACGGCGAGGACGTCGTCCCCATGGGCGCCGAGGAGCTGGAGCGGATGAGGCGCAAGTTCGGCATGGTGTTCCAGGCCGCCGCCCTGTTCGACTCGATGGACGTCTTCGAGAACGTGGCCTTCCCGCTGCGCGAGCACAGCCAGCTGTCCGAGCAGGAGATCCGCAAGCTCGTCCGGGAGAAGCTGGACTTGATGGGCCTGCCGAAGACGGTGGAGGACAAGTTCCCGGCGGACCTGTCCGGCGGCATGCGCAAGCGCGTGGGCCTGGCCCGCGCCATCGTGATGAATCCGAAGATCGTCCTCTATGACGAGCCCACCACGGGGTTGGATCCCATCACCACCGACTACGTGGACGAGATGATCCTCGCGGCCCAGCGGGAGCTGGGCATCACCAGTGTGGTGATCAGCCACGACATCGCCTCGGCCTTCAACATCGCGGACCAGATCGCCTTCCTCAGCAAGGGCATCATCCTGGAGCAGGGACCCCCGGAGCAGGTGCGCGCCTCGCGCCACCCCACCGTGGAGGTCTTCATGCAGACCTGGTTCGGAAAGAATGATTAGGAGTCAGACCCGGTGAAGAAGCTCGTCACGCCTTTCCGTGTAGGTCTGCTGGTGCTGGTCGCCGGAGGATTCCTGTTCGGCTTCATCCTGTTCACCCGCAAGGGAGGGCTGAGCAAGGACGAGTCCATCCAGGTGTACGCCTACTTCCGGGACGCCTCGGGCCTGGGCGCCAAGAGCCGCATCCAGATCGCCGGCATCCCCGTGGGCGAGGTGGAGGACGTGAAGCTGGAGGGCACGCGCGCCCGCGTCACCGTGCGCGTGCGCCGCGACGTGGCGCTGCACCAGGACGCCGCCCTCATCAAGCGCTCGGAGTCCCTGCTGGGCGACTACCTGTTGGACCTCAACCCCGGCTCCGAGGTGGCGCCACCGATGGAGGAGGGCGGGGAGATCCGCAAGGTGGTCGACGTGCAGGGCATGGAGGCCGTGTTCGCCTCGCTCAGTCAGATCACCTCCGACATCCAGCAGGTGACGGGGGCGCTGCGCGACGTGCTCGGCGGAGACAAGGGCACGGGCTCGCTCGAGCGCATCATCGCCAGCCTGGTGCGCGTGTCCGAGTCGGTGGACCTCACGGTGCGCAGCAGCGCCGAGCGCCTGGACGCCATCCTGCGCAACTTCGAGGGCGTGAGCGCCGACGTGCGTGGCATCACCGCCGACAACGAGGAGAGCGTCGGTCACATCGTGCACAACATCGAGATCATCACCCGCGACACGCGCGAGGTGCTCTCCACGGTGCAGAAGATCGTCGGCGGCAGCGCGGAAGGGGACCTGAAGGAGAGCGTGTCCAGCCTGAAGCAGACGATGAACCGGCTGGACAAGACGCTGGCCAACCTGGAGGAGATCACCTCCCGGGTGAACCGCGGCGAGGGCGCCGTGGGCGCGCTGGTGGCCGACAAGCGCCTGGGCCAGAAGATCTCCGAGTCCGTGGAGGACCTGTCCGACTTCTCCTCGAAGCTCACCGGGCTCCAGACGGAAGTGGGCCTGCAGGCCACCTATCTGATGGGGCAGGGGGCCTCGAAGAACAGCCTGTCGGTGCGGCTGGCCCCCAAGCCGGACAAGTACTACCTGCTGGAGCTGGTGGACGATCCGCGCGGCACCACCGAGACGCAGTACGTGCAGTCCAACCCGCCGTCCTCGGGCGATCCGGTCCTCCAGACGCAGAAGATCACCAAGGAGGGCTTCAAGTTCAGCGCCCAGTTCGCCAAGCGCTACTACTTCACCACGCTGCGCTTCGGCATCATCGAGTCCACCGGTGGCGTGGGCGCCGACTTCCACTTCTTCAAGGACCACCTGATGTTGAGGCTGGATGCCTTCAACTTCTCGGTGGACGAGCTGCGCTACCCGCGCTTGAGGGCTTCGCTCAGGGCCCAGGCGTTCGACCGGCTCTTCATCACCGCCGGCATGGACGACGTGTTCAACAACCCCGTGCGCGACAGCAACCGGCGCATGCTCGGGGGCCGGGATTTCTTCTTCGGCGGCGGCATCTACTTCACCGACGATGATTTGAAGGCCATCCTTCCCGCCGTCCCCACACCGTGAGGACCCGAGTCTCCCGGATATCTTGACCTGACTGGCCGAAAAGTCGTACCTCGCACGGGCACGGGCGGTCCGCCGGGAGCCCCGTGCCTGTCGTCACGGCCTCTTCTCCCTGGAAAGCCCATGTCTCTTCTCGTCGTTGGCTCGGTCGCGCTGGACTCGGTGGAAACCCCCTTCGGATTGAAGGAGGACATCCTCGGCGGCTCCGCCACCTACTTCTCCACCTCCGCTTCGTTCTTCACGCCCGTGAAGATGGTGGCCGTGGTGGGCGAGGACTTCCCCCAGGCCCACCTGGACTTCCTCAAGGGCCGGGGCGTGGACCTCGAGGGCATCACCCGCGAGAAGGGCCGCACCTTCCGTTGGAAGGGCCGCTACGGCTGGCAGCTCAACGAGGCCGAGACGCTCGACACCCAGCTCAACGTCTTCCAGTCGTTCTCGCCCAAGCTGCCCGAGAGCTACCGCGATGCCCAGTTCGTGTTCCTGGGCAACATCCACCCCGAGCTCCAGTCCCAGGTGGTGGATCAGGTGAAGGGGCCCAAGCTGGTGGCCGCCGACACCATGAACTTCTGGATCAACGGCAGCCGGCCCTCGCTGCTCAAGACGCTCAAGCGCGTCAACCTGCTCTTCGTCAACGACGCCGAGGCCCGCCAGCTCTCCGGTGAGCACAACATCGTGCGCGCCGCCCGCGCCATCCTCGGCATGGGCCCCCAGCGCATCGTGGTCAAGCGCGGCGAGTACGGCGCGCTCCTCTTCGACCAGGAGCACATCTTCGCCTGCCCGGCGCTGCCCCTGGCGGACGTGTTCGACCCCACCGGGGCCGGGGACACCTTCGCCGGTGGCTTCATGGGCACCCTGGCCACCGCCGGCCGCGTGGACGGCGAGGTGCTGCGCCGCGCCATGGTGATGGGCAGCGTCATGGCCTCCTTCACCGTGGAGAAGTTCAGTCTCGAACGTTTGCGCGAGGTGGAGCGCAACGACATCCGCGTCCGATTCTCGGAATTCAAGCGACTCACGCATTTCGAGGAACTGGGGCCACTCGACGGGTAAGCAGATTTCCGGTGAGGTGGGACCCCCTCCTTGACGGATTTTTACGCTGTCACTAGTCTCCGCTCTTGCGAATCCTGATTCTTGGGAAAGAGCGGTAGGGCGTGGGGACGCGCGTGACGGCCGCGCACCGGAGGACAAGGGGTTGCGGACGGAGAACCGAAAGCACGCTCGTATCACCTCGCGCCTGCGCTGCTGGTGCGAGGCGGAGAACATCACCCTGTACGCGCGGGTGGCGAATCTGAGCGAGGGGGGATTGTTCCTCCAGACGAACACGCCACTGGCCCAGGGCCGGCGGACGTTGCTGAAGCTGGGCGGGGGGACGGTGCGGGAGGTGATGGCCGAGGCGACCGTGGTGTGGCGACGTCCCCAACGGGAGCAGCTGGGCCCCCCTGGCATGGGGTTGAAGTTCGAAGGACTGGATGCTGGCGCGCTGACCCTACTACAGCGCATCATCTCCGAAGAGCAGCGAGGGTTCGTGCTCGGCACCTGACGGGCGGGCCTGGGGCCCGCGGGAACTCCACATGCGCATCGCGATCATCTCCGACATCCACTCCAACATCGAGGCGTTGACGGAGGTGCTGCGGGTCGCGGAAGAGCAGAAGGTGGATCGAATCGTGTCGCTGGGGGACGTGGTGGGCTATGGGGCCTCGCCCAATACCTGCTGTGACCTGGTGCGCTCGGTGACCGAGGTGACGCTGCTGGGCAACCACGACGCGGCGGTGGCCGGGCGGATGGACTACTCGTACTACTACGACGCCGCCCGCCACGCGCTCGACTGGTCCGCCGGGGTGTTGTCGGACGAGAACATGGATTGGCTGAAGAGCCTCCCGTACACGTACCGGATCGGGGACGTGGGGTTCAGCCATGGCTCGCCGGTGGAGCCCAAGGCGTACGAGTACATCTTCGCGCTGGAGCAGGCGCGGGAGCTGGCGCCGTACGTGGAGCACCTGCCGGAGGTGACGTTCATCGGGCACAGCCATTTGTGCAAGGCGTTCGCCATCGGCAACGGCGAGGTGCACGACGTGGTGGCGCAGAAGTTCGGCATCCGGCGGGGCTACAAGTACATCATCTCGGTGGGCAGCGTGGGGCAGCCGCGGGACTACGACAACCGGGCGTGCTTCGTCATCTGCGACACCGGGGCGCGCACGGTGGAGTACCTCCGGGTGGAGTACGACATCGAGTCGGCGGCGCAGAAGATCTTCGACGCCTCGCTGGCGCTGAACTTCGGTAAGCGCCTGTTCCTCGGGGTGTAGTTGGCTCGCCCAGCCGTGCGTCCAACGGCTTGACGACCGTCTCGGAGAGGTGCGGTTTGCTCACTCGTTTCGGCGCGCTGGCGCTGAGCGTTCTTCTGCTCCAACTCGGATGTGCCACGGGGACGGTCTACGGGACTCCGTTTGCGCCTCCGCAACGCGGTTGGGGAGGAGGGGAGCGCGGTGTTCCCTCCCACTACGCGCAATCCTGCATCTCCCAACCAGCGGCTTGCGCGCCCGTTGGAGCCACCGGGGAGATCGTCGTCTCCCCGCGGCAATTACCCGAGTGATGCCGAGTGCGGACGCGTGGTGGGCCGCACCCCGAAGGGGGTGGACATCACCAGGGCCATGGAGCTCGGAAAGATGAAGCACGAGGTGGCCTTTGCCTGTGTCGAGCGAGAGCTCGGACCGGAATTCGCGGACCACCTCACCAGGGAACCACGCTACGGCAAGAATCCCGATACCGGTCGGTATTCCCTCTCGGAGCAGTGGGACGACTCTCTGGTCCCCGACATCGTTCTGCACCTGGTTCGCAACGCCAACAGGATTCAATTCATCTACGACTTCCTTTTTCCTTGTACCTCCAAGAGCAAGAGCAATCCCCTCGGTGTGGATGCGAGGAATTTGAGCACGAAGCAGACGAAGTACACACCTCTCGGTGGCAACCAGAAGCCTGCTCTCGTCACTCCTCAGCTTGGAATCAGCCGATGAGACGGTCCATCGCTACGTGAAGAACCAGTTCGAGCGTACCGTTGAGTTGTTGAGCGGCGACTCCGTCAGTGGCTACGGTTTCTTCTACTGGGCCCGCCTGCCTTGGCGCACGCGGACTCGTGTCGCGGAAGAAGTCAGCCTGGTGAGCTTCTCCTGGCCCACGGAGTACCTCGAGGAGCACGGCCCCGGGAAAATGCGCGAGCTGGCCATGGAGCTCTCCTCGCCGCTCCCATTCTCCTCCGGTCACGCGGGCCTGGCCTTCTATTCTCCCAACACCTTCTGTGACTCCATGAAGGGGATTCACGAGGAGTGCTTTCGTCATCCGGGAATGGATGTGTCCCATGGCATCCGGGAACTCGGGACCCGAGTCGATGGGGTGCATTGGCTCAACTTCCTGGGCCAGCCGGTGCTCGGGGAGTTGGGCGGCGCGGCGGGTCTGCGCGCCCGGCTGCATTCCCCCGGGACCACCGTCCAGGAGATGGAGGAGCAACGGGCGGTGGTGACCCTGGGGCAGTGGCCCGAGGCCGGAGACCTGACCCGCGGCCAGGACCTCCCCGCGTACCGTGAGCTCGCGCGTGTGCTGGAGCCCTGGTTGTACGAGTGCCCCAGCTACTACGACTTCGACGACGCCTCCCACGAGGAGACCCTCCGGTGGTGGCGTCGCTTCCTCGACTGAGGATTCGGGCTCCCCGCGCGAAAAAGGGGCGCGGCGGCCCGGAAATGTCGTAGAAAACCGGCCCCGTGCGGACCTACACCCCTGTTTCTGGCCGGATTTTCACTGGTCTCCTGACGGCGCTCCTGGTGGTGGCGGCCCCCGTGGCCTGCCGCAAGCCCGCTCAGCCCTCAGAGGCCTACACCCAGGCTCACACCCTCTTCGGCAAGCTGTATGGCGCCAAGGGCGACGAGGCCTTCCTGGATCCCCAGATGGACCAGGTGGAATCCCTGCTGTCCCAGGTGCCCTCGGACAGCCTCGACGCACCGGCCGCCCATGATCTGCGCGCCCGCATCCAGGCCGGCAAGCAGCAGGCCCAGGCGCGGGAGAAGGCCCAGAACGACGCCCTCGCCAGCGCGCGCACGCCGGCGGGGATGCCCCCTGGATTCGGCTCGTCCTCGGAGCCCACGCCTCCCGCTCCCACTCCCTCCGAGGAGGCTCCCGAGGCCCAGGCCGAGCCCCCCGATGCCGGCACGGGCGGCATGCCCGGGATCGGTACCCCGGTGGCCCAGCTGGCGAGCGGCTTCTCCGGCTGCTTCCAGAAGGGGGAGCAGATCGACGTGAAGGGTCGCGGTTTGCGCGAACGCTGGGAATTGCAGGACCGCGTGGCGTGTCGCCAGCAGTATGCCTCGCTCCAGGAGCAGGTGCTGATCATCGAAGAAGGCAAGGTGCTCGCCCTGGTCTCCAAGAGCGCGATCCAGGCCATTCCCGTGGACGGCGGTACGCCTCCCGCGGGTCGCTGAAGCACGCCCCCCGCATCTCCATTCCACCTCGGACATCTCTCGAGCGGTACCGGTCTCATGAACGAACAGACCTTCATGAAGTTGATGCAGATCCTCCCCAAGTCCGCGCTGTCCACGGCGGTGGGAATGGCCACGCGCCTGCCCGTGCCGGCTCCGTTGCACCGGGCGGCCATCAAGACCTTCGCCAAGGCCTACAACGTCGACGTGGCCGAGGCGGAGCACGCCCTGGAGCACTACCCCACGTTCGCCCAGTTCTTCACCCGCGGGCTCAAGGCCGGCTCCCGTCCGGTCGACCCGGGTGCGAAGGTGGTCGTGTCCCCGGTGGACGGCGCCGTGTCCCAGGTGGGCTACGCCGAGCACGGCCGCGTGATGCAGGCCAAGGGCATCCACTACACGGTGGGCGAGCTGCTCGGTGACGAGAAGGCCGCCGAGCCCTTCCACGGCGGCGCGTGGACCACCATCTACCTGTCCCCGCGCGACTACCACCGCATCCACTCGCCGCTGGGCGGGAAGATCACCGGGTACGCCTACATCCCCGGCGAGTTCTGGCCCGTCAACCCGGCCTCGGTGAAGAACAAGCAGGCGCTCTTCTGCGTCAACGAGCGGCTCGTCACCTACCTGGACACCGTGGCCGGCAAGTGCGCCGTGGTGAAGGTGGGCGCCACGTGCGTGTCGCGCATCAAGGCCGCCTACGACGAGATCCTCACCCACGACGGCAAGCCGGGCAAGGTGCACCGCTACGACACCGCCATCCCCGTGGAGAAGGGTGGCGAGCTGGGCCGCTTCGAGATGGGCTCCACCGTCATCCTCGTGTTCGAGCCGGGCCGCGTGAAGTGGGACGAGGGCTTCCAGCCCGAGGCCGTGGTGCGCATGGGCCGGCGCATTGGAGAGATTCCGTGAGCCAGAAGGTCAGTGGCGTCAAGGGCATGAATGACCTCCTCCCCGGCGACGTGGAGGTGTGGCAGCACGTGGAGCGTACCGCCCGGGACATCTTCTCGCGCTTCGGCTACGGCGAGGTGCGCACGCCCATCGTCGAGGACACCGCGCTCTTCGTGCGCAGCGTGGGCGAGGAGACCGACATCGTCGGCAAGGAGATGTACACCTTCGATGACAAGGGCGGTCGCAGCCTGTCCCTGCGTCCCGAGGGCACCGCTCCCGCGGCGCGCGCGTACATCGAGCACTCGGTGGGGAACCAGGAGCCGCTCACGCGCTGGTTCTACATGGGCCCCATGTTCCGCTACGAGCGGATGAAGACGGGCCGCTACCGGCAGTTCCACCAGATCGGCGCCGAGGCGTACGGCTCGAAGGAGCCCGCCCAGGACGTCGAGGTGATGGACATGGTGGTGCAGCTCTTGCGGCAGCTGGGGCTCTCCGACGTGTCGCTCAACATCAACTCGCTGGGCGATGACGCGTGCCGGCCCGTGTACCAGGCCAGGCTCGTGGAGCACCTGCGCGGGCACGCCAGCGAGCTGTGCGCCGATTGCCAGAAGCGGCTGGAGCGCAACCCGCTCCGGGTGCTCGACTGCAAGAACGAGCGCTGCCAGCAGATCGCCGGCGCCGCGCCCAACATCCTCGAGTCACTGTGCGAGCCGTGCCGCGCGCACTTCGACGAGGTGAAGCGCAAGCTGGACGCGCTGGAGATCAAGTACGTGGTCAACCCGCGCATCATGCGCGGCCTGGACTACTACACGCGCACCACCTTCGAGTTCATCGCCGCGCACCCGGTGCTGGGCACCGCCAGCACCGTGGGCGGAGGCGGCCGCTACGACAAGCTGGTCAAGAGCCTCGGTGGGCCGGACGTGCCCGCGGTGGGCTTCGGCCTGGGGTTGGACCGGCTCTGCCTGCTGCTCAAGGAGAGCGGCCAGCACTTCGGCCGGCCGACGGATCTCTTCATCGCGGTGGCGGACGAGGGCTCGGCGGACGTGGCCTTCACCCTGGCCAGCCGGCTGCGCCGCGAGGGCCTTCGCGTGGAGTTCGACACGCGCGGCGGCAGCCTCAAGAGCCAGATGAAGCGCGCCGACAAGGTGGGGGCCATCTTCGCCCTGGTGATCGGCGAGGCCGAGCGTCAGAGCGGTCAGGCTCAGCTCAAGCCCATGGCCGGGGGTGAGCCCATGCCCGTGCGGCTCGACGAGCTGGCCAACACCCTGCGCACCCGGCTCACCCCCGCCTGAGGGGAGCGAGCAGGCGGCGACGGGAACGCGTCTGGCCGGAAAGAGCCGGAAAACCCTTGAGAATCCAGGGGTTTTCCGCGCCCCCCGGTTTGGTGTGGGTGTTTCCGTGACGTTACAATTCCGTCCCAGTCATGCCGCCAGACTGGACGCACGGACGTCGAGCCGAGGGCCTGTGCTGGATTCCCATAAAGGGAGACAGCATGTGGCCCTCGTTGCGTTCGGGGGACGTGGCGGGCGTGGAGCCGCTGGCGGAGGCACCCCGGCCGGGTGAGGTCGTGCTCGCGCGTTTCGCGCACGCCCTGGTGGTGCACCGCGTGCGCCGGTGTGACGGCGAGACGTGCGTGCTGCTCGGGGACAACGTGCTGGCGGAGGATCCGCCGCTGCCGCGCGCGCGAGTGCTGGGGCGGGTGAGCCTGGTGCGCCGCGGTGACGAGGTGCTCGCGCCGGGCCGGTGGGACCGGGGGCCGTTGCGCCGGGGCCGCTGGCGGCTGGTGGTGAAGCGCTGGCTGGCGGCACTGCTCGGACGGAGGCGCGCATGAGCTTCCGCGCGGACGGCATTCCCCGCAGGCGCGAGGGCGCGGACGGCCAGCGCTTCGGCGAGGACTTCGTGGTGATGGACCCGGAGGGGCGGACGCTGCGGGGCCTCAACGAGACCGCGGCGCGCGTCTGGGAGCTGAGCGACGGGAGTCGAACCGCGCGGGACATCGCCGGCGTGGTGGCGCACGAGTACGGCGTGGAGGTGGAGCGGGTGCTCGGGGACTGCCTGCGCTTCCTCGAGTGGCTCGCGGGACGTGGGCTGTTGGACGCGGAGGAGGTGCTTCGATGAGAGCGCTCGCGGTGGTGTCGGTGGCCTTGTGGCTGGCGGCCTGCGACGAAGGCGTTTCGGAGCCGCCGGGCTCGGGGCCCGTGGTGCCCGCCGAGGTGTCGTGGAATGGAATCACCCCGCCGGTGCGGTCCACGCCGCCGCTGCCTCCGCGGGTGGGCACGGCGGACGTCACCTACGTGCCGGCGGGGGCGCGCGGCCTGTCCGAGGTGACCTCGGTCGAGGTGCGGCTGCGCGTGGGAGGCATCGTCGGCTCGGCGTCGGTGGACGTGGAGCTCCTCGCCCCCGGGCCCTCGGCGTACGAGAGGCGCACCCGGACGGTGGTGGCGATCCCGACCGAGGAGCGCGAGCTCGTCTTCAGCCTGCCGGTGGCGGGGACGAACATTCCCATCCACGGACTGGGTGGTACCTGGGAGGCGCGCTTCTTCATCGACGGCGCGCCCCTGACCACCACTTTCTTCACCCTGGAGCGTTGAAGCCCGCCATGAACGCACGCCCGCTCGCGCTCCTGCTGCTCCTGCTGCCCGCCACCGCGCTGGCCCAGAACGCGTGGACCGTCACGCCCGTCGACGGCACCGCGGTGATGGGGGAGATCTCCTCGCTCGTCTTCGAGGTGCGCAACGCCTCCACCAGCACCCGCCCTCTCAACGAGATCAGCCTCGCGGTCGACGGTGCCGCCTATGACGTCGACGGAGGCGATGCCCCGGCCGGCTGGACGGTGAGCACCATCGACCGCAAGGAGCGCCGCATCACCTATACGGCGAGCGGTTCCTGCACCCCGGGGCCGCTGGGGCTCGCGCCGGGCACCGCCGCGCGCTTCACGCTGCGGCTCGTGGGCCTCGCCGCCAACGCCGATGCCACCGATGCGTTGGTGGGCGGGAACAACCCCAACAAGTCGAGCATGGCCCGTGACTCGTGCTCCGGCACCACGTTCAACGGAGACCCGAGCACGGCGAGCTGGAAGCGCGCGGGCCTGTCCGCGTCCCTCACGGTGCTGCCGCGCACCCTCCAGCTCGGGGGCGTTGTCTCCGTGCAGCTCCAGGTGGTGAATCGCTCCCTGGCGACCCAGGGCAACATCACCCTGAGCGGCCCGGGGGTGGTGGGCGGTGCGTCCTTCAACCAGACGGTGGCCTTCTCTCCGGCCTCGCTGTCGCTCGCGCCCGGTGCCACCGGGGCCTTCACCGGCAAGCTCCAGTCCACGGGGGAGGGGACCGCTGTCTTCCAGGCCTCGGCGGGCAACGGCACGGTGAGCACCGCGACGACCTCCTCGCTCCAGGTGATCGTCAGCAGCTTTCCGGCGCTCCTCGAGGTCCTGCCCTCCAGCATCGCCCCGGGCGACACGGTGACGGTGCGGCTCGTGGTGTCCAACCCGTCCACGAGCACCTACCGGAACGTCGTCCCCAGCGCGCCCACCTTCACGGGGACGGCGGTGCCCTCCCTGCTGAGCAGCCCCATGCCCGCGAGCGCCGCGTCGCTCGGACCGGGCTCGTCCGTCTCCTTCCTCTGGAAGTACCAGATGAACGGGCCCATTGGCTCCACATTCCAGTTCGGCGGCCAGGCGGACGCCACGCGCGACGGCGCGCCCATCTCCACGGGCACGGCACTCTCCGCTCAGGGCCGCATCGTGGAGCACCGACTCTCCATCGCTCCGTCCTCCGTCATCTCCGGGGCGAGGAACCGGACGCTCCAGTACACGATCTACAACGGCGGCACGGTGGAGATCCGGAGCGTGAGGCTGCTCACGCCGGACGCGACCTTCTTCACCGTCTCCCCGTCCGCGCCCTTCGCCAGCGACACCAGCGGTTGGACCCAGTCCGCCACCAACAAGGGCTACACGTGGACGGCCCTCTCCGGGCAGCCCGGCATCACTCCGGGCACGCAGAAGACCTTCTCGATCGACTACGCGTCCTTCGGCACCGTCTCCAGCGACACGGCCCTCACCCACCAGTTGGAGCTGACCCAGGTGAGCGGCTCCACCTCCAACACCCTGCGCGTGGACGCGCCGGTCTCGCTCTTCGTCAACCGGATGATGCCCGAGGTCGACTCGCTGGTGGCGCTCGCCGGACCTGGCCGCAACACGCTGCTGTGGACCAACCCGTCCGAGCATGACGGGGTGCTCGTGCTGCGCGCCGAGGGCCTCGCCCCCAACACCGCCCCCGAGCCCGGCCGCCGGTACGCGGTGGGGGAGACGCTCGGCAACGCCACGGTGGTGTACTCGGACGAGCTGAGCGTGGCCTCCACCTACGCGGATACCGGCGTCACCGACGGCACCGTGTACTTCTACCGCGTCTACAACCATGACCCGCTGTACCGGTACTCGCCCGGCAACGCGCCGCAGTCGCTCGGGCTGAAGTCCGTCCCCACCAGCCGTGGAACCGGTCAGCCCCTGTGGTGCTACAGCGTGGGCTTCTCCACCCTGCAGCAGCCCATCACCGAGCTGGGCGTGGGCATCTTCACCGCCAACACCTCGGGCAGCGTGACGGCCAACCTGACGAACACCTCCACGCCCGTGGCCGATGGCTCCGAGCGCTGGCGTCCGGTGCGGCTCCAGGGCTCCGTGCAGAGCCGCTTCCCCATCGTCCCGCTCTACAACCGGCCCGGGCAGTACATCCTCACCGGAGACCAGGCGGGCTTCACCTACGCCATCCGCACCGAGACCGGCGAGCTCCTCTGGCGGAGCACCTCCTCGCTCGGCACCATCCAGTCCTTCCCGGTGGTGCAGCTCTTCAACACCGGCAGCACCAATCAGGCCTACAAGGATGCCTTCCCCGGGAAGGATCTCGCCTTCTTCGCCACCCGGCTGAGCACTGGCACCACCAACCAGGTGGTGGCGCTCGAGGCCGCCACCGGCGCCCCCGTGTGGACGTACTCCCCGGGCGATCTCGGCATGGTGAGCGGGGGCATGCTGATCGATTACACGACCAACCGTCTGTACATGGGCGCTCGCTCCAACGGGGGCTCGCTGGCCTCGCTGCGCGTGCTCGACAGCCTCACGGGGACGGAGCTGGCCCGGCTGTCCCTCGGGGACATCGACTTCGGCATCATCCGGTATGGCACGAACCTGGCGCTCGTGACGAACAGCGACGGCAAGGTGTACGGCATCGACATGACGGCGATGACGGTCGCCTGGAGCGCGTCGGTGGCCTCCCGGCCGTCGGCCTCGGTGCCCGCGTTCTCCCAGTACGCCCGGCCGGTGGGTGGCGGCTTCGTCGTGAGCATCCTCGGCGCCACCGACGCGCTGGGCCGCGTGGAGCGCTGGAGCGTCACCACCGACGCCACGGGCGCCACCTCGGTGACCCGGGTCTGGTCCACGCCCATCCCGAGCCCGTCCGGCACCTTCTCGTTCACGAGCGGAGGCGTGCAGCGCCTCTACGTCGGAGGCAAGGACGAGAAGGTGCACGAGCTGGACTACACCACCGGCGTGGACGGCAAGCAGGTCTCCCTGCCCGGTGCGCTGGCCGTCGGCACGCCCACGGTGGACAGCACCGTGTCGCGCCTCCACGTGGGCACACAGGACGGCCGCATCTGCGCCTTCCCGGTGCCGTTCCCCTGAGCCCTCGATGACGCGCGATCGCACCCCCACGCCTGAAGGAACCCCGCCCGCGTTGGCCTCGTCCGAGCCGGTGCCGGCCGTGCGTGCGCGCGTCTATGAGCCGCCCGCGGTGCTCTGGGAGCAGCCCTTCGTCGCGCTCGCGCAGGTGTCCAACAAGGACTACGCCTGTGAGCCGGGTGCGTGCGAGGACGTCCCGTGAGGTTCCTCCGTTGTCCGGGGTGACACTCGCGTTGGCGGGATGGACGGTGTCCGTCGAGTCGGAGGAGCCATCGCTGGAGGAGCTGCTCCTGCGGGCCTTCGCGGCGTTCCGTACCTGCGAGCCGGCTCGGGCGCACGTGCGGGTGCTGCGCCCGGAGGCTCCGAGGCCCGCGCCCGACGTGCGTTGCCTGCCCGAGCCCCGGCCGGTCTCCGGAGGTGGCCTGCGGGTGGAAGGGGAGGACTACGTCGCGGACATCGCGCCCGAGGGCCGGAGCGCCACGGTGACGGGCGAGGGCCGCTTTCCGGTGGACACGGTGTTGAAGGTGATGCTCGCGGGCGAGCTGGCGAGGCGCGGGGGCCTGTTGGTGCACGGGGTGGCGGTGGAGCACCTCGGGCGCGCGGCGCTCTGGACGGGCCCATCCGGGGCGGGGAAGAGCACCCTGGGAGCGCTCTGGGCGGGGGCCGGAGGCACGGTGCTGACGGACGAGCTGGTGGCGGTATGGCCCGAGGCGAGGGGTTGGCGTGCGGCGGGGACGCCGTGGAACGTGGGGGTTCCCCGCGAGGCCGCGCTGTGCGTCGTGGGGACATTGGGTTGGGACACGGCCTCGCGCTGGGAGCCGGTGGGCGCCGGAGAGATTGCCCGGGTGTTGCTGCTCAACGCGCTCCTGTCCGAGGCCTCCGCCGCTGGACGTCGCCACCTGATGGGCGCGGCGAGCCGTCTGCTCGGAGGCGTGGAGACGGCCCGGCTCGTCTTCGCACGGGATGCGTCCGCGGCGGAGGTTGTGCGCGCGAGGCTGGAGGGGGCGAAGCTCTGACACCGCATTGGTTTCAGCCCCGGTGGCGCTCGGCCGCGCGGTAGAGCTGCGTGAGGGAAGAATCCAGGAGAGACTGGCACGACCGCATGTAGTGGTGGGCCCGGGCAAAAGGAAACCACACGCGGTTGCCGACGAGCACCTGGGCTTCCTCTAGCTTCTTGCGCGGTATCCACTGCCCTCCCAGGTTCCGCACCAGAACCTCGCCCAGGTAGCCGCCAATGGCGGGCACCGCGTGCGCGTCGATGTGCTGCCGCTCGAATATCCTCGGGAACTCCTCGTGCCAGAACTGGTAGTCCACATCCGTGAGTGACTCGGGTGTCCCCTTGAGCACGGAGGTCACCTTCGTGTGCAGCAGGGCCACGAGGCGCTCGGCGAGGTAGCCGTAATGCTCGAGGGCTCGCTCCGGGTCCTCTACGTCTGAGGGGAGGGCGGAGTCGGCGGAGCGCCATTCCTCTGGATCCGGCGGTTTGTACGAGTTGAGCTCGCCGATCTTTCGCTGGCGCTCATGAATGGCGACGCTGTCCACGACGCGAGAGAGAAGCGGGACCACGTCTGGGTGGAAGCAGGGCTCTACGGGGGCGAGCGTCGCGCTGCGCTCGCGCAAGGTACGAAGCACGGAGCCGTAGTCCAGGTCTGGCCGGAGGTGGACATGTGCCCGGGCCTGGGCAACGCGCGCTTCCTCGCGGGCGAAGTCCGCGGCGGTGGGCCACGCCACCAGGAGGACGGAGCCGTTGGCCAACCCCTCCACCCGGTGGGCCGGCGTGGACAGCATGCGCTGGCGGCCCACCGTCTCCACCAGCTTCGGGCCGAAGACGTTGAGCCAGGACACCTCATAAATCTTGTCGAACCCGTCCCTTCGCGAGGTCCTGTCATCGCGACCGAAGTCGGGAGCGCCCGACAACTGATCGTCAGCCAGACTGTGGGCCGAGGCATGGGAGACCGGGTAGTGAGAGGCCCACGCGCGCACCATCTCCACGAATGGGATACAGCGCTCGGCCTCCGTGAAGAAGGAGAGCGGCCGCACCTCGAGCAAGATGTCCAGTCTGGGAGGGGTGGTCGAGAAATAGAGCCTCAGCGTCATGCGTAGACCGGGCCACTTCGTCCGGTAGAGCCCGATGGTCGTGACGCGTTCGCCGTGCTTCTCCTCCAGCGCCTTCCAGATGGCGGCGCGGGCGTATGGACGTTGCCGCTTGCCTTCGACGACGTCCGGCATCCACTCGCCCGCGTACTCCTCGAGCGCTTGAAACAGGGGACCGAGTTCGCTCTCCAGTGCCGCCCGCATGTCGAAGGCCCCATCGAAGGTGAGCAGGAGACTGTCCTCCGCCTTCATGTCGTGAAACTCCAGCACCTTCATTGGAACAGCACCTCCACTCCCGGAACTTCTTCCTCGACTGCGGCCACGGCCCTCTTCAGTTCTTTTACTTCCTTGGGCATCAGGGGGCCGCCCTCGTAGACGAGACGAACCCTTGGGACCCGTACCTTGCTGCCCCCGCGGAGAAGCGGCTGGAGGGAGTCGCGACGGATGTCCAGCGTCTCACCGTATTTCCGCAGAGCTTCCCTCGCATCCGCAATCATCTGCGCATCCAGGGCTGGACCTTTCACTCCCGAGAGATCGCGGCTCTTGAAGCTGAATGTCTCCACGCGCCGAGGCTGTCCGGCGCGCTCGCTCTCCTCGATGACGAGCACATCCGCATAGCGCAGGCCGGGGTCCTCCTTCCTCACGCCCACATTCGTCTCGATGCGGGGCTTGTCGAAGTCCCCGAGAAAGCGGCGCTCTGCCCGAGGCAACTGTGCGTCGGCCTCCAGCAGTTTCACCATGATGCGCTCGAAGGCCAACCCCCGGGCGAACCACCCCCGCATCTGCTCGTAGGCCTCCCATGGCAGGGGACCCTTGGCGGCCTTGCCCTCCATCACCTCGTGGAGGCGCTTCTCGTAGTATTCGACGTACTCGCGCCAGCGTGGATTACCTCGGGCCTCGGGCGGCGGAGCGTCGAGGGAGGGACGCTGCTTCTCCAGCACACCCACGTCCTTGGGCAGGCGCGGGCCCGTGGACTCGAACTCCACCGCCGAGAGTTTTGCTTCCACCACCTCGGGCGTGAGGCCCGCCTCCTTGTCCACCAGCGAGGCCAGGCTGCCAGGGCGCTCCACACCATGAGCCTCCTTGGAAGAGGGTCCTCTCCTCCCCGCGGAGGAGCCTGTGGCCCCGGGCCTGGCCCTGGACATCAGCGGCCGTGCCTTGGTCACATCCCCCCGCGCCTCGTATAGGGCCAGCGCGGCGTCCGCTCCGCCCAAGGAGACGAAACGGCCCGCCTCTCGGCTGGCTTGTAGATACCGGGCCAGCTCCCGCATGCCGTTCACGCCCAACAGCCCTTCCAACCGCCACGCTGTCTCCTTGAGGGCCCGTAGGCGCAGCTCCATTGCCTCGAGGCCGGTGAGGACCGGTGCGCCTCGGGCCTCGGTGAGGTAGCGCATGCCCTTTCCGCCTGCGTAGATGGCTACCAGCAGTGCCGCTGGCGCCAGCTCGCGCGTGGCCTGCTCGTACTTGCCCTGCGTCAGCGAGTACGCCCCATGGCCCGTCCCGGCCAGCAGGCCGTAGAAGCCCAGCGGCACGCCGAAGGTGAGGTGGTCGAAGCCGCCCAGCACCACGTTGCCTGCCGAGAAATGCTGCTCCGCCCACTTCTTCTCCGCCTCGTCGAGGGCCTCCTGGTACTCCGGCGGCAGTTGGCCTCGTATGGTGGAGAAGGCGAAGGCTGCCCCGTCACCGCTCATGGGTGAGCTGGAGAGGGCGTCTCTGCCAGCTCGAGCAAGGCCTCGGCCCACGTCGCTCATTTCAAAGCCCCGGTCCGGACGGGCCGTGGGTTTCAGGCCCCGCTTCTCCAGTGCCGTCTGGAATGCGGGCAGGAACTCGAGAGTCTCCGCCAGCCGCTTGTCTTGGGCCAGGAGGGAGACAATCTCCCTCAAGTCGTCATCATGGGCCGAGTTGACGATGAAGAGGGCGAGCACCTCGGCCCTGAGGGTTCCATGATGCTCGGTGGCCTCCACGAGGAAGGAGGTGCGCTTGCGGTTGAGGAGGCTGGCGGCATCCTCGCGCAGTGTACCCTGGGCACCGAGTCGCACGGCCTGCCAGCCGTCCAACGCCCCCACCAGGCGGGGCATGTCCACGTGCTCCTGCAGCGCGAGGAATTCCGCGGGCGAGGTGCATGTGAGGAAGGGGGCAAGGAGTGCCTCCCTGTCGCCGGAGGAGAAATCGGGCCAGCCTGGAGGCACGGCCTCACCTCCGCAGGAGGGTGGGGCTTGGGTGGCAGGGGGCGTCTCGCCCGTGCTCGCCAGGGCGGCGTCCAGGCCCAGCCCGAGCCCCGGCGCTCGCAACGTGGAGAAGGCGCGCGGGCCCTCGGAGTTTCTCCTGCCGGGTTGCGGCGCCAGCGTGACGCAACCGCTCGTCAGCAGCGCGGCCCCCAGAAGCAGCGCCGTCCACCTGTGCGCCCGGGCATGGATCCATTCGAGGAGCTGGCGCCGCATTGCCAGCCGCCTCAGTCGCTTCCCGAAACAACGGCCGGGGTGGGTGTCGGCGTCATGGCTGCCAGTCTGTTGCCACCGCAATGCACCGCGCAAGCCTGCCTGAGAAACTCATCGCGGAATCGCCACCTTCGGGATGCTGATCGAGCGGGGTCCGTCCTCCCGAAGCATCACGGTGATGTCTCCGACAGGCTCTCCACTTCCGGCGTCCGCCTCCACCACCACCAGACGCCGCTCCTTCGGTGGGATGGCACCCTCCTGCCAGAGCCGTATGCCCGGCAACTTCGCCCCCGTGGCATCCACCAGCGCCGCGTCAGCTGCCGTCCAGGGTTCCGGACTGTCGTTGCGCAGCCATACCTCCACCGCCACCCGGTAGGTGGAGCGATAGCTGGTGCCCCTGAACACCGAGAGCATGCCCTCCGTGTATCCGATGAGTTCCTTTCTGAAGTCCTGGGCGCGGATGCCATCCTTGCCCATCGCCCTGCTGGCGATGAGCCTCCGCATCCCCCCCGGATCTCCACACTCGATACTCAACTGCTCGAATCGATGCTGGAGCCGCTCGAACTCGTTCCGCAGTTGCTCGTTCCTGGCGCGTTCCTGCTCCATCTCATGCTGGAATGACTCGCGGGTCCGCTTGTCGCGGTACACCTCCACCTGGTGCGCCGCCTGTCCCGAGTGAGCCACCAGGATGAAGGTGACTCGACCCTGGACGCTCCCGTCTCCGAACACAGCCGTCAGCCGGAGCCGTTCCCCAGGTGTCATATCCACCGGGGGGATGATGCTGATGCTGGTGCGGCTGCGCGTCACCTCCATGAAGCGCACCTCGTCTTGCAGATCCACGACGACGGGGACGTCGAAGACGAAACCCGTCAGCAGACCCGGGCTGACACAGATCTCGTATGTGCCAGCTGTCAGTGACAGTTCGATGCGCTGCACGCTCTGGCAACTCGGAGCAGCAGGGGCCGGTTGCACAACGGGTGCGCTTCGAAGCAATACCAGAGCCAGGATGGAGATGGAGCAGGGAGGGAGCACGGAGCGCGGTCTCCTGGCCTAGTTGAATGTGTATGACGCCACGACGGTGACGCTGGGGCTGATGTTGGGATTCCTGGCCGTACCGCCTTCCATGGGCAATACGCCCAGAACGCCGTTCTCGTACACCTCCAGGCAGATCGGCACGACCTCTCCGCTGGCGAGACGCGCCTCGGTGAATCGGGCGTAGACCCGCTCCTTCCCGACGAAGAGCTCCCCGGAGAATATCGTTCCGTCCGGTATCCCTCCCCAGGGCCCGATGTTCATCGCGGAGACAGGGCCCGGCTTCGCGGACATGACCATGGGTTTATCGAAGGGAGGGAACAGCGCGCCGTGCACTTCTCCGAAGCGGATATCGAATCGCTTGAACGTCTCGGCCGAGCCGGGCGGGCACGTGGTCGGGGCAGGGGGACGGAGCGGCGGGCCACTCGCGCAGGCGGTACCCACGCAGATCAGGGCGGTGGTCAGGATGCGGTTCTTCTTCATTTCGGGTTCCTCGCTGGTCGTCGCGCTGGCGACGGGCGCGGGGGTAGGTGACTTCCGCGGTTCCGCGCCGTGCACAACTTCTCCCGTCACCTCGGGGAGCGCTATTTCCTGGCGAGGAATGGCCTGGTGCGGAGGGAGGGGGGGAGGAGACGTGGAACGTTGGACGGTGTGCCAGGAGAGCACGCTGGTCGCCACCAGGACCGTGGTGAGGACGAGCCCCGCGATCCATCTCGGCCTGGAGGTCCGGCGCGCGGGTGCGGCCGTGGCTCGTTTCCCGGGGCGTCCGTCACCGGCGAAGAGCGGCACGCTCCAGGCGGCATCCGCCAGGGCCAGGAGCTCCACCAGCGCGCGCTCGAGTGCCGTGGCGTCCACGTACCGGGCCTCGGGGGCCTTCTCCAACATGCGCAGGCACAGCCGGCTCAGCGCCAGGGGAACGCGCGGGTTGCGCTCGTGCGGAGGGACCGGGTTCTCCTGGAGGATGGCGAGCATCAGATCCGGACGGCTCCGGTCCCCGAAAGGGAGCTCGCGCGTCAGCAGGCAGTAGAGCGTGACGCCCAGGGCCCACAGGTCGTCTGCCGGCCCGGCCGGGTAGTGCTCCCCCTCCCACGCCCGTGCGAAGCGCACCACGTCGGGGCTGCGGTACTCGGCCGTCCCCGGAGGGAGCCGCATCGTCAGGCGCGGCGCGCCCTCGTATCCGGCCGCGCCGAAGTCCACCAGCACCGGTTGCCCATCCGCCTCGCGCATGAGGATGTTGGCTTCCTTGATGTCCCGGTGCACCACTCCGGTTTCATGCACGTCCGCCAGGGTGCGCGCGAGCGGCAGCAGCACCTGGGTCACCAGCTCGAGCGCGGACGGGTTCTTCCCCTGGGCCCACACGTCCAGGGGCTCCCCCTCGATGAGCTCCAGGGCCAGGACCAGGAAGCGAGGCTCCTCGTCCGGCCAGAAGCCATAGCCGTGGAATTCCACCACGTTCGGGTGACGCCACACCCGGCGCAGGGTGTCCACCTCCCGGTCCCCTCGCGGGTCCATGGGGACCAGCTTGATGGCGAAGGGGTGCTCGAGCCGCCTGGCGCGATAGACGGTGCCGAAGCTGCCGGAGGCGAGCTTCCCCTCGATGATGAAGCCCGCCACCTCCGTTCCGGGAGACAGGTCCTGCCAGGATCGCTCACGTGATTCATCGCTTCCGTCTTGCATTCAGCCCACCTCCAGAGCAGTGCCGGACGCTACCAGACCGGTGAGCCAAGTCCCTGGACGCCCGAGGTAGGGAGTTTCTCGTGCGACTTCGAGAGCAGGCTCGGAACAGGGCAGATGCGGCCCCCGGGGTTCGGCGTGGACGTGATACGAGCGGGGGTGGAGCGCCGATGAAGCCCTTCCTCACCGTCATCGCCGGACCCACCGCATCGGGAAAGACAGCGATCGCCATCGAGCTCGCCCGCCGACACGGTGGGGAGATCGTCAGCGCGGACTCGCAGCAGGTGTACCGGCACTTCGACATCGGTACGGCGAAGCCCTCGGCGGAGGAGCTGGCCACGGTGCCGCACCACCTCATCTCCGTGGTGGAGCCGCTCGAGCCCTTCTCCGCGGCCGAGTATCAGCGTCGCGCCGACGAGGCCATCGCGGACATCACCTCCCGGGGCAAGCCCGTCTTCGTGGTGGGCGGGACGGGGATGTACCTGCGCATCCTGCTGCACGGGCTGGTGGAGGCACCGGGAGCGGATCCCGAGCTGCGCGCCGAGCTGGAGGCGCTCGCCGCCGCCGAGGGCCGTGAGGCCGTGCACCGCAAGCTGGCCGAGGTGGATCCGGAGACCGCCGCGAAGCTGCCGCCGCAGGATCTGGTGCGCACCATCCGGGCGCTGGAGATCCACAAGCAGACGGGGAAGCCAGCCTCCGAGTTCCGCCGGGAGCATGCCTTCACCGAGGACCGGTATCCCTTCCGGATGTACGTGCTCTCGCCGCCGCGCGAGGAGCTGTACCGGGTGATCGACGCGCGCACGGCCGCCATGTTCCAGCGCGGGCTGGTGGACGAGGTGCGGGAGCTGATCGCCCGGGGTTGGGCCGAGGCCGCGCCGATGCGCAGCGTGGGCTACGTGCAGGCGAAGGCGGTGGTGGACGGGAGTCTCTCGGTGGAAGAGGCCATCGAGCAGGCGGCCCAGGAGACGCGCCGCTACGCCAAGCGGCAGCTCACGTGGTTCCGTAAGGAGTCGGGGGCGGTCTTCGTGGAGCCCCCGTATGACGCACTCTTGAACGGAGGGGGAACATGAGCGAAGCCGAAGGAAGGGTCGTCCTCGTCACTGGAGCCTCGTCGGGCATCGGCCGGGCCTGCGCGGAGCTGCTGAGCGAGCGGGGCCACACCGTCTACGGCACGAGCCGCAAGCCGCCTCCCGCTCCGACGCGCCACCGGATGCTGGCGATGGATGTCACCGAGGACGACTCGGTCCAGAAGGCGGTGGACGCCGTGCTCCAGGAACGGGGCCGCGTCGATGTCGTCGTGAACAACGCCGGCTACGCCCTGGCCGGACCGGTCGAGGACACGTCGCTCGAGGAGGCGCGGCGTCAGCTCGACACCAACTTCTTCGGTGTCCTGCGCGTGTGCAAGGCGGTGTTGCCGTCCATGCGGGCGCGCGGCTCGGGCCTCATCGTCAACGTGAGCTCGCTGGGTGGCGTCGTGGGCCTGCCGTTCCAGGGCTTGTACAGCGCGAGCAAGTTCGCGCTGGAAGGGCTGACGGAGAGCCTGCGCCAGGAGGTGGCTCCGTTCGGCGTCCGGGTCACCCTGTTGCAACCCGGCGACGTGTGCACGCCCATCACCGACAACCGCGTGCGGGCCCGGGGCTGTGATTCGGGCTCCGTGTACTGGAACGTCTTCGAGGCCGCGCTCCGGATCATCGAGAAGGAGGAGCGGGCCGGAGCCCCCGTCGAGCTCGTGGCCCGGCGGGTGCTGGAGCTGATGGAGCGCGAGCCGCTGGCGGTGCGCTACACGGTGGGCCACGTCTCTCAGCGCCTGCTCGCGTCCACCAAGGCGTTCCTGCCCTCGCGCGTCTTCGAGCGGATCCTCATGTCCTACTACGGCCTCGAGGCCCGGCGCCCGGGTCAGGAGGCGTAGCGTCCCGTCTCATCGGCCACGCTGCTCTCCGACTCGGGCCGGTGCTGGGCCACGGACGTGCTGGTGGGGAGCTGGCCCATGAGCTGGCGCAGCAACCGCTCGGGGTCCACGGGCTTGGGGAGGAAGGCCTCGGCACCCGCGTCGAGCGCGCGCTGGCGCACGTGCGGCCGGTTCAATCCGCTCATCACCACCACGCGGGTGTCGCGCGTGAGCGGGTGCTGCTTGAGGCCCTCGCACAGCCGCAGTCCGTCCACCCAGTGCAGCACCACGTCCAGGAGGATCGCCGTGGGAGGCCGGCGCGCCACCGCGCAGAACAGGGCCAGCTCGTCAGCGAAGGCCACCACCCGTGCACCCGTGGACTCCAGCAGCTGTGTCATCGCCTCGCGCTGATCCGGATCGTCGTCCACGATGTAGTAGAGATCCGGCTCCAGGGCAGGGATGGTCGCCGGCAGGGGCTCCACCGTCGTGCGCACCCAGGAGGCCATCGTCTCGCGGATGCCGGCCCACCGGGCGGCGCTCAGCAGGGCCTGAGGAGTAGGGGAGGCGAGCCCCAGGATGCCCCCGGCGCCCATGCCACCGGACGAGCCGCGGTTGCGCGCCTTCAGGAAGGCCTGGGGCGCCCGCCCTCCGGCCCGGCGCAGCCAGTTGACGGCGCGAGCCCCGGCCGCCGAGTCATCGAGCAGCTCGCCAAGGCCCTCGCGCACATAACGGCGCTCCAGGGCCGGAGCCTCCAGGCCCGCGTCCAGCAGGGCCACCGCCGCGCGGCTGCACGAGGCCAGCGTCTCCGACAAGCCCAGCTGCAGCGGGTGGCCGAAGGCGGCCGCGCCCACCGCGAGCTGCCCAGGCGCCACGATCGTGCGTCCCGGCCCGTACGGCAGCCGTGTCGTCTCCAGCGCGGCGAGCTCGAAACCTTCCTCGACCAGCCCGTCACGGGCCGCCATCATCAACACCTGGCACAGGTCCGCGGGCGTCACCGCGGGCCCGAAGGCGAGCGCGTAGACCGAGTGCGCACCGGGCAGTAGCAACAGTCCGTCCACGGTGGGCAGAGGGGAGAGCCACAGCCGGGCCAGCGGCGTCACGGTGAGGCGCGGAGAGGCGTGGCGCAACCGGGCCTGCACCGCGGCCACGGTGGGAGCGGGCTGGAAGCCCGGGAAGAAGGCATCGCCCAGGGACGGACCGGCCCCCGTGGCCAGCACCACCGCGTGGAAGCGATCTCCACTGCCCTGGGCGCGCACCACGAGCGGGCCGCTCTTGCGCACCGCGGCGGGCGCATCCGGCGCCGAGGGCTGGTTCTCCACGCGCTCCACGTGCCGCTCCACGAAGCGAGCACCCTGGGCCGTGGCCGCGCCGGCGAGCACCTCGCGCACCAGCGCCAGTCCGCCATGGCCCTGCGGCCACCCGTCCACCACCCACAGGCCACCCGGGGCGCACGGCAGCACCTCGCGCTGACCGTGGGAGAGGATCTCCACGCCGCGCAGCTCGTGCGCGCGCCACTCGGGCGGCACCCGGCAGCCGAGCGCGGCCAGGCGCGAGCGGCACTCGGGCGTCAGCACGGCGGGAGGGGCGATGGTGCCCGGATCGCCGCCCTCGTACACCCGGACGTCCAGCGTGCAGCCCCGGGCCCTGCCGTTGAAGAGCAGCGAGGCGGCCAGCCCCGCTCCGGCGATGCCGCCTCCGATGATGGCCACCCTCGACCCGCTCGCCAGCCTGCTCCCGTTCATCCGCGCCCTCGCTCCGCCTTCCATCCGGTCCTCTGGGGGTATGGGTGTCTGTCAGTGCCGCTGTGCCTTGGGGGGAGGCATCTCTTGCGCCCCGTACACCACCACGCGATCGCGCCCCTCGCGCTTGGCCTCGTAGAGGGCGGCATCGGCGGCCCTCAACAGGGACTCCGTGCTCTCCCGCGGGTTGGCGGTCGAGTGGTCGGCGATCCCCACGCTGACGCTCAGGCCGAAGGGCGCCGGCCGCCCGTCGCTTCGCGTCACCTTCACGGTGCGCAGTCCGGCGCGGATCCGCTCGGCGAAGACCGCCGCCTCGGTCGCCGTCTGGTGGGGCAGCAGCGCGACGAACTCGTCGCCCCCGAAGCGGGCCGCGAAGTCCACCTCGCGCAGGTTGGTGCGCAGGTGGCTCGCCAGGGCGAGGATTGCCCGGTTGCCCACGTCATGCCCCATGCCGTCGTTGATGGCCTTGAGGTGGTCCAGGTCGATGACCACCACGGACATCGGGTACTGGTAGCGGTTGGAGCGCTTGAACTCCTCGTCGAGCCGGATGGACAGGGCGCGGAAGTTGGCCAGGCCCGTGAGCGCATCCGTCTGGGCGAGCACCTGCAGGCGCTGCTGCTGCTCGCTCTGGCGCAGCGCCCGGTCGATGCGGGCCATCAGCTCGCGGCCGCTCGCCGGCTTGTGGACGAAGTCCACCGCCCCCATCTCCAGACACCGCTCCAGCGTGGCCTCGTCCGAATCTCCGGTGAGGAAGATGACGGGCACGGACTCGGTCGCCTTGTCGTGCTGCAGCGACTCGAGAATCGTCAACCCGTCTTCGCGATCGAGGAAGCGATCCAGGAGCACCAGATCTGGCTGGCGTTCCCGGGCGAGCACGAGGCCCGACTGGCCGTCGCTCGCGCCCAGCACGTCGAACCTGGCGGCGAGCAGCTCCACCAGGCTGTCGCGCGTGCCCGCGTCATCTTCCACGACCAGGATCAGGGCCCTGTCCCCGCGGCGGTCGTGCCGTTCCATGGTCCGCTCCACTTCCCGCGCCTGCCTCTCAATGGCAGGCCGAAAGTCTCGGGTGCCACGCCCGGAGGGATCTCCCTCCCGCCCGTCCGTCGCCGCCGCCCACGGGGAGCACCCCACGTCCTCCTCCTCCTTCACCCGAGACCCCCGGCTGCCAAGTCCGATGTCTCATCACACCGACCCGCTCTGGCGGGTTGGCGTGGCCGACCCGAGGAGCAAGCGTCGTGCCCCTCTTCAAGTCCGGAGAGGCGGATGTGATTCCAGGGACTTGCAGTTCCCAACGCCTTGGAGGAGGCGCTCCCACTTGGCAAGAGTTGCAGCGTTCCCGGGTATCACACCAGTAGGAATTCCCGGGAGGTGTGGATCAGCGTCGGGGGCTGAACTGAAAGCGCCTGCCACCGCCACCGCCGAGCACCTGGGTGGGGGGTGGCTCGAGGCCGAACTGCCACCACATGGGCTCGTAGGGCTTCATCTTCAGCTTCTTGTCATTCTGGAGGGCGGAGAGGCTGCTCTTGAGCTTCTCGTCGGAGGGGTTGGCCTCCACGCCGCGTCCCAGCACCTTGAGGGCCTCGTCCTTCTCCTTGTTCTGCACGAGGCACCAGGCGTAGACGGCCCACATCAACGGCTCCTTCTTGCCGGAGACGACGGCGGTCTCGAAGGACTTCTTCATGGCGGCGAAGTCCTTGCGCTGGAAGAAGAGGGCGCCCTGCATGGCCTTGGCCATGTAGTTGCGCGGGCTGGCCTTGGACAGGTGCGCCTGGGCCCCGTCCAGATCCTTGGACATGTACTTCAGCATGCCGATCTGGGAGTGGATCTCCGAGCCCACGAGGAACTGCCACTTGTCGTAGACGAGCCCACCTTCGAGCATCTTGATGGCCCGCTCGACACGCGACTGGGCTTCCTTCTGGCTGGTGGGCTGCCCCTGGAGCTCCTTCTGGACGGAGGTCATGAGCTCCTGGAGCTTGTTGCCGATGCGACGGCCGAGCCAGACGTACGTGCCGAGGAGGACGAGGGTGCCCGGGATGAGGCCCTGCCAGAGCTTGAAGCCCGCGAACTTGGTCACCAGGGTGACGAGGAGACCCGCACCCAGGGCGATGAGAAGGTTGTACATGGCGCCCGTTTAGCGATCGTCGGGGGTGACCGCAATCTTCGGATGCGTCCGGGACGACATCGCGGTATACGTCTGCTTGTTCCAACCCCAAGGGGCCCTCTGTCGAAATTGGTAGACGAGGCGGACTCAAAATCCGCTGCGGCTGACCCCGCGTCCCGGTTCGAGTCCGGGGAGGGCCAATCCGGGGAGTACCCGCCCGCTGGGCGCTCCCGCGGGCAGTACGACTCCGGAGTGCCGGGTGGGAGGACCCAATGAAGGTTCTGCTGGTGGAGGATGACGCCAGTCTCCGCGAGGGGATGGTCGAGCTCATCTCCGAGCAGGCCCCGGTGCGGGAGGCGGGCAGCGTGACCCAGGCGTTGGGGGCGCTGCGCGAGGAGACCTTCTCGCTGGTGGTCACGGATCTGCGCATCGGTGAGACGGGGGAGGGCGGGCGCATCATCCTGGAAGCGGCGCGTCAGCGGCTGCAGCCGGTGGCCATCGTCAGCGCGGCGACGGCCGAGGAGGTGGTGCGGGTGCTGAGGCCCCACGAGCCGGACGCGGTGGTGGCCAAGCCCTTCCAGATCGACGACATGCTGGGGCTGGTGGAGCGCTTCCTCTCGCTCAGGAGCGAGGTGGAGCGGCTGGTGGGGCAGGCGGCGCCGGAGGGGGCGTGGAAGGAGGCGGCCGCCGGTGTCCAGGCGGTCGAGGAGCCGGGCGGGCGGTTGTGGGTGCGGATGGAGGCGGGGACGAGCCTGCCCCGGCCGCTGCACCGGGGCCGCGCGGGCATGATGGTGCTGGAGGGCTCGCTCGAGGTGGAGGGCGAGCGCCGGGAGCGGCACCAATACTTCTATCTGTCGGCCGGACCGCGCGAGGTGCGGACCCGCGAGGGATGTCTGGCCGTCTCGCTGGCGTTCCGCGGGTAGCGCGGGACGCGGATCGTTCGAGCTTTGAGCACACTCTGGCCCACGAGCTTCCTGGATGAGGAGCGCCTGGGGCGACCGTCGCGACGTGCGGCGACGGCGGCCCTGGAGGCGCACCTGTCGGTGTTGAAGGGCGAACCGTTGAAGCTGGCGCTGGCCAACGCGTTGAAGGACGCGGGCAGCCTGGGCGGCCAGGAGCGGCGCTTCACGGCCCTGGCGGTGCGGGAGATGTCCCGGCACCAGCGGCTGTTGGACCTGGCGGCGCGCACGTTGGGGCATGTCCCGAGCAAGATCGGCCTGCTGGAGGATCAGACGCTGGTGCGCTACGTGCTCTGGCGTCGGCTCTTCTGTGGCGAGGGCTGGGCGCGGATCGGCCCCGAGGTGAAGCTGCCCGGCCCGATGCGTCCGCGCACCATCAAGGATGATCTGCTGCGCCAGGTGGCGGAGTCGCCGCTGGCGGAGCCGCCGGTGCCCGAGTCCGGCCCCGAGCGCCTGGCGACGCGCTACTCCTTTCCCAACTGGCTGGTGCTGAGGCTGGCCGAGCTGCACCCGGAGCCGGTGCTGGAGGCGATGCTGGCGGCGCTGGACGAGGAGCCGACGCTGCACTTCCGCGCGAGGCCCACGGGAACCCGGGACGAGGTGCTGGCGCGGCTGGCCGAGGAGGGCGTGGCGGCGGAGCCGGTGGCGGTGGCCCTGGACGCGGTGCGCATCGCCGAGGCGAGCCATCGCGTCTTCGAGACGCGGGTGATGAAGGAGGGCCGGCTGCAGGTGCAGGACGTGGGCAGCCAGCTCATCGTCGAGGCATGCCGTCCGCTGGAGGGCTCGCTGTCGGGGCGGACGGTGGCGGACATGTGCGCGGGGGCGGGAGGAAAGACGCTCGCGCTGGCGGACGAGGTGGGGGCGAAGGGCCGGGTGGTGGCGGGAGACCGCTCGCGCCGGCGGCTGGCGCAGGCCCGTGAGCGGGCGAGGGAGCTGTCGCTGCGGCACGTGTCCTTCCCCCATCCGCTGCCGCTGGACCAGGCGGACGTGGTGCTGGTGGACGCGCCGTGCAGCGGAACGGGCTCGCTGGCGCGGGAGCCGGATCAGAAGTGGAAGCTGTCGGCGAAGGCCGTGGCGGAGTTCCACGACACGCAGCTGGGGCTGCTGGAGGAGCTGGCGCCGCAGGTGAAGCCGGGAGCACTGGTGGTGTACGCCACGTGCTCGCTGCTGCCCGAGGAGAACGACGCGGTGGTGCGGGACTTCCTCGCGAAGGTGCCCGGCTTCACGGTGGAGCCCCTGGCGCCTCTCTTCGGCGCCGAGCGGGCGGCGCTGTTGTGCGATGGCCCCTTCCTGCGGGCCCTGCCTCCCCGGGTGCCCGGGGGTGGATTCTTCGCCGCCCGGCTGCGCAAGGGGTAGGCGGGGTTGACAGTGCCCGCGGGCGCACGCTACGCAGGAAAGCAGTCCTCTTTCCGAGAGGTTGCACCCGGTGGCAGCCGACCCGAAGCAGTCCGAGACCCTCCGTCAGATCCAGGAGGCGTTCCAGTCCGCCCAGTCCCAGATGGCCGAGCTCCGCGATCAGGTGGAGAAGCACGCCGAGTTGGCTCGAGCGAAGACACAGAGCGACTTCATCCAGAAGGAGAAGGATCGCGCGCTGCGCCAGCTGGGCGAGTCGGTCTTCAAGCAGGTGCAGAAGGGCAAGCTGCAGCTGCCCGAGGGCTTTGGTCCCTTCCTGAAGGCCGTGGAGCACGCGCAGAAGAAGGCCGAGGCCCATGCCCGGGAGATCGGCGATCTCCTCAAGGAAGGAGAGGAGGCGGCCCAGCGGCTGAACGAAAAAAAAGCGGGGCCGACGAATTCAGGAGTAGCGTCCCGCAAGAAGCCGTTGTAGAAGGGCGCCGCTTTTGACGGACGGCAGCCACTCCCCAGGTGGTTGCAGGGTTTCGGGGCTATAGCTCAGCTGGGAGAGCGCTTGAATGGCATTCAAGAGGTCACCGGTTCGATCCCGGTTAGCTCCACAGTCGAAAAAAGAGGCCCGTCAGGATTGCTGACGGGCCTCGTCTTTCACCCTCGAAGTCACAAGTGAATATGGGGCTATAGCTCAGCTGGGAGAGCGCTTGAATGGCATTCAAGAGGTCACCGGTTCGATCCCGGTTAGCTCCACAATGAAGAAGGCCCGTCAGGTTCACACCTGACGGGCCTTTTCATTTTCGAAGGAAAGCGCGCACCACAAGTCCGCCCGCGAAGCGCCTGGGCGTCGACGGAGGAGGGCCGTACTCGGGCCGCGAGGCGTCGGGGATACCTGAGCCACCCCCCCCGGGGCTCTCGAGGCGCCAGGGGCCTCGCGGAAGCGGCTAGGCCTCGCGAATCATCAGCATCTGCAGCAGGTCGCGCAGCATCTGCTTGAGGCCGCCGGCCTCGGGCAGGGTGTTGAGGATGCGCGCGGCGGCGTTGGTGGAGCGCTCGATGAGGCGCTCGGTGGCGGAACGGCCCCCGTGCTGCTCCACCAGCTCACGGGCGCGCTGCAGCATCATCTCGTCCTTGGGGCCGGGGATGCACAGCGTCTCCAGCTCCTGGCGGGCCTCGGGCGTCGCGCGGAGGTAGGCGGCCAGCAGCGGGAAGGTGCGCTTGCCCTGCGCCAGGTCCGAGTCCGTCGGCTTGCCCACCACGGAGGACTGCCCGTAGAGACCGAGGAGGTCATCACGAAGCTGGTAGGCGGTTCCCACGTAGCGACCAAAGCGCTCCAGCTTGTTGATCAGCTCCGGATCGGAACCCGCCAACATGGCGCCGCACACGAGCGGCGCGGTGAAGCCATACAGCGCCGTCTTCAGGTAGGCCACGCGCAGCGCGTGGTAGATGGACAGCTCGGCCAGCGGTTGGTGCGGCAGCCGGATGTCCATGTACTGCCCGGCCGCGGTGTAGCGGCACACCTTGAGGAAGTAGCGCGTGGCCACGTCCGCGTCCGGCAGGTTGCAGCCCAGCATCACCTCCAGCGAACGGCCGTAGAGGTGGTCTCCGATCACGATCGCCAGGTTCTCGCCGAGCCGCCCCTCGCCGAGCATCTTGTGCAGAGCGGCGCCCCCGCGCCGCGTGTCCGCCTGATCCGCCACGTCGTCGTGGATCAGCATGAACGTGTGCAGAAGCTCCGTGGCCGCCGCGAACCGCCACAACCCCGAGGGAGCCCGCGTGTCGCCCCGCCCCAGGGCGTAACCCACGAGCACCAGGCCTGGTCGGATGCGTTTGGAGGGACGCAGACTGTAGCTGCGCACCTGCTCCAGCACCTTGTTCCAGGACGTGTCCAGGTGCCTCTCATCCTCGAGCTCGAGGATCTGATGCAGCACCACCTGCGTCTGGTACTGCACCGTCTTCGCCCAGGACACGAAGTCCAGAGGGGACGAGGACTGTTCTGCCGCCGGAGTCCCGGCCGGTGAGGGCTTCCGCTCTTTCATGACGGGGTTCTGCGCACCCGAGGCTCCGCGCGTCGGCATCGTATCCTGCACTGCGGCAACCAACGTCAGCATGGCGGACCTCCGGGGCTGGGCGGCTTGGGGGGGGTCGGTCAAGCCCCATCGCTGATTCTTTATGATTTTAATAGCAGAAAATTTTTATAGGGGCAAATGGCTTTTAGAGAGAGAAATACTGCCGTCACTGCACGGAAGGAAGGGCCTCAGAGGGAAAAAGACGTAATGGGTCATCTAATACCCATATGTTTATTTTGACCCGCCTGCGCGTTTTCCATCGGCAATGAAAAAGCGGCCGATCCCGAGGGAAAACGGCCGCCGAAACCCCGTTCACGAGCGTGTGGTTTTGTGTGGTTATTTAGCGTTCTTGAAAATGTTCATCACGTCCTTCAGCAGCTTCACGGACTCGTCGTGCGGGCGCTGGAAGGCATTGCGGCCCATGATCGAGCCGAAACCGCCGCCGGCGGCGATCTGACGGATCTCCTCGAGCAGGGCCTCGGTGGTCTTGGACTCGCCACCGGAGAAGATCACGATGCGCTTTCCGTTGAAGGCGGATTTCACGACATCGCGGATCCGCTCTTCCATGGTCTTGGTGGGGATCTTGTGCGCCTCGTAGACCTTCTTGGCCTCGGGCTGCTCCAGGAAGTCCTTGGGCGGCTTGACCTTGATGATGTGGGCGCCGAGCTGGGCGCTGATCTGCGCGGCGTAGGAGATGACGTCGATGGCCTGCTCGCCTTCCTTGGAGATGCTACCGCGCGGGTAGGCCCAGAGGACCGTGGGGAGGCCGTAGTCCTTGGCCTCGGCGATCAGGTCGCGCAGGGCCTCGTACTGCTCGTTGCGGGCGCCGGAGCCCGGGTAGATGGTGAAGCCGATGGCCGAGCAACCCAGGCGCACCGCGTCCTTCACGGAGCCCGTCACCGCGGACATGGGGTGCTCGGGCTTGCCCAGGGTGTCCGAGTTGTTGAGCTTGAGGATCAGCGGGATCTCACCCAGGTACTTGCCGGCCACGGCCTCCAGGAAGCCCAGGGGGGCGGCGTAGGCATTGCAGCCCGTCTCGATGGCCAGCTGGATGTGGTAGTCCGGATCATATCCGGCGGGGTTGGGAGCGAAGGAACGGGCCGGGCCGTGCTCGAAGCCCTGATCCACCGGGAGGATCACCAGCTTGCCGGTGCCGGCCAGCGTGCCGGTGTTGAGCAGACGGGCCAGGTTGGTCAGCGTGCCCGGAGTGTCGGACGGGTACCACGAGAGGATCTGCTTGACGCGATCGGTATAAGCCATGTGGCTCCTCGATGGGGGGGCGGGACGCCCCTTGACTTGGCGGCGCGGATTCTGCCCATGCGAGGGCCCAGGACCAAGCAGATCATGCGATTCTTCGTCGCGGCGCGAACGCTCGGGCGGAGAGATGCATGATCCCGATGACGGAAGCGTCACGAAGGTGGATGCTGCGCCGCTCGAAACGCCCCGCCGGGAGTGGGGCCGCTGGGAGATGGCGAGTGGTGAACCGCAGAGAAGCGCAACGTGTCATGGGAGTGGGGTTGATGCTCGCGGCCACGCTGGCGGGAGCGCAGATCGCACCGGCTCCGACGCCCACGCCCTCGGTCCCGTCGTCGGGCACGGCGGCACCGGCCTCGCAGGCGGCGCCCCAGGCCACGCCGCAGGCTCCCGCCGGGGGCCTGGAGACGCCCCAGGCCCCGGACGTGGCGCCCCAGGTGGGTGAGACGGCCCAGGAGGCGGTGCCGGAGCAGGGACCGCCCTCGGCGCCCGGGAAGACGAAGGCGGAGCCGCTCACGCTGGAGCAGCTCGTCCAGCGCGCGCGCAAGCAGGACGCGAGGGTGGAGGAGGCGCGGGCGGAGCTGCGCCGGCTGGAGGCGCTGCTGCGCCAGGCGCGCTGGGCCTGGTTCCCCAAGTTCGAGACGACGGTGGGCGTGGGAGGCCCGGTCCCCGAGGCGCGCAACGACGGCCTGGGCGGGCCGCCGACGACGGAGGCCTCGCTCGAGGGCGACTGGAGGTTCGGCCGGATGGGGTTCACCGCCTTCATCGAGGCCAACGCGGTGCTGCCGCTCTACACGTTCGGGAAACTGCGGGCGCTGGAGAAGGCGGCGGAGCAGGGGCCGGTCATCGGCAAGGCGCTGAAGGAGCGCGCGCAGGACGAGGCGGGATTCCAGGCGGCACAAGCCTTCTTCGGCTACCAGCTGGCGCGCTCGGGGCTGGCGCAGCTCGACGAGACGTCGAAGCGGCTGGAGGACGCGGCGAAACAGCTGCAGAAGATGATGGACGAGAAGTCCGAGCAGGTGTCGAAGATGGACCTGTACAAGGTCGGCTTCTTCCGCAACCAGCTCGAGGCGCGCCGGGCCCAGGCCGAGCAGGGCCGGCAGCTCGCGCTGGCCGCCATCCGTCTGCTGGCGGGCACTCCGCCGGGGGAATCGGTGCAGGTGGTCGAGGCGGAGCTGGAGCCGGAAGGGGAGGTGAAGGCGCCGACGCTGGAGGAAGTGCTGGCGACGGCGGAGCAGAAGCGGCCGGAGCTCGTGGGCATCGCCGCGGGCGTCGTCGCGCGCGAGCAGGAGGTGTTCATCCGCGAGCGCATGTTCTATCCGGACATCGGGCTCGCGGGCTTCCTGACGCTTCGGTACACCTCGAGCGCGACGACGCAGAAGGATCCCTTCGCCTTCGATCCGTACAACCAGCGCGAGGCGGGAGTGGGGCTGGTGGCGCGCGGCACCTTCGACATTCCGGTGAAGCAGTCGCAGCTGGATCAGTCGCGGGCGGAGCTGGACAAGCTGAAGGCGCAGCAGCGGCTGTTGCAGGCGGCCATCCGCCTGGAGGTGACGAAGGCGCACGGAGACCTGGTGGCGGCGCTGGAGCGGGCGAGGGTGCTCACCCAGGCGGAGCGGGACGCGCGGCGCTGGGCCACGGCGGCCATGGCGGCGTTCGATCTCGGCACCAGCGGCACGAGGGATTTGATCGAATCCTTCACGGCGCTCGCCCAGTCGTCGGCCGACCGGGCGCAGAGCTGGCACGACTTCCAGGTCGCCCAGGCGGAGCTGGCACGGGTCACCGGCACCACGCCCCGGGAGCCGTGAATAACTCCGGGCCGCGGGCTGTCCTCTCTCCCAACTTTCACTTTCAGCGATACGGAGTCACACCGATATGTTCGCCTCCCTGCTCGCAGCCGTGCTGCTCACCGCCGCCCCAGGTCCCCTCGATGTCGTGAAGTCGGGCAATACCGACGTCCAGAAGGTCGCTTCCGCGAAGGGGGCCACCGCGGATCAGCTCTCGAAGGTGGTAGAGCGCTTCGTGGATTTTGGTGAGCTGTCCAAGCGCGCGCTCGGCGACAAGTGGGACAAGCTGACGGCCGCCCAGCGCAAGGACTTCTCCAGCACCATGGAGGGCCTGCTGCGCGCCTCCTACGCCCAGAAGGCGCTCGGCCAGGGCAAGACGCAGGTGGAGTACGGCAAGGAGACGGTCGAGGGGAACGAGGCCACCGTGGGCACCACGGTGAACGTGAACCGGGACAAGTTCCCCGTCGAGTACAAGCTCTACAAGACGGCCGGGAAGGGCGAGTGGCGCATCTACGACATCGTCACCGATGACGTGTCGCTCCTGGAGACCTACCAGGGCCAGTTCCGCAAGCTGATCGCCGACAAGGGCTTCGACGGCCTGCTGGCCACCCTGAAGGCCAAGAAGGCGCAGCTCGAGAAGTCCGTGCAGTGACGGACTTCCCCCGGACCGCGTCTACAGCGGCTTCTCGTAGACGCGGTACAGCTTGGAGCGCTTGCCGCCCATGGACTCGATGGCGCGGTTGACGAGGTGGTTGTCCTCGAGCGTCCAGGAGATCTCCCCGCCCTCGTAGCCCAGCTCGCGCGCCTTGTTCAGGGTGTCCAGGTAGAGGATGGCGTCCAGGCCGCGGCGCCGGTAGCCCTCGACGGTGCCCAGCAGGACGAGGCGCAGCCGGCGGATGCGGCGCGAGGCCAGCAGCAGCTTCGCCAGACCGATGGGCAGGCCGAACGTGGTGAGCCGGCCATTGGCCGCCTTGATGGCCTCGTTGGCGTCCGGCAGGGTGAGCGAGAAGCCCACGGGCTGGCCCTTCACCTCGGCCACCAGCACGAGCTCCGGGCGCACCATCTGCTTCAGATCGCGCGCCAGGTGATCGAACTCGTGCTCCGTCATCGGGACGAAGCCCCAGTTCTTCTCCCAGGCCTGGTTGTACATCGTCTTCACCCGGGCCACTTCGGCGTCGAACTCCTTCAGGTTCACCGGGCGCACGGTGACCCCCTCGCGCTGGCGGATCTTCTCCGCGATGCGCGCCACCTTCTCCGGTGGCGGGGTGGAGGAGGACAGCTCCCACGCGAACAGATCCTTGGCCTTGGTGAAGCCGTTGGCCTCGACGAGCGCGGGGTACCAGGTGGGGTTGTACGTCGTCATGATGGCCGGCGGGGTGTTGAACCCGTCGATGAGCATGCCCACCTCGCCATTGGTGGAGTAGCTCATCGGGCCGATCACGGAGGCGAAGCCCTTGGCGCGCAGCCAGGAGGCGGCCGCCTCGAAGAGCACCCGGGCCACGCCGGCGTCATTCACGCACTCGAAGAGGCCGAAGAAGCCGACGTTGGTGCCCTGGAACTCGTTGTAGCGGGGGTTGTTCACCGCCGCGATCCGGCCCACCACCTCGCCCTCGCGGCGGGCCAGGAAGAACTCCACCTCACCGAACTCGAAGAAGGGGTGCTTCTTCGGGTTCATGAAGTCCCGGCGCTCCATCTCCAGGTGCGGCACGAAGTTCGGGTCGCCCTTGTAGATGGTGTACGGGAAGCGGATGAAGGCCGTGCGATCCGCCGAGGTGCGGACGGGAGTCACCTGCACGTTGGCGGGGAGGGGCGGCAACTTCGACTCGTGGGTCTGCGTCTCGGCGGTGGCGGCCATGGGTGTCCTCTCCTGCTAGTTCTGGTCCTCGCGCCCGTTGCGGATGAAGAGGTTGGCGCCCTTCTCCAGCAGCAGGCCCGGGATGTCCGCGCGCTTCTCCCACAGCTTCATCGGCACCTGGCCGAGCTTGCGGATGTCGTCCGGCTGGAGGTTGGCGGCCTTCCAGGTGAGCGACTCCACGGCGTCGAACAGCTTGCCGGCCACCTCGCGCGAGGACATGCGCGAGAGCTGATCCAGCGAGAAGCCGTTGGTGCCGTTCTGACCCGCGCTGGCCGCGGCCCACTTCTCCGAGGCCTTGTTGTTGCGCACCTGCGTGCCCGGGCGGGCGATCTGCACCGGGGTGTACGAGGACGGCCGCGTCTGGGGGATGACGTCCAGCTTCTTGCCAATCTGCTCGAAGATGTCGAGCACCCGGTCCAGCTGCTCGTCCGTGTGCGTGGCCATGTAGCTGGTGCGGATGAGGGCGTGGCCCGGCTCCACCGCCGGAGGAATCACGGGGTTGGCGAACACGCCCGCCTCGTGCAGCGCCTTCCAGAAGCGGAAGCACTTCACCTGATCACCGATGTGCACCGGCACCACCGGCGTCACCGACACGCCCGTGTCGAAGCCCATGGCGCGGAAGCCGTTGTGCATCTTCTCGGCGATGTCCAGCAGGCGCGCGCGCCGCTGCGGCTCGGCCTCGATGATCTCCAGCGCCTTGAGCGCCGAGGCGATGGACGCCGGCGTCATGGACGCGGAGAAGATGACCGAGCGCGACTTGTGGCGCATGTAGTTGATGACGTCGTGCGGGCCGGCCAGCACGCCGCCCAGCGACGCGAAGCTCTTGGAGAACGTGCCCATCACCAGGTCCGTCTCCGCCTCCAGGCCGAAGTACTCGGAGGTGCCGCGGCCCTTCTCACCCAGCACGCCCATGGAGTGGGCGTCGTCCGTCATCACCCGCGCGTTGTACTTCTTGGACAGCTCCACGATGCGGGGCAGGTCGCAGATGTCGCCCTCCATCGAGAACACGCCGTCGGTGACGATGATCTTCCCCGCCTTGGGCTCCTTCTCGGCGGCCTGCTGCAGCAGCTGCTCGAGGTGCTCCAGGTCGTTGTGCCGGTACTTGCGCTCGGTGGCGAAGGACAGCCGGACACCGTCCACCAGCGAGGCGTGGTTCTGCCGGTCCGCGAAGACGATGTCGTGACGGCCCAGGATGGAGGCCATGGCCAGGTTCGTCTGGAAGCCGGTGGAGATGACCAGCGCGGCCTCGCGGTTGAGGAACTTCGCCAGGCGCTGCTCCAGCTCCTCGTGCAGCGCCAGGGTGCCGTTGAGCAGGCGCGAGCCGGAGCACGTGGTGCCGTAGCGCTCCACCGCCTTGATCGCCGCCTCCTTCACCCGGGGATCCGCGCTCAGGCCCAGGTAGTTGTTCGACCCCACCATGATGACGCGGCGGCCCTCGATCTGGACCTCCGTCGCCCCGAACGACTCCTCGATGGCGCGGAAGTAGGGGTACAGCCCCGTGGCCTTGGCGATGCGGTAGTCCTTCCAGCTGCGGCACTTCTCGAACACGTCACTCATGGGGGGTCTTCTCTCTTGGGGGAGGTCCGGGCTCCGCGAATAATGGGGCGCGCTTCCCTGCAGTGTTCATACCGACCCGGGGCACCGCAGCGCGCGTCCTCCTCGGGGGTCCAGGCGTGGCCGTCAATATTGAGTCACCCTCCGAGTGTCAAGGCACCGACTGTCCGGCGATGTGCTCCCAGGCCTGGGGGGCTTTTTGCCCCGGGGCGGGGTTGACACGAACCCCCTTTTGATTCCCTTGACAGGCAAGTGAGCAACCGGTTGCACAGTCGGGGCACGCCTGCCCTGGTTCTCGAGGCGCGGACGGGGGCCTTCCGGACGCGGGCGGAAGGCTTCCGGTACCGGCGGTGTTGGAACCGTCATTCTCTGAGGCCGTGACAGGGAAGCGGAAGTTTGCTTTCTGCGGGCCTCCACTCGACTGGGGTCAAGCTTGGCTGAGTCTCTTCGACGGCGTTGGTACGAGGCCTTCATCCGGAGCACGCTCGCTCGCCCGTGGCGCGTGGTGCTGGCCTTCACGTTGCTGGCGCTGGGGGGAGCCCTGCTGGCCGGACGTCTGGAGTTCCGCGGGTCCTTCGTGGAGCTGCTGCCCAAGGAGGCCCCCGAGGTCCAGGATCTCACCCGGGTGGCGCAGAAGGCCGGCGGAGACGGCTATCTGGTGGTGCGCGCGCAGGGCGTGAAGCCCGAGGCGCTGCGCGCCTTCTCCGACGCCCTGGCCAAGAAGCTCGAGACGCTGCCGGAGGTGCGCTACGTCGAGCACCACTTCGACGTGGCCTTCTTCCAGGAGCGCGGGCTGCTGCTGCTGCCCACCGAGAAGCTCCAGGCGCTGCGCCAGGACGTGGAGGCGCGGCTGCGCTACGAGAAGCAGACTGCCCTCGCGGTGGACCTGCTGGACGAGCAGGACGCGCCGCCGGACTTCGACGCCATCGTCAAGAAGTACAGCCCGGAGGCGCCCATGCGCGAGTACCTCGGGAGCGCGGACGGCTCCGAGGTGTTCCTGATGGTGAAGCCGGATGGGACGGCGGGTGACATCGCCTTCGCGCAGAAGCTGGTGGACGACGTGAAGCGCACGGCCGCCGAGGTGGCCCAGGGCTGGCCCGGAGTGGAGCTCGACTACGCGGGCGCCTTCCAGGCCCGGCTCGAGGAGGACGCGGTGATGCGCAAGGATCTCACGCGCGCCGGAGTCCTCTCGGCGGTGATGGCGGTGGCCATCATCCTGCTGGCCACGCGGCGGCTGTGGGCACTGGCGGTGGTGGGCGTGCCCGTCATCTTCGGTGTGTCGCTGACGTTCGCCGTGGCGGAGCTGGCGATCGGCCACCTGAACATCGTCACGGGCTTCCTGGTGGCCATCCTCATCGGCCTGGGCCTGGAGTACGGCATCCACCTGGCCATGCGCTACTGGGAGGAGCGGCGCGAGCACTCCGCGGCCCAGGCGCTGACGGAGGCCGTGCGCGGCACCTTCGCGGGCGCCATCACCTCGGCGCTGACGAACGCGGCGGCCTTCTTCGTGCTGCTGTTCGCCCAGTTCGAGGCCTTCAAGCAGTTCGGCCTGCTGGCGGGCGTGGGCGTCGTCACGTCCGTGCTGGTGGCCTATGGCCTGGGCCCGGCGCTGCTGGTGCTCGCCGAGCGCCTGCGCCCCGGCGCTCGCAAGCAGGAGACCGCGCACGCGCCCGAGGCTCCCGCCAGCGCGACGCCGCGCCTGCCCGGCAAGCGCATGCCCACGGTGGCCATCACCGCCATCCTGCTGTCGGTGCTCGGCTTCGCGGCCTACTCCCTCTACGTGTCGCCGCGCGTGGGCTTCGAGACGAACATGCGCAAGCTCAAGGGCGAGTCGCCCGCGATGCTCCTCGACGACCACATCGTCGAGCAGACGGGCACTCCGCTCAACCCGGCCATCCTCCTGGTGGAGGACCTGAAGCAGGCCCAGGTGGTGCAGCAGGTCATCGAGGAGGTGAAGACCCGCCACGGCGCGGACTCCACCTTCAAGCAGTCCGCCTCGCTCAATGATCTGCTGCCGCGGGACGTGCCGGCGCACCAGGAGCAGATCGCCGCGCTGCGCGGGATGCTGGAGAAGCTGCCCCAGGACGCGCAGGAGGATCAGCGCGTGGCCACGGTGAAGAAGATGCTGGAGGCCCAGCCCTACGGGCCGGATGAGATGCCCGTGGAGGTGCGCCGCCGCTTCGAGGCGATGGATGGCAAGGGCATGTTCCTGCTGCTGTTCCCCTCGGTGTCCAACCACGACACCCGGGAGCTGGCGGCGTGGGCCTCGCAGCTCGACGAGGTCATCGCCGGGGCCAAGGCCCGGGGTGTGGACCTCGCGGTGTTGGATAGCAACCGGATCGCCGCGCGCATCTTCTCCATGGTGCGCGGGGACGGACCCTTCATCCTCTGGGCGGCCGCGTCGGTGGTCTTCTTGACCATCCTCATCAGCCTGCGCAGCTTCAAGCGTGCCTGCCTGGTGGCCGGGCCACTGTTCCTGGGCATGCTGTGCCTGGCGGGCGGGATGTACCTGTTCGATGTCCAGCTGAACTTCATCAACGCCGTGGTGCTGCCCAACCTGCTGGCCATCGCGGTGGACAACTCGGTGCACCTCTTCCACCGGTACGAGGAGGAGGGCCCTGGCTCGCTGGGCCACGTCGTGCGCCATACGGGCCTGGCGGCGGTGGTCGCCACCCTGTCCAACGCCGCGGGCTACGGCGCTCTGTTGATCTCCCATCACGCCGGTCTGAGGTCGATCGGTCAGATTGCACTTCTGGGCGTCATGTGCACCTTCCTGGGCACCACCGTCTTCTTCCCGGCCATGCTCGCTTTGATGGAGCGCTGGAAGGGCAGGAAGCGGGAGGGGGGCATGGTTCGGAGCCTGGAGATTGGCGCGCCCAGGAATGACGAGGCCGCTACGGAACCGGGGGAGCGTAAATCGGCGTGAGCGAATGGACTTCGTATAGCCGTACTCGAGAGGGCAGCCAGGAAGTGAGCTTCAAGGGAGTCGACCTCATCATCGTCGCCTCCTGTTCATTGGCCGCCCTGGCCCTCGTGGGACCCGCTCGCTGGGCCCCCGGCTCGACGGAGTCCGCTGTTCAATTCGCCATCTTCGCGCTCGGCCCCCTGGTGCTGCGCACCCTGGAGGCCTCCTTTCCCAGGAACCGGCTGCTGGCCTTCATGGCCTCCTTCTGGCTGCTGCCGGTGTTGAGCCTCAGCCACGGGTTGCTCAACCCCCTGGTGACGGCCGCCACCCCGGTGCTGCGCGATGCCCAGCTCGCCATGCTGGATCAGCGGCTGCTCGGGGCCCAGGCGTCCGTGGTGCTCGGGCAGATGGTGCCGCCCTGGCTCACCGACATCCTGATGGTCTGCTACTACGGCCACTTCGTCTGGCCGTTGGCGCTGGGCCTGGTGCTGTACTTCACCGGACGCCGCGAGGCCTTCGACGAGTACCTCATCGCGCTGAGCCTCTTCTTCCTGGCCAACTACGTCTGCTACGCGCTGGTGCCCGCCATCGGCCCGCGCTACTTCCTCTTCCACTCCTTCTCCGGGCCCGTGAATGGGCTGTGGGCGACGTCCTTCCTGGACTCGGTGATGCGCATGCCGCCGTTCTCGCGGGACTGCTTCCCCTCGGGGCACACCGGGACGGCGTTGCTGGTGCTGGTGTACGCCTTCCGGTTCGTGCCGCGCTTCTTCCGGGTGATGGTGGTGCCGGCGATCTGCCTCATCCTGGCCACCCTGGTGGGCCGCTTCCACTACCTGACGGACCTGCTGTGCGCGGTGCCGCTGATGCTGGTGGTGGTGAGCCTCTCGATGGCCTGGAGCAGGGCCACGGCGCGGCGCGAAGTGACGCGCCCGGTGCGAATGGACGCTATCGTACGCCCCTGAACAAGGGAGCGTACGCATGAGCAGGCCAATCTTCGCGGGCCGGGTGGCCCATCTCGGAACCACCGTCTTCACCGAGTTCAGCGCGCTGGCGCTGAAGCACGGGGCCATGAACCTGGGGCAGGGCTTCCCGGACTTCGACGGGCCCGAGGCCGTGAAGGAGGCCGCCCGCAAGGCCATCACCGACGGGGTGAATCAGTACGCGCCCAGCAGCGGCCTGCGCGACCTGCGCGTGGCCATCGCCGAGCACGGCGCGCGCTTCCACGGGCACACGGGCATCGATCCGGACACCATGGTGACCGTCACCAGCGGTGCCACCGAGGCCATCTTCTGCGTGCTGCTGGGCCTGGTGGATCCGGGTGACGAGGTGGTGGCCTTCGAGCCCTTCTACGACTCGTACGACGCCAACATCGGCTTCCTCGGGGCGAAGTCGCGCTACGTGCCGCTGCGGCCGCCGGACGCCTCGCACTCCACGTGGTGGTTCGATCGGGACGAGGTGCGCGCCGCCTTCGGTCCCCGGACGCGGGTGCTCATCCTCAACACGCCGCACAACCCCACCGGCAAGGTGTTCACCCGCGAGGAGCTCGAGTTCCTGGGCGGCCTGTGCGCCGAGTTCGATGTGAAGGTGCTCTCGGACGAGGTGTACGAGCACATCGTCTTCGCGCCCGCGCGACACATCCGCGCCGCCACCGTGCCGTCACTGACCGACCGGACGGTAACCGTGAGCAGCGGGGGCAAGTCGTTCAGCCTCACCGGTTGGAAGATTGGATGGATCATCGCGCCACCGGCGCTGCGTGACGCGGTGCAGCGGGCGCACCAGTTCGTGACGTTCGCCACGGCCTCGCCACTGCAGGCGGCGATGGCGGCGGCGCTGCGGCTGCCGGACACGTACTTCCAGGAGCTGGGCACCCAGTACCTCTCCAAGAGGGAGCGGCTGCTCTCGGGGCTCGCCGAGGCGGGACTGAAGGCGTACGTGCCCGAGGGCAGCTACTTCATCATGGCGGACATTCGCGGGAGGGGCTTCGCGGACGACGTGGCCTTCTGCCGACACCTGGTGACGGAGGTGGGAGTAGCGGCCATCCCTCCGAGTGTTTTCTATGGTCCCGAGCACAAGCACCTGGGGCAGGGGATGGCGCGCTTCGCCTTCTGCAAGACAGAGGCGGTGTTGGATGAAGCGGTGCGCCGGTTGAAGGAGGGGCTGGCTCGGGCCCGCTGACGCCTGGAACCCGGGAGCCGGGCGGCTTGCGACCTCCACAACCCGGGTGTTACATCCCCGCGCCAACATGCCCTCCCCTCGAACCCCGACCGAGTCCAAGAGGCTCTCCGCTCCCCGCTCGAACCAGTCCGCCAAGAAGGCGGGCCGGTCCACGTCCAAGCCCACGAAGGCCAGCAAGCCGGCCAAGGCGGCGAAGAAGGCCGTGAAGGCCGCGACGAAGGCCGTGAAGGCGGTCGCGAAGAAGGCCACCAAGGCCGCCGCGCCCAAGAAGAAGAACGTGGTGCTGCGCACCTACGACGCGGCGACGGCGAAGGTGGTGGGCAAGACCACCGAGAAGTGGGCGAAGAGCGAGCTGGCCGCGGTGACGCAGAAGATGCCGCTGCGCCGCAAGACGTTCGTCACCGACTCGGGCATCCCCATCCCGGACGTGGTGACGCTGGCGGACCGCAAGACCGAGTCCCCGGATGCGATCGGCCTGCCGGGCCAGTTCCCGTTCACGCGCGGCCCGCAGCCGACCATGTACCGCGGCCGCCTCTGGACGATGCGCCAGTTCGCCGGCTTCGGCACGCCCGAGGACACCAACAAGCGCTTCAAGTACCTCATCAGCCACGGCATGACGGGCCTGTCCACGGCCTTCGACATGCCCGCGCTCATGGGCTACGACTGCGACCACTCGATGAGCCGGGGCGAGGTGGGCAAGGAGGGCGTGAGCGTCTCCTCGCTGGCCGACTTCGAGGTGCTCTTCGACGGCATCCAGCTGGACAAGGTGACCACCTCGATGACGATCAATGCGAGCGCCATCGTGGCGCTGTGCATGTACATCGCGGTGGGTGAGAAGCAGGGCGTTCCGATGGCGAAGCTGGCGGGCACCATCCAGAACGACATGCTCAAGGAGTACATCGCGCAGAAGGAGTGGATCGTCGGTCCCCGGCCCGCGGTGCGGATCGTGACGGACATGATCGAGTTCTGCACGAAGAACATGCCGAAGTGGTACCCGGTGTCGGTCAGCGGCTACCACATCCGCGAGGCCGGAGCGACGGCGGTGCAGGAGCTGGCCTTCACGCTGGCCGACGGCATCGGCTACGTCGAGGAGTGCGTGAAGCGCGGCCTGGACGTGGACGAGGTGGCCCCGCAGCTGTCGTTCTTCTGGGACGTGCACAACGACTTCTTCGAGGAGGTCGCCAAGTTCCGCGCCGCCCGCCGCATCTGGGCGCACGTGATGCGCGATCGCTTCGGCGCGAAGAACCCGCGCTCGATGCAGCTCAAGACGCACGCGCAGACGGCCGGCGTGTCGCTCACGGCGCAGCAGCCGTACAACAACGTGGTGCGCACGGCGCTGCAGGCCTTCGCGGCAGTGCTCGGCGGCACGCAGTCGCTGCACACCAACTCGCTGGACGAGACGTACGCGCTGCCCACCGAGGAGTCGGTGACGATCGCGTTGCGCACCCAGCAGCTGATCGCCCACGAGTCCGGCGCGGACCGCGTGGTGGACCCGCTCGCGGGCAGCTACTACGTGGAGTACCTGACGGACGAGATGGAGAAGCGGGCGCTCGAGTACATCCGCCGCATCGACGAGATGGGCGGCATCATCCGGGCGGTGGAGGAGCAGTACCCGCAGAAGGAGATCGGCGAGAGCGCGTACCGCTTCCAGCGCGAGGTGGAGCAGGGGGATCGGCTGATCGTGGGAGTGAACGCGTTCAAGTCGGACCGGGACGCGCCGATCGAGCTGCTGCACATCGACGAGAAGGTGGCGGAGGCGCAGATGGCGCGGCTGGCGAAGGTGAAGTCGGAGCGCGACCAGAAGGCGGTGGACGCGGCGCTGGCGAAGGTGGAGGCGGCGGCGAGGGGAACGGACAACCTGATGCCGCCGGTGCTGGAGGCGGTGAAGGCGTACGCGACGTTGGGAGAGATCTCCGACGTGTTCCGCAAGGTGTGGGGCGCGTACCGCGAGGGTGGCGCGTTCTGAACCGAGGGTCGCGGTGACGACCCTCACCCCGACCCTCTCCCAGAGGGAGAGGGCCCAACGACGTTCCACCGTGTATGTCCCCTCTCCCTCTGGGAGAGGGCTAGGGTGAGGGTCTTCCCACCGTGAGCTTCTTCGGCGAGCTCTACCTCCGTTCCACGCTGCCGTTCCTCTCCGAGGAAACGACTGCGAAGGAAGTGGCGTACCTCGCGAGAAGCTTCCAGGACCTCACCGTCCCAGGCCCCGTGGTGGACCTCGGCTGTGGCCACGGCCGGCACGCGTCGCGCCTCAACACCGCGGGCCCACTGGCCGGGCGAATCATCGGCCTCGAGCTGGACGCCCTTTCACTCGCGGAGCGGCTGCCAGGCTTTCCGGCGGTGCGAGCGGATCTCCGCTCGCTTCCATTTGGCACGGGCTCACTGGCGGGAGCCTACGCCTGGTACTCGACGCTCTTCGTCTTCTCGGACGAGGAGCACGTGGAGCTCCTTCGAGAAGTCGCGCGGAGCCTGCGGCCCGGAGGGCGTCTGGTATTGCACACGGTGCCGTACGAGCGGCTCGCGTCACAACCGGAGGCTTCGTTCTCCACCTACCTACCGGACGGTAGCCTGCTGGAGGAGGAGAGCCGTTTCGATGCGGCGCGGAGTCGGGACCAGGGCTCCAGGCGACTGACATTACCGGATGGACGTGTCCTTTCCGGGCAATATGCCATCCGTTACTATCCTCTTGCGGATCTGATCCAACTGTTGGAATTCACGGGATTTTCGATCCGTTGGGTGCATGGCGGGCTGGAGGGGGAGCAGCCATCCGCCGCATCGACGGACCTCATCGTGGGAGCTGAGCTGCGACATGGCTGAGAAGAAGCTGCGAATTCTGGTGGCCAAGCCTGGCCTGGACGGGCACGACCGAGGGGCGAAGATCATCGCCCGGGCGTTGCGCGATGCGGGCATGGAGGTCATCTACACGGGGCTGCACCAGACGCCCGAGATGATCGTCAACGCCGCCATCCAGGAGGACGTGGACGCGATCGGCATGTCCATCATGTCGGGAGCGCACATGACGCTGTTCCCGGCGGTGATCGAGCTGCTGAAGAAGAGCGACGCGCTCGACATCGCGGTGTTCGGCGGAGGAATCATCCCGGATGACGACATTCCCAAGCTCAAGGGCCTGGGCGTGACGGAGATCTTCACCCCCGGAAGCTCGACGCAGGACATCGTCCAGTGGATCCGAACCAACATCGCCGCCCGCGCTTGAGCGGGCTCGCAGGACTGCCGGAACGGGTGGACGTGTACGAGGTAGGCCCTCGTGACGGCCTGCAGAACGAGCTGCGCACGCTGCCCACGCGAGACAAGGCGAGGCTGGTGGAGGCGCTGATCGCGGCGGGGGAGAAGCGCATCGAGGTGACGTCGTTCGTGTCACCCAAGTGGATCCCCCAGCTGGCGGACGCCGAGGAGCTGCTGCGCCTGGTGGGCCGGCGAGAGGGCGTGACGTTCTCCGCGCTGGTGCCCAACCTCCGGGGCCTGTCGCGCGCCAAGGAGGCGGGCCTGGAGGAGGCGGCGGTCTTCATCTCCGCGTCCGAGGCCCACTCGAAGAAGAACATCAACAAGAGCATCGCCGAGGCGGTGGCCGAGGCGAGGCAGACCACCGAGGCGGCGCTCAAGGCGGGCCTGCGGGTGCGCGGCTACCTGTCCACGGTGTGGGGCTGCCCCTACGAGGGCGAGGTGCCCGTGTCGCGCGTGGTGGAGATCAGCCGCGCGCTGGTGGACGGTGGCATCTACCAGCTCAGCCTGGGTGACACGATCGGGGTGGGGACGCCGAGGCAGACGGAGACGATCCTCTCCGCGCTGCTGGAGCACATCCCGGTGGAGAAGCTGGCGCTGCACCTGCACGACACGCGAGGCACGGCGCTGGCCAACGCGCTGGTGGGCCTGCAGATGGGCGTGACGACGTTCGACGCCAGCATCGGCGGACTCGGTGGCTGCCCGTACGCTCCGGGCGCGGCGGGAAACCTGGCCACGGAGGATCTCGTCTACATGCTCCACGGCATGGGCGTGCAGACGGGCATCAACCTCGACAAGCTCGTCGAGGCGGGCATGGTGGCGCAGGAGCTCATCGGCCGGAAGCTGGCGGGCAAGTTCCTCCAGGCGGCCCTGGGCGAGCGCGAGAAGAAGGCGAGCCGCCGGGCGCAGACCTGAGTCCGCGTCATCCGGCGGCGGGGGAGCGCGGTGCACCCGCGCCCCGTCTCAGTGCAGCGCCGTCGTCCTTCCCGGCATGATCGCGGCGGACGTATCCGTCCCCGCTGGCGAGCCCCCACCCGAGTGCTCCGACGGAGCGCTCTCGGGCACGGGGGGCTCGGTCGGGCTGTCCGAACCCGCCGGAGCGCTCCCGCCCGTGGGCCCCGGCTGAGCGGCCGGAGCCTGCTGGGTCTCGGCGGTGACGGGGGCCTGCTGCGTGACCACGGCCGGCTGCTGCTCCGTGGGAGCAGGCGTCTGCGTCGCGGGCGCCACCACCACGGCCGGTTGCGGCTCGACGGGAGCGGGCGCCGGAGCGGGAGTGGCGGGGGCCTGCTGCGTGGCCAGGGCCGGAGCCTGCTGCTCGAGCCCGGGCGGGAGCCGGCGCGGGGGAACGACGACGGGCGGGGGAATGGGGCAGCGGGTGCAGGGACCGCGCAGGGGCACCGCGAGCACCTGGCCCAGACGCAGGAAGGTGCCGCGCATCCGGTTGGCCTTCTTGATCCGCTCCACGCCGGAGTTGTAGCGCAGGGCGATGGCGCCGAGCGTGTCACCCGAGCGCACCCGGTGCATGACGATGTTCTGGTCCGGCTGCATCGCGAGCAGTGGGGCGACGCGGCGGCCCAGCTCCTGGGCGCGCGGGTTGAAGAAGCGCACGTGGAAGTGGTCGCGGTGGCGCCGGGCGTGCTTGATGAGGGACTTCGCCCCGGCGTTGAAGAGCGAGTCCAGCCACTCCTTGTTCTCGCCCTTGCGCAGCGCGTAGTCGTACAGGACCTTCATGACGCGCTTGTCCACGAGGATCATCTGCACGTCCGAGTTCGTGGCGAGCGACTTGATGAGCGCCCAGTTCAGCTCGAGGTCGATGTACTTCTCGCGCTCCCTCACGCGGATGGGATCCACGGTGGGGTAGTAGAAGCCCAGGTCCACGTCCCGGCCGTTCTGGTGGCTCTTGTGCGGGCGCAGGTAGCCGCCCTCGCGGGAGCTGAGCTGGTTCACCCGGAGCGGGGGCGCCTTCGGGTACTGCGCCCGGACCTCGCGGATGGCCTTGGCGAGGTAGTCCACCGTCTCCTGGGTGCCCCAGGCCAGCTCGGGCGAGACCACGATCCACTCGGGGCTCTCGGGCACGCGGACCGAGTTCACCATGCGGCCGCTCTCGACGAACCCCACGGAGATCGACCCGAGCGCCTTCGGCTCCTTCTTCCACAGCTCCGTGAGCTGCTCGTCCGTGAGGTCGGCGGTGTAGAGCGGACCCGTGGGCACGGCGCCCGTGGGCGCCTCCTGGGCCTCGCCCTCGTCGGTGTCGGTGGCGTCCGCCACCTCGTCGTCACCGTCCTCGGTCTCCTCGCTCCCTTCGGAGGAGGGCTCGGACGCCGCGACGGCCGCGTCGTTGTTCTCGACGACGGCCTGCGTCACGGCCTCGGGGGGCACCGGGGTGCTCTCCGCCCCCTGAGAAGGAGCCGCGGCCGACGACGCTTCCACCTCCCGTTCCGTCGCCTTCGACGGAGAGACGGAGGGAACCACGTGCGCCGCGCAGCCAGCGCACAGCAACAGGATGATCCAGGATGTAGAACGCACTCGGCACGCAGAATGGACCGAAATTGTTCCGGGCCAAAGTAAAGCGCTCGGGCTGCCTGGGACTCCTGGCAGGCATCCTGGAGGGACTTGACGCGTGGGGCCGAGGCCGCCAGACCCGTGACGGCACCTACCTCGGACCGATTCGCGAGTGAAACCGGGCACTTCGGAGTCCAGTCGAGGTGCGGGGGGGGCTCGCCGGAGGTGGGGCGAGGGTTGACGGCCCGGGGTGGGGCGGGAGAAGTAGACGGCCCCCCAACGACCTCGGGAAGGACATGACCCCGCTTCGAAAGATCTCACTCCTCGGCGCAGTGCTCCTCACCGTGGGAGGGCTTCACGCGACGCCGTCCGCCGCCGCGCAGGTGCCCGTGACCAACGCCGGCTTCGAGGCGCCCGGAACCTCGGGGCTGCCCGCGGGCTGGACGGTGAGCGGCGAGGGCCGGGTGACCTCCAGCGCGGAGGGCCGCTCCGAGGGCGCCAAGGGGCTCGTCATCGAGAACCCCGCCGGAGGCGCCGAGACCACCGTCCAGTCCCAGCCCGTGAAGCTCCAGGTGGGCCGCCTCTATCGGCTCAGCGCGTGGGTGAGGACGCGCGGCGTGCGGGCGGATCCGCAAGCGCGCTACCCCACGGCGCTCGGCGCCTGCCTGTCGATGAAGAGCTTCCCCTTCACCAACAGCTCCCCGACGCTGGGCGCGGACCAGGACGGGCGCGTCTCGGTGCTCTTCTTCGCCGCACAGAGCACGGACCAGGTCCAGATGCACCTGGGCCGCAATGGCAAGGCCACCGGCACCGCGTGGTTCGACGACGTGCGCCTGGAGGAGGTGGACGACATCACCACCTACATCCCGCTGGAGTCCGTGCGCTGGGCCGGCAAGGGCTTCCGCTACGACGACGGCGGGTGGAAGTTCGTCCACATCGAGGGCGAGCCGTACGAGCGCGGCCTGCAGTACGGCCAGCTCATGGCGGACGACATCGTCGTCTTCATGGAGAAGCTGGGCTACCGCAAGAACCGCCAGGACTCGGCCAATGGCTGGGCGCAGCTCCGGCTGCTCACCGACTCGCTCTTCCTGCGCAAGTTCGAGCCCGAGTTCCTCGAGGAGATGAAGGGCATCGCGGACGGGGCCAACAAGGGCGGTGCGAAGTACAAGGATCGCGAGCTGGATCTGCTGGACGTGGTGACCCTCAACTCGGCGGTGGATCTGGCGCATCTCGAGGATGCGAACCGGGTGAGCGCCACGCCGCTGTCGGGGCGCACCTTCCTCAAGGGCGAGGACGAGACGAAGCGGGGAGGGGAGGGCGACCACTGCTCGTCCTTCGTGGCCACGAAGTCGGCGACCCAGGATGGCCAGCTCATCATGGCGCAGATCTTCATGTGGAACGGCTACACCGGCGTCCACTGGGACGTGGTGCTGGACGTGAAGCCGACGAAGGGCCACCGCTTCGTCCTGCAGACGTTCCCGGGCGGCATCCACAGCGGCTCGGACTGGCTGATGAACGACGCGGGCATCGTCATCGGGGAGACCACGGTGGAGCAGACGCCCTTCGAGCCCGACGGTACGCCCCAGAGCAACCGCAGCCGCAAGGCGATCCAGTACGCCTCGTCGATCGACGACGTGGCCCGCATCATGTCGACGCGCAACAACGGCCTCTACACGAATGACTGGACGCTGGCGGACGTGAAGAGCGGCGAGGGCGCCTGCCTGTCGCTGGCCACGAAGAAGAGCCGGCTGTGGCGCACCGGCAGCCCCGGCAACCGCGCGGACACCCCGGGCAACCTCAAGGACTTCATCTGGGCCAACAACAACAGCCGGGAGCTGGAGCTGCGCAAGGAGTACGTCGCCAACCCGCTGAATGCCCCGGTGGACCTGGCCTTCGACACCTGGAACCGGGACATCGCCTTCCAGGAGTACTACGAGAAGCACGGCAAGGGCGGCATCGACCTGGACAACGCCATCCGCGCCATGGCCTCCAGCCCCATCACCCGCTCCCACGCCTGTGATGCCAAGATCACCACCACCGAGATGGCGCGCCAGCTCATGTTCCTCGCGCACTTCGGAAAGCCCACCCAGCGCGAGAAGTTCGTGGGCAACGGGCGCATCCTCATGGATTTCCCCGGCGCCATTCCCCACCTGTCGCTGGGCTACACCGCCTTCAGCCCCATCTACGTGGCGGACAAGCTGAAGGAGGCTCGTGCCCGCGCCCTCGCCCAGGAGACGAAGCTCCCCGAGCCCAAGCGGGAGCTCGACAAGGTGAAGGAGGCCCTGGGCTTCGACAAGAAGCTTCTCTGGTCCAACACCGTGTTCCCCGCCACGGACGGGGAGAACTGGCTGGTGAGTGGCTCGGCCGGCTACTGGTCCCTGCTGAAGGAGCTGCCGGACGCGGAGGACAAGGCCTTCGAGCAGCAGCGTGACGCGTTGGCGGATCTCAACGCCCGCTACCTCTACCTCGCCGCGCGCGAGGAGGACGTGGTGCCCGTGGCCGCGCGCACCTCGTACAACCGCTATGGCACCTACGCCATCCCCCGCATCAAGGGCACCTTCCTGCTGCACCAGCTGCGGCTGCTGCTGGGCAATGCGTCCTTCTCCCGGGTGATGGGCGCCGTCCATGAGCGCTACGCCAACAAGAACATCACCACGGCGGACTTCGTCCGCACCGCGTCCCAGGTCGCGGGCCGGGAGCTCCAGCCCTTCGTGTCCCAGTGGATCGAGCGCGGGGGTCTGCCCTCGCCTCGCATCGTCGCCAGTACGACGAAGGCCCGCGACGGCTACGACGTGAAGCTGAAGGTGGAGCAGGCCGGCAAGCCCTACCACTTCGTCACCACCGTGGAGCTGCTCACCGCGAAGGGCTCGACGCTGGAGCGGGTGGAGGTGAAGGGCGCCAGCAGCACCTTCACCTTCCACGTGGCGGAGCGGCCGGTGCGCGTGGTGTTCAACCCCTCCAACGACATCCCCGTGCCGCGCGAGCGCTACCAGATCCTCTCCAACCCGTCCGATGACTTCAGCCGCCTGCTGCTCGTCCACGGCACGGCCCGCGAGGTGGAGTCCCAGCGCACGCTCACCCTGAACTTCCGCGACGCAATGGCCAACGCCTTCACCGAGGTGCTCGCCCCCGTGAAGCCCGACGCCGAGGTGACGGCTCAGGAACTGGCGGAGAAGGATCTGATCCTCCTGGGCAACGCCGAGGACAACGCGCTGATGGCGCGGATCGCCGCGGAGAAGCAGCTGCCGGTGGAGCTCGGCCGGCGCTTCTTCCGGTGGCGGGGGAAGACCTACGGACGTCCCGATGACGGGCTCGCCGTGGCGCTGCCCAACCCCTGGAACCCGAAGCGGATCCTCTACCTCTACGTGGCCAACAGCGGCACGCAGCTCTGGCACATGACGCGCTCGATCCACGAGGATCTGAAGGGCTGGGCCGTCTTCCGTGGCGGCGAGGTGCGCGGCAGCGGCTTCCACGACCTCGACGCGCTGGCGGTGGACCTGCCGGAGGAGGCCCCGGGTCCCAAGGTCCAGCCTCTCGGCTCGGCGGGCGCGGGAGACTGAGCGGACCCCATGCCGCTCTTCCTCGCCCTGCCCGATGGCAGCCACGTGCCCCTGGAGAAGCCCGTGGTGTCCGTCGGCTCCGACTCCGCCTGTGACGTCGTCCTCCGGGAGCCGGGGGTGAAGCCCAGCCACGCGCTGCTCTTCCGGGACGCGCGGGGCTGGACGGTGTCCGCCGCGTCCAAGGGCTGTGAGCTGCGCGTGCGCAACAAGCGCGTGGAGCTGTCACCACTCGCTCCGGGCGAGTCCTTCTCCGTGGGGCGCTGCACCCTCACCCTGATCTCCTCCGAAGCGGCCTCGCCAGTCGCGGGCTCCGTACCGGAAGGGGCCCCGGGTGGACGGCTGGTGGCGGTGCTGACGGGCTTCGCCTCGCGGCTGATGGTCCAGCGGCCCACCGTGGAGCTCCTGGACGAGGTCATGCGCGGGCTCGCGGAGGTGGCGGACGCGGACGTGGGCTTCCTCGTGTCGGCGGAGGGGACGCGGCGCCATGTGCTGTGCTCCACCGGGCCGGTGCCGGAGGCGGCGGTGGTGGACAGCCTGGTGGATCAGGTGGTGGCCTCGGGTGCTCCCGTCCTCGTATCGGACGTGGCCGCGGACGCCGCGCTGGCCGGGGCTCCCAGTGTCGTGGCCCTGCGCCTCACCTCCGCCCTGGTGCTGCCCCTGCGCGGGGGGACGGCGCCGCTGTCCGCCGTGTACCTCGGACGGCGCGTGGGCCGCCCACCGTTCTCCCCTCGGGAGCTGGAAGAGGCCATGGCCCTGTCCTCGCTGGCGGCGCTGCTGCTGGCCACCTCGCGCGAGTTGATGGAGCTGCGCACACGGGTGGACAGCCTCACGCAGCGCATCGAAGCGGCTACCTTCGAGGGGATCATCGGTGAGTCGCCTTCCATGCGCGCGCTGTACCGGCAGGTGGAGCGCCTGGGGCCCACCTCGCTCCACGTGCTCATCCAGGGTGAGACGGGCACGGGCAAGGAGGAGGTGGCGAAGGCGCTGCACCGGCGCAGTGGACGGCGCGGGCGGCTGGTGGCCATCAACTGCGCGGCCCTCCCCGAGTCGCTCATCGAGCGGGAGCTGTTCGGCCACGTGAAGGGCGCCTTCTCGGGGGCGGGGACGGACCGGCCCGGGCTGGTGGAGGCCGCGGACGGCGGCACGCTCTTCCTGGACGAGATCGGGGACATGCCGCTGTCGCTCCAGTCCCGCCTGTTGCGCGTGGTGCAGGAGCGCGAGGTGACGCGGCTGGGGGAGAACCATCCGCGCAAGGTGGACATGCGCGTGGTGTCGGCCACGCACCGGTCCCTCGAGGCCCTGGTGGCGGAGGGCCGCTTCCGCGGCGACCTGCGCTACCGCCTGGACGAGGTGCGCGTGGAGGTGCCGCCCCTGCGCGAGCGGGGCGACGACGTGCTGCTCATCGCCCACCATGTGCTGAGCCGCGAGGGCCGGCGCGCGCGGGGCTTCACCCAGAAGGCCACGGAGGCCCTGCTCGGCCATCCCTTCCCGGGCAACGTGCGCGAGCTGGTGTCGCGGGTGCGGCGCGCGGCGATCCTCGCCTCGGGAGAGCTGATCGGTCCCGAGGACCTGGAGCTGGGAGGGGACACGGCGCCGCTGGTGCCACTGGAGGAGGCGCGCGAGGCCTTCGTTCAGCGCTACGTGCGCGAGGCCATCGCCCGGAGCGGCGGCAGCAAGAAGGACGCGGCGCAGGCCCTCGGCATCGGTCTGCGCTCGATCTTCCGCTACCTGGGCGAGGACTCCTGACCTGGAGTATTCCTGTGCACTGCATGCACCGACTCGTCCGACTCGTGGTGCCGCTCGCTCTCGTGACCGTGCTGGGCTGTCCTCTGGACATCGAGGTCCGGGAGCCGCCGCTGGACACCGACGCGGGACCGCGGGCGTGCGTGAAGGACCAGGACTGTCCGGAGGGACAGCGCTGCGACGACGCCTATTCGGACAACCACTGTGAGCCAGGTCCCCGGGTCACCCAGTCGTGCACGGGAGATTTCACGTGCTCCTACCTGGCCTCCTGTGTGGAGGGCCGTTGTGAGCTGGGCTGCCTGGGCGGTCGCTGCCGGCCGGGCTACCAGTGCGCTCCGGACAGGGAATGCGTCGAGGCCTGTTCCGAAGGGGCCCCCACGAAGCTCGGTGACTACTGCGACGGCTCCACCGACTGCGGCCGCTGTGGCTTCTGCGTGGCGCTCTCCGGGAGTGGAGAGAAACGATGTCACCAGCCGTGCACGTCCGACACGGAGTGTGGAGGTGAAACGGGGGCGTGCCAGAAGGTGACGAACAGCACGCTGCACGTCTGCCGCCTGCCATGATCAGTGGGTGATTGCTGGGGTGAAATGGGCTCTCGTAGGATGGACCCGAGATGACGGACGAACTGCTGGCCGGCCGCTACCAGTTGGAACAGGAGCTGGGGCGAGGAGGCATGGCCACGGTCTTCCTGGCCCGGGACACGAGGTTGGCGCGCCGGGTGGCGGTCAAGGTGATGCATCCGGGCGAGGATGGGCGCCGCGCCGAGCGCTTCCGCCGGGAGGCAGAGCTGGTGGCCTCCATCAAGCACCCCCACGTGCTGGAGATTCACGACTTCGGCGAGGACGCCCGCCGGGGGCCCTTCCTCGTGTGCGAGTGGGTGCAGGGCGAGGACCTGCGCGCGTTGGCGCAGCGGCTCGCGCCCGTGCCGCCCGAGGTGGCGGCCGTGCTGTGCTGGACGCTGGCGCAGGCGCTGGGCGAGGCGCACGCACACGGCGTGGTGCACCGGGACGTGAAGCCGGAGAACGTGCTCGTGTCCCGGAGCGGAGCATTGAAGCTGGCGGACTTCGGCATCGCCGCGGTGGCCGATGACGAGCGGCTGACGAGCACCGGCACCGTCACGGGCTCGCTCGCGTACATGGCACCCGAGCGCCTGGATACGGGCGCTTTCTCACCGGCCTCGGACGTCTACGCGGTGGGAGTCCTCCTCTTCGAGTTGTGCGCCGGGACGACGCCGCACGCGGGCAAGGGGAGCGCGCACCTGGTGACCTCGGTGATGACGCGGGACGCGCCCCGGCTCGTGGATGTCGTGCCCGGCACGCCCGAGCCGCTGGGCGAGCTGGTGGCCCGATGCCTGGCCCGGGATGCACGCGACCGGCCCCAGAACGGCGCGGAGCTGGCCGAGCTCCTGGAAGAGGTGGTGAGTCACATCGCCGGACCTCCCGCCGAGGTCTCTCGTAACTTCTTCCGGGATCCGGTGGGCGAGGCCGCGCGGTGGCGAGAGGTCCAGTTCGAGCGGTTGCTGAGCGCGGGCCGCGCGTTGCTCGCGAAGGGGGAGGGGGCTCGGGCCGCGAAGCTGCTCAATGAGGCCCTGGCGCTCCGTCCGGACTCCGCCGAGGTGGGCGAGTTGCTGCGCGCGCGTCCGCCGGCACGCCGTTCGCGGGCGCTCGTGGGAGGCGCAGTGCTGGTGGGCCTCCTCGCGATTCTTGGCATCTGGGGTTGGGCACGACACCGGGACGTGGTGCCGGAGGAGGTCGTGGCGACGGCTCCTGTTCCTCCCGAGCGCGCGTCCCCATCAACCCCCGCCCCCGAGCCCGTTCCGAAGCCCATCTCCGAGCCAGTTCCAGAGCCGGTCCCGGAGAAGAAGGCCACTCCCGATCCCGCGGAGCCGGTCGTTCGCGCCACTCGGGCCCAGACGCCTCGCCCGGTCCCGCCGAAGCGGACGGAGCCCCCGGCCGCCCGCCCCACGAGTCCGCCTCCGGTGGAATCGCCTCCTGTTCCAGCGGCGTCGTCTCCTGTCACGGGAGAGCCCTCGCCGGAGTCCCAGGTGCCCGCGACGTTGCGCGTGGTGGTGCGCCCCTGGGCCGAGGTGTTCGTGGATGGGCAGAGCCGGGGCTACACGCCCCGGGTGCGCGAGCTGCGCCTGTCGCCGGGCACGCACCGGCTGCGCCTGGAAAATCCGATGTGTGCTCCCATCGAGGAAGTCCTTCAGGTGTTCGCGGGCGAGTCGGTGTCGCGCGAGCTGACCCTGCGGGAGTGCAAGGAGGCCTCGCCATGATGGCGCTCGTGGTGTCCCTGGTGCTGTCGTCCTCCCCGGTGCTGGAGCCGGCCCGCGAGGCGTATCAGGCCGGAGAAATGACGAAGGCCCGCGCCGAGCTGGAAGCGCTGCTCTACCCGTTGCGGTTGAACGACACCGCCGAGGAGGCCGAGGCCCACCTGCTACTGGCGGCCACGTTCCACGCGCAGGAGGATCCGGAACGCGCGGAGCGCGAGGTGATCCAGGGACTGGCGGCGAGCCCTGGCGTGAAGCTGGACCCGCTGCTCTATCCACCGGACTTCATCGCCTTCGTGGAGCGGGTGCGCGGCCTGCACTCGGCGAGCATCTCCGAGCTGGCCGAGCGGCGCCGCCGCCCCGTGCTCGAGCCCCCGGCGCGTCCCCAGCCCTCGGAGGTGGAGCTGGCGCTCCAGCCGCGACGACAGCCGCCCTCGCGGGGCTGGTACCTGGTGCCCTTTGGCGTGGGCCACTTCGTGCACCAGCGGGAGACGAAGGGCACGGTGCTGGCGGTGACGCAGGGGACGTCCTTCGTGGTGTCCGCGGTCTCGCTCGGCACGGCGCTGGCGCTGCGCGGCCCCGACGGCAAGTACACCCCCGAGGACGCGTCCACGGCCCGGGGGCTCAACGTCTCCTATCTGGTGGGGGCGTATGCCTTCGCCGCGCTCTACGCCTATGGCGTGCTGGACGGGCTCGTCTTCACGCCAGAGGAGCAGGTGCTTCGCGGCGCCCAGGACGGAAACTGACCGCCGTGCCATCTAGTCGACTGCCCGCGAAGCTTTTGGACATAGTCGGCTGTGGTCCTGCCAGCGAGAGAGGACCTTCCGGCCGCACTCGGCTCGAACTGGTCTGACTATCGGACCAGTTGCTTGAACTCGCGCCCGGAAGCCGACCCTCTCTACCTGGCTCAGTACGTAGGGAGGGCCGTGCGGAAACGCTCCGCACGACCTCCGCCGCACCAACAACGTCAACGTCTCAGCCGAGCAACTCGCCCAGGAGGCGCGCGACGGCCTTGGGGTCCGCCTGGCCATTGGTGGCGCGCATGACCTGTCCCGTGAAGAAGCCCATCAGGCCCTTCTTCCCGCCGCGGTACTCCGCGACCTTCGCGGGATTGGCGTCCAGGACACCCTGGATGGCGGTGCGCAGCTGTCCCTCGTCGCTGACGACGCGCAGGCCCTTGCGCTCCACGATGCGCACGGGGGCCTCGCCGGAAGTCTGCGCCTCCGCGAGCACGTCCTTCGCGATGCGGGCGCTGATTCCGCCCTCCGACACCAGCCCGACCAGCGCCGCGAGGTCCGCCCGGGCCACCCGGTTCGAGCCCTCGCGAATGGCGTTGGCCAGATCGTTCACCACCCACGGCGCGAGGCTCACGAGCTGCGCATCGCTCACGCCCTCCAGGTACGCGGTGAGCTGCGGCTCGCGCGCGAGCAGGTACGCGTCGTTCTCCGAGACCCCGCGCTCGCGCAGGCGCGCGAACACGGGCTCCTGCTCGCTGGAGAGCGGCGCCCGGACGGGGGCCGCCGCGTCCGCCTTCTTCTCGGCCTTCGGCTTGCTCTGCGCCCGGGGCTCCGCGCCTTCCTCCTTGCGTCCCCAGGTGTCCTTCAGCGTGATGATGCGGTTGAAGACGGGAGCATCGGCGCGGCTGTCCACCGGATCCCTCCAGAAGTAGCCGACGCGCTCGAACTGGTAGCGGGTGTCCGCCGGATCGCGCGCGACGCTGGGCTCGACCATGCCGCGCGTCACCACCAGGCTCTTCGGGTTGACGTAGCTCAGGAAGTCCATGTTGAGCGGCTTCGTCTCGTCCTCGTGGCTCGGCTGCTCCGGATCGTGCGGAGGAGCCACCTCGCCGTCGGGGTTGGGCACGGTGAACAGCCGGTCGAAGAGGCGGAACTCCACGCTCACGCCGCGTGTGGCGCTCACCCAGTGGATGACGCCGCTCGCCTTCGCGTCCTCGTCCAGCAGCGTGACGCGCAGTTCGGCCGGCTCGCCGTCCGCGCCCGTGATGACCTCGTCGCAGCGGATGATGCCCGCGCCGCGCAGGCGCACCGTCCCGCCCGGCGTGAGCCGCTTGAAGCCCTTGGGCGGATTCGCGCTGAAGTCCTCGCGCTCGATGACGATCTCCCGCGTGAGCGGCACCTCGCGCACCGCCTGCTCGGGCGCTACCCGCTCGCCGTTGGGCAGCGGCACGCGCCCATCTCCCCCCTCGCGCACGGCGTCCTGCGGCCAGTACGACAGGCTCAGGGTGCGCTCGGCCTCCAGGTTCAGGATCGTGACCTTCAGCGGCTGCGTCACGGCCATCACCCGGGGGGCGCGCGCGCTCAGGTCATCGCGGATGGCGTTCTCGAGCACCACGAGGTCCACCGTGCGGTTCGTGCGGCTCACGCCGATCTGCGCCGCGAAGGCCCGCGCCGCCTCGGGCGTCGCCCCTCGCCGGCGCAGCGCGCTCAGCGTGGGCATGCGCGGATCATTCCAGCCCGTCACGATCTTCTCGCTCACCAGGCGCCGCAGCTTGCGCTTGCTGACGACGGTGTACTCCAGGCTGCGCCGCCCGAACTCGTACTGGCGCGGCGGCATGCGGCCCGTCTGCGCCTGGGGGAACAGGTTGTCCATGAGCCAGTCGTAGATGGCTCGGTTGTCGATGAACTCGAGGCTGCACATGCTGTGCGTGATGCCCTCGATGGCGTCGCTGATGGGGTGCGCGAAGTCGTACATCGGGTAGATGCACCACTTGTTTCCCGTGCGGTAGTGGGACGCGTGCAGGATGCGGTAGAGCACCGGGTCGCGCAGCTTGAAGTTCGCGTTCGCCAGGTCGATCTTCGCGCGCAGGGCGTGATCGCCGTTCTTGAACTCGCCGGCGCGCATGCGGCGGAACAGTTCCAGGTTCTCCTCGACGCTCCGGCTGCGGTAGGGGCTGGGCGTGCCGGGCTTGTCCACCGTGCCGCGCAGGCGCGCCATCTCCTCGCCGCTGACGCTCTCCACGTAGGCCAGGCCCTTGCGGATGAGCTGTTCCGCGTAGCCGTACAGCTGCTCGTAGTAGTCCGAGGCGTAGAAGAGGCGGGAGGTGTCCCAGCCGAGCCACTTCATGTCGTGGATGATGCTGTCCGCGTACTCCTGCGTCTCGCCCTCCGGATTGGTGTCGTCCAGCCGCAGGTGGCAGACGCCGCCGTAGTCCAGCGCGGTCATGAAGTCCAGGTAGCTGGCGAAGGCGTGCCCGAGGTGCGCGTAGCCGTTGGGCTCGGGAGGAAAGCGGGTGACGACGCTGACGTGCCGCCCGGCCTTCAAGTCCGCGTCGATCACCTCGGTGATGAAGTTGGGGGCCACACGCCGGGCCTCTGGCGCGGGAATCAGGTCCACAGGCAACTTGCTCATGGTGCCAATGTAACGTTTCTTCTCCTCGACCCAAGACGCTTCTTTGCTGCCAGGGCAGGGGAGCGCGGGCCGCCGGTTGCCCGGGAGGGGGGCAGGGAGGGCCCGGGGTCCAGGGCGCCCGAGGGAGCTCCGGACGAGAGCTGGACGCACGAAGCGGTTGCATTCCCGGGCGAGCCATGTCACGGCGGGGCTGAGATGATTCACCAGGGCGGACTTACCGGGCATCCCCGCCACGTGCACCGCGCGGCGGTCGGGGCGTTGTTCTTCCTGCAGGGGCTGTGCTTCGCGAGCTGGGCGTCGCGCATCCCGACCATCCAGCAGCGGCTGGGCCTGTCCGAGGCGGCCCTGGGGGTGGCCCTGCTGGCCCTGCCCGCGGGCTCCATGACGAGTCTGCCCTTCGCGGGCTGGCTCGTGGCGAAGCGGGGCAGCCGGCAGGTGGTGCTCGGCGCGATGGTGCTCTACGGCGTGGTGCTCACGGGGCTGGGCGCGGTGGACAGCCTCGCGGGGCTCATGGGGGTGCTCTACCTGTTCGGCTTCGCGGGCAACCAGGTGAACATCGCGGTGAACACGCAGGCGGTGGGGGTGGAGGCGCTCTATGGCCGCTCGGTGATGGCGTCCTTCCATGGCTTGTGGAGCCTGGCGGGATTCGTCGCCGCGGGGGTGGGGGCGGCGATGATGGGCTGGGGGGTGGCGCCGCTGCCGCACTTCGTGGGAACGCTCGGGCTGCTCCTGGCGGCGCTGGCGGCGAGCGCGAGCTTCATCCTCCCGGACGGGCCCGGGCGGAACCCGGAGGGGAAGCTGCTCACGCTCCCGGACAAGTCCCTGTGGGGCCTGGGGATGTTGGCCTTCTGCTGCATGATCTGCGAGGGGGCGATGTTCGACTGGAGCGGGGTGTACTTCCAGCGGGTGGTCCATGCCGAGCCGGGCCAGGTGGGCCTGGGGTACGCGGTGTTCACGGCGTCCATGGCCACGGGGCGCTTCCTGGCGGACGGGCTCGTGCAGCGGCTGAGCCTGCGGCGGGTGTTCCAGCTGAGCGGCGGGCTCATCGCGGTGGGGCTGATGACGGCGGTGCTGCTGCCGAGCCTGCCCACGGCGTTGCTGGGCTTCCTGATGGTGGGCTTCGGCGTGTCGTCCGTGGTGCCGCTCGTCTACGGGGCGGCGGGCAGGTCGAAGACGATTCCGGCGGGGGTGGCGCTGGCGGCGGTGTCGACGATCGGCTTCCTGGGCTTCCTGATCGGACCGCCGCTCATCGGCTTCATCGCGGAGGTGGTGAGCCTGCGCGGCTCCTTCACGCTCATTGCCTGCCTGGGCCTGGGGGTGGCGATCCTCGGCTCCAGGAAGGCGGATTGAGCCTCCCCTCGGGGAGGGGAGGCCGCGGGTGGAGCGCCAATCCCTGGCTCAGAAGCTCAGGATGGCGCCCGTCTCGAGGCCCAGCGCGGTGCGGTCCGGGTCGATCCCCGCCGCCACATCCGCCGCCTGCTGCCGGAAGTGCGACTGGAAGAGGAAGCCCTCCAGCACGAAGGCCAGCCTGCGAGAGGGCTTGAGCTCGTAGCCCACGCGCACCGTGCCGTTGTGCACCATGCCCGGACCGGTGCCCGAGAGGGTGGCGCTGCCGATGGGGGCTCCGGCGGGGTAGTCGTAGCTGGGCACCACCTTCGAGGCATCGAGCACCTTCTGATAGCCCGCCATGCCGTAGACGGCGTGCATGCCCGTCAGCACCTGGCGGACCGAGATGAAGCCACCCAGCTCCCGCAGGTCATCGCTGGCGCGGCCCTGGGCCAGCGACAGCAGGCCGAGGTTGGCGGAGTTCTGCCCGAAGTTGAGCTCCACCCGGAGGTTGGTGTTGTCGGAGGGAGCGAGCTCGGAGAAGAGCGTGGCGGCGAAGGCGGCGGCGTAGCGCTGGTCCGCGGCCCTGAAGTTGAAGGGGAGCCGCGTGGCGAGCGCGGAAGCACCGACCCGGCTCTTGCCGAACTTGTAGGTGCCGCGCACCGCCAGGGTGGGCAGGGCGCCAATCTCGAGGACGGCGTCCTTGGCGGTGACGTTGGGGGCGGGGAAGCCGATCGCCGCGCCCAGCTCGAAGCTCGGCGTGCTGTAGAGGTACTTGAACTGCTGGCGCATGAAGCCGCTGTTGCCCGCCTGGAAGAGCGCTCCCACCAGGTTGATGCCGTGCGGATTGATGGGGGCGTGCAGATCCCAGTCCTGTCCCAGGGACACGGTGTGGCCGGGATGGAAGGTGTAGTCCACGTGGACCAGACGCAGGCGGGGCAGGCTGGCGACGGTGGGGGTGGCCTTGGTGAAGTCCACGAAGTCGACTTCGAGCTGGGCCCGCAGCGGCCCCTTTTCGTTGAGCCAGAACCCCGCGCGCGACTGCGCCACCTGGAAGGAGTGGCGGGTCGCGTTCGGGAAGTTGGAGTAGGCGGGGTTGCCCGCGGCGGTGATGGCGGAGGCGTTGGGCTGGTTGAAGGACTCCACCGCCGCGTTGGAGATGATGAAGCGCGGGGTGAGGGTGCCGTAGAACCGGAAGATGTTCTCGTCGTCCCCGGCGGCGGGGGCGGGCGGGGTGGCGACGGCCGGGGGAGGGGTCGGAGCGGGCTGGGTGGCGGCCGGAGAGGTGGCATCACCGGTGCCGGGAGTCGTCTGGGCCAGTGCGTGAGTGGCCGAGCAGATTCCCCCCGAGACGATCAATGCGGCGAGTCGAGCAGTCTTCATGGCTTCCCTGGGTCATGCGGTCAGGTCAGTGGGGGGCTGACACGCTACGAAGGCACGCCGCCTACTACAAGGATCATGCGCTGGCCGGGCCGAGTTACCGCGACGTGTCCAATGCGCGACTCTGATTGCTGCTTCGACCAACGAGATTTCTGCTTTGTTCCCGCCGGGGCCGGACAGACCTGCCCCAGAACAGAACAGAGAGAACCTCGTGCAGAGAAGAGCCACTCACGCAGTCCTGCCTTTCCTCCTTGCGTTGTCGGGACCCCTCCTCGCCTCTGGATGTGGTGCCAGCGAGGAAGCCGTGGCGTCAGTCGAGCAGGAGAAGACCCTCGCGACGGATACGCGCGATCTCTACGTCGACACCACGTCGCTCTGGGGCTCTCCGCGCATCAGCGTCTGCTGGGAGAACCCGACGACGACGAACGCCACCGAGCGGGCCTGGGTGCAGGATGCGGCCGAAGGCACGTGGGGACGAGTCTCGGCGGTGGACTTCGTCGGCTGGGGCGCGTGCACCTCGACCTCGCGCGGCATCCGCATCAATGTCGCGGACACGGGGCCTCACGTGAAGCAGCTCGGCAGCCGGCTGGACGGCTACGTCAACGGCATGGAGCTCAACTTCACCTTCGCGAACTGGAGCCCGGTCTGCCAGTCCCAGCGGGAGTTCTGCATCCGGGCCATCGCGGTGCATGAGTTCGGCCATGCGCTCGGCTTCGCGCACGAGCAGAACCGCCCGGACCGGCCGTCCACCTGCACCGAGCCCCCGCAGGGCTCCAACGGCAACCTGATGATTGGTGCCTGGGACCTCCAGTCGGTGATGAACTACTGCAACCCGGCCTGGAACGGGAACGGGCAGCTGAGCGCGACCGACATCGCGGGCGTCGTCCAGCTCTACGGTGGCGCGCTGTGGAGCCAGGAGTTCGGCTACGACGCCGGGGGCTGGCGCGTGGAGCAGCACCCGCGCACCGCCGCGGACGTCAACGGTGACGGCCGTGCCGACCTCATTGGCTTCGGCAACGCGGGCGTATACACCGCCCTGTCCACGGGAAGCCGCTTCAACAACTCCCAGCTCGTGCTGCAGGCCTTCGGCTACGACGCCGGGGGATGGCGCGTGGAGCTGCACCCGCGCACCGCCGCGGACGTCAATGGTGATGGCCGCGCGGACATCGTCGGTTTCGCCAATGCGGGCGTGAATGTCGCGCTGTCCACGGGCAATGGCTTCGCCGCCCCCCAGCTCTGGCTGGCGGACTTTGGCTACAACGCCGGAGGCTGGCGCGTGGAGCAGCACCCGCGCACCCTGGCGGACGTGAACGGAGACGGCCGTGCCGATGTCGTCGGCTTTGGCCAAGCGGGCGTGTATGTCGCGCTGTCCACCGGCACCAGCTTCACCCCATCCCAGTTCTGGCTGGCGGACTTTGGTTACAACTCCACCTGGCGCGTGGAGCTGCACCCGCGCACCGCGGTGGACGTGAATGGAGACGGCCGTGCGGACATCGTCGGCTTCGCCAATGCGGGCGTGGTCGTCGCACTGTCCACGGGCACTGGCTTCACCGCCCCCCAGCTCTGGCTGGCGGACTTCGGCTACGACGCCGGGGGCTGGCGCGTGGAGCAGCACCCGCGCACCCTGGCGGACGTGAACGGAGACGGCCGTGCCGATGTCGTCGGCTTTGGCCAAGCGGGCGTGTATGTCGCGCTGTCCACCGGCACCGGCTTCACCCCGTCCCAGTTCTGGCTGGGGCAATTCGGCTACGGTGCTGGAAATTGGCGCGTGGAGATGCACCCGCGCACCCTGGCGGACATCGATGGTAACGGCCGTGCCGACATCATCGGCTTCGGCAGCGCGGGTGTGGCCAAGTACCTGGACTGATTCCCGAGGATCGTTCACGCATGAGCCAGGGGTAGAAGTCGGAGTGCCCGGCTCAACGGGGAACGATGGTGAGGGGGCGGGTCATGGCAATGACCGGGCATGGCACCGCCGTGGATCCTCGGCGAAGGCCCGCCCCTCCACCTTCAGGCGTGAGAAGCTACACGGACAACTGACGATGGCCACACTCATGAGCCGCTTGCTCGAAGAGGTCACGCGTGACCACTTTCCCTATCCGCCCGCCACACCCGAGCAGATCGAGGAGTTCGAGCGGCGGGTGGGCTGGCGGCTGGACGCGGACCTGCGGGCCTTCTACCTGCATTGCAATGGGGCGGAACTGATTGAACGGCTGCCGGATACCCCTTACCGCATCCTTCCACTGTCCAAGATCGTTCGAGCACGGGTAGCCGTCTACGGGGAGGATGATGACCAGTGGGGTCCCGCTTCGATGTATACCCTCTGCGATGTACAGGACGGGGATTACGTCCTGGTGGATGTGAGCCGACAGGAGAATGAGCGTTACCCCCTGATGGATGGCTACCACGAGGCGTGGCCGAACCCGGAGTACTGCGGGCCAGTCGCCAACTCCTTCTCGGAGTTTCTGGAGGCGGCGATGCACTCTCGACGCCCTGTGTACTGGCTGGGGAAACGGAGCTCCACGACGTAATTGTCTTCCACGGGCGGAGGCTGTCCCACGGCATGTCCGGGGACGAGGTGCCATGCGCTGGATCCACTCGGTGCTCTTCTGGTCGTTCTTCGCGGCGACTTCCGCCGTCCTCTTCTTCGTGGGGCTCGTCGTCTTCCTGGTGGCGTGGCCCTTTGACCGCGACGGCCGGGTGCTGCACCTGTTCTCCTGTGCCTGGGCGCAGCTCTACATCTGGGTGAACCCCGGCTGGCGCGTGCGGCTGGAAGGCCGTGAGCGCCTGCCCTGGCATGGGCCCGCGGTCCTGGTGTCCAACCACCAGTCCCTGGGCGACATCCTCGTGCTCTACGGCCTCTACCGGCCCTTCAAATGGGTCTCCAAGGCCAGTGTCTTCAAGGTGCCGTTCCTCGGCTGGAACATGTACCTCAACCGCTACGTGGGACTGGTGCGAGGGGACAAGGAGAGCATCGCGAGGATGATGGCCGAGTGCGAGCGCTGGTTGGACCGCGGAGTCCCAGTGCTCCTCTTCCCCGAAGGCTCGCGCTCGCCGGACGATCAGCTCAAGCCCTTCAAGGACGGCGCCTTCCGCCTGGCCCTATCCAAGGGCTGCCCCCTCATTCCCATCGTGCTCACCGGCACGGGCGACACCCTGCCCAAGCACGGGCTGCTGTTGAAATACCGGGCCCGTTGCCGAGTCCGCGTCCTGGAGCCGGTGGATCCACGTGCCTTCTCCGATGTGGTCACGTTGCGCGAGCACGTGCGCGACCTCATGGTCCGGGAGAAAGCCCGTCTCGACGAGGAGCGATCCGGATGAAACGACATGCCGCGGGCGAGCACCTCCTACCGGCGGTTGCGTACGGAGACGCAGCCGGGTTGCCCCATGAAAAGAAGCCCCCTCTGCGACCAGGAAGCCTGGATCGCCTCGAGGACACACGGACGAACCCCTATCTGGGGGAGTACCCGGCGGGCACGTGGAGTGACGACACCCACTTGAGCCTGGCCGTTGCCCTGAGCCTCATCGAGGCGGATGGTTTCGACCTGGCCAGCATGGCCAGATGGCATGTCGCCGCCTATGCCCACGTCAAAGGCGCCAGTTCCAATCCCGACCTCGTGCCACCCATCGTCACCGTCAACAAGAACAATGGCTGGGGGGGCAGCACGACCCAGAGCATTGAACGGTTGATGCGGGGAGTGGAGCCCTCTGCCTCCGGGCAGGAAGAGGGTGCTGGCAATGGCGTGCTGATGAAGCTCGCGCCCCTGGTCTACTGGCAGGAGGCTCGTTCCACCCCCCTGGACACGGCCGAACAGCAGACCATCGCGCTGACGCGCATGACCCACGCGGCTCCCGAGGCCGTCGTCAGCAGCCTCGTGCACAGGAACGTCCTGTCGCGGCTTCTCGCGATGGAGGATGGCTCGTCCTCTTCGTCGGCTCCGAGGGAGATCCTCCTGAAGGCCCATGCCGATGCGCTCGGGTATGAACGGCGCCTGGATGCCGAGCCCGTCACCAGCCGGATCCTCCGCCCGCTCACCGATGCGCTCGAGCACGGCCCCCTGACGCGCGAAGTGATTCTCGCGGCCGCCCCGAAGGCGGGATTCCATGCGCCCGAGACCCTGGTCATGGCCTATGGCGCCTTCCTGCTCGAAAACCGGTTCCCCGAGAGCGTGTTCCGTGCCGTCGAGCTCGGAGGCGACAGCGACAGCATCGGCTCCATCGTCGCGACGATGTCCACCTTCCTGCATGGCGAGGTGAAGTTCCCCTCGGACTACGAAAAGGTCTTCGCGCGAGAGCGACTCGAGAGGCTATCCAGGCGGTTCGCGGCTGCCGCGCGCTGAGCCCGCGCGCCTCGGGTCGCGGAAGAGGGGAGGAGAACGCGTGTACCTCGGCATCGATGTGGGAACGTCGTCCGTGAAGGCGGTGCTCGTGGACGACCGGGAGCGCATCGTCGCGAGTGCCAGCGCGGCCCTCGAGGTCGCCCGGCCGCACGCGGGCTGGTCGGAGCAGGATCCGGACGCCTGGGTGCATGGCTGCGAGCGCGTGCTGGACGAGCTCGCCGCCTCCCACCGGGTGGAGCTCTCGGCCGTCGAGGGCATTGGCCTGTCCGGCCAGATGCACGGCGCGACCCTGCTCGGCGCCGATGACCGGCCGCTGCGTCCGGCCATCCTCTGGAACGACGGACGCTCGGAGGCCGAGTGCCACGAGCTGGAGCGGCGCTGTCCCCGCTCGCGGGAAATCGCGGGCAACATCGCCATGCCGGGCTTCACCGCGCCCAAGCTGCTCTGGGTCGCCCGGCACGAGCCGGACGTCTTCGCGAAGACGCGCAAGGTGCTGCTGCCCAAGGACCATCTCCGGCTGTTCCTCGTCGGCGATCACGTCTCCGACATGTCGGACGCCGCCGGGACGCTCTGGCTGGACGTCGCCCGCCGCACGTGGTCCGAGGAGCTGCTCGCGGCCACGGGGCTCACGCTCGCGCACATGCCGCGGCTGGTGGAGGGCTCGGAGTCCTCCGGCCGGCTGCGGCCCGAGCTGGCCCGGCGCTGGGGCATGACACGCGCTCCGGTGGTGGCCGGGGGCGGGGGAGACAACGCGGCGAGCGCGGTCGGCATCGGCGCGGTACGGCCCGGCGAGGCCTTCGTGTCGCTCGGCACCTCGGGCGTGCTCTTCGTGTCCAACGCCCGCTTCTCACCGAACACCAGAGGCGCGGTGCATGCCTTCTGCCATGCCGTGCCCGGCACCTGGCACCAGATGGGCGTCATCCTCTCCGCCGCCGCGAGTCTCGAGTGGTTGTCCTCGCTGCTCGGCGAACCGGCGCCCTCGCTGGTCGCGGCCCTGGGCGAGCGCGTCCTGGCTCCCTCTCCGGTGAAGTTCCTGCCCTACCTGTCCGGCGAGCGCACGCCGCACAACGACGCCTCGGCCCGGGGCGCCTTCGTGGGACTGGCGCACGGAGACGGACGCACGGCGTTGACACAGGCGGTGCTGGAGGGCGTCGCCTATGCCTTCGCCGACTGCCTGCGCGTCCTCTCGGAGGCGGGTACACAGGTGGCTCGTGCCTCGGCGGTGGGCGGTGGCTCCCGCTCACCCTTGTGGCTGAAGATCCTCGCGAGCGTGCTGGACCGGCCGCTGGACGTGCACGCGGAGGGGGATTTCGGAGGCGCGTTCGGCGCCGCCCGCCTGGGCCGGCTCGCGGCGACGGGCGAGGACCCGTTCACGCTCGCCGTGCCACCGCCCGTGGCCCGGACGGTCGAGCCCGATCCGGCGCTCGTCCACCGTTATGCCCAGGAGTACCCGCGCTGGCGCCGGCTGTACCCAGCGCTCAAGGAGTGAACCCCTTCAGCCGGCCTTCGCCTCGAGCGCCGTGAGCGTCGCCACCACGCCCCGCGCATCGAGCTGCTTGCGCAGGTCGAGGTACAGGTCGACGAAGCCCTTGTGCGCGGGCAGCTGGGTGCCCACGATCTCCGGGATGCCGAGCAGCGTCATCGGCGAGTCGCTCTGGATGACCTTCTCCAGGAGGGCGCGCGCGTTGGGCTCGTTGATGGGGTAGCGCTCGCCCTTCTCGTCCGCGCCCCCGCGCAGGTAGCGGTCATATGCCGCGAGGAAGAACGCGATGCGGTGATAGGGGCGTCCATTGTCCAGGATGGCGTGCACCGTGGGCAGGAGGAAGCCTGGGATCTTCGAGCCGCCATCCATGCACAGCCGCGCCAGCTGATCTCCCACGGCCCGGTTGGAGAAGCGCCGCAGCAGCGTGACCTTGTACTCCTCGAGGTCCAGCCCGGGCAGCGAGCGCAGCCACACGCCGGCGTCCTGGTCGAGGAAGTCGCGCAGGTAGCCGGAGAAGAGCGGATCGTGCAGGGCGTCGTCCACCTTGCGGTAGCCCGAGAGGTAGGCGGGGTAGGAGAGCATGGTGTGGCTCGCGTTGAGCAGGCGGATCTTCGCCTCCTCGTACGGAGACACGTCCTTGGTGATCATCACGCCCCCGGCCTCCCACTCCGGGCGGCCGTTGCGGAAGTCATCCTCCAGGACCCACTGGATGAAGTCCTCGCAGATGACGGGGGCGGCGTCGTCGACGTCCGTCATCTCGCGCAGCCGCTGGCGGGTGGCGTCATCCGTGGCTGGGGTGATGCGGTCCACCATCGCGTTGGGGAAGCCCACCTCGCGCTCGATCCACGCGGCGAGCTCCGGATCCCTCGCCTTCGCGAAGGCGACGCAGGCGCGCCGGGCCTGGGCGCCGTTGTGGCGCAGGTTGTCGCAGGACATCACCGTGAAGGGCTTCACGCCCGCCTTGCGCCGGCGGTCCAGCGCCTCGATGAGGTAGCCGAACACCCCCTTGGGCTCTTGGGGGTGCGCGAGGTCATACGCCACCGAGGGGTGCTGGAGGTTGAAGCGGCCGTGCTCGTCGATGAGGTAGCCGCCCTCGGTGATGGTCAACGAGACGATGCGGATGTCCGGGTGGCTCAGCCGGTCGAGCACGGCCTGGGGCTGATCGGGCGCGTAGAGGTACTCGACCATGGCCTCGACGACGCGCGAGGTGCGCGAGCCATCTGGAGCCATCTCGCTCACGGTGTAGAGCCCGTTCTGGCGCTTCATGGCCGCGGCCATGGTGGCGTCCTGCGGCAGCAGGTTGACGCCGCAGATGCCCCAGGCCTCGTGGCCGGGCCGGGAGAGGATGCGGTCGAGGTAGATGGCCTGGTGCGCGCGGTGGAAGCCACCCACGCCAATATGCACGATGCCAGCGCGCAGTTTGCTCCGGTCATAACCGGGGCGGACGATCGACTTGGGCAGCGCGGAGAGGTGGGCCTGATCCAGGGTATGCATGCGAGGGATGCTCAGGAGTGGGAAGGGTGGTGGATGGCGACGCCGTTGGCATCGAAGACATGGAAGCTGTTGGGCCGGAGGAGCGCCGCGGCCTGCGTGCCTTCCAACCTTCCAACATCCGCGGCGCAGCGCACGGTGAGCCGGCCTAGGCCCGGCACCGCCAGGTAGGCGTAGGCATCACTGCCCAACCGCTCGATGACCTCGATCCTTCCTTCCAGGGCGCCCTGTCCGGACCCGCCCAGCGAGAGCTGCTCGGGGCGCACGCCGATCGTCACCCGGGCGCCCTCGTCGAGGCGCGGCAGCCCCTCGGGCGCCGGGATGGGGGAACCATTCGCCAGCACGAACGTCCCGCCCTTCCAGGTGGCCTCCAGGAAGGCCATCTGCGGCATGCCGAGGAAGCCCGCGACGAACCGGTTGGCGGGGCGGCGGTAGAGCTCCTGTGGCGTGCCGCTCTGCTCGATGTTGCCGGCGCTGAAGATGACCACCTTGTCGGCCAGGGTCATGGCTTCCACCTGGTCGTGGGTGACGTAGATCATCGTCGCCTGGAGGGACTGGTGCAGGCGGGCGATCTCCAGCCGCATCTGCACGCGCAGGGATGCATCCAGGTTGGACAGCGGCTCGTCGAACAGGAAGATGCGCGGCTCGCGGACGATGGCGCGGCCGATGGCGACGCGCTGGCGCTGGCCTCCGGAGAGCGCCGCCGGCTTCCTGTCCAGCAGGGGCTCCAGCTCCAGGATGCGCGCGGCGCGCTGGACCTTTTCGTCGATGACCTTGCGGTCCGTCTTGGCCAGGTCCAGGGAGAAGGACATGTTCTGCCGCACCGTCATGTGCGGGTAGAGGGCGTAGGACTGGAACACCATCGCCAGATTGCGTTTGGCGGGCGGCAGATCGGTGATGGGCTGGCCATCGAGCAGGATCTCCCCGGAGGTGGCTTCCTCCAGTCCGGCGATCAGGCGCAGCAGCGTGGACTTTCCACAACCGGAGGGGCCCAGGAAGACGCAGAACTCACGGTCTTCGATGCGCAGATCCACGCCTTTGATGACGCGGGTCTCTCCGAAGGACTTGGTCAGGGATTGGATGTCGAGACGTGCCATGGGAAGGGTTTCCGCCTACTTGACCGCGCCGAAGGTCAGACCGCGAACGAGCTGCTTCTGGGAGAACCAGCCGAGCACCAGGATGGGCGCGCAGGCGAGGGTGGAGACAGCGGACAACCTGGCCCAGAACAGGCCCTGGGGGCTGGCGAACGAGGCGACCAGCGCGCTGAGGGGCGCGGCGTGGGTGGTGGTCAGGTTCAAGGACCAGAAGGCCTCGTTCCAGCTGAGGATGAGCGACAGCAGCGCCGTGGAGGCCAGTCCGCCCCGGCTCACCGGCAGCAGCACCCGGATCATCTCCTGCGTGGTGGTGGCTCCGTCCATGCGCGCCGCCTCGAGGATGTCCTTCGGGATGTCGCGGAAGTACGTGTAGATCATCCACACCATGATGGGCAGGTTGACGAACGCGAACACCGTGATGAGCAGGATGCGCGAGTCGAGCAGCCCCAGATTGCGCGACAGCAGGTAGATGGGGACCAGCGCCCCCACGCTGGGCAGCATCTTGGTGGAGAGCATCCACATCAAGGTGCCCCGGGTGCGCGTGCTCGGGTGGAAGGCGAAGCTGTAGGCCGCGGGCACCGCCAGCACCATGCCCAGCAGCGTGGCGCCGCCGCTGATGGCGATCGAGTTCCAGGCGTAGTGCAGGTAGTCGGTGCGCTCGAGGATCTCCCGGTAGTTCTCCAGCGTGGGCCCGAAGAAGAAGTCCGGGGGCATGGAGAAGGCTTGCAGCTCGGTCTTGAAGCTGGTGAGCACCATCCAGAGGATGGGGAAGAAGACGATGAGGGCCACGAGCCAGGAGCCCGCCACCCGAGCGATCCCGGCCATGCGGCGGCGTTGTTTCAAGGTCGGCATGGAGGAGGTTCCTAGGCGTCGAGGGATTTGCCGATCAGGCGGATGAGGAAGTAGGCGACCACGTTGGCCAGCAACACGGCGAAGAGGCCACCCGCCGAGGCCGCGCCCACGTCGAACTCGAGCAGGGCCTGGGTGAAGATGAGGAAGGGCACGTTGGTGGTGGCGTCCCCGGGGCCACCGCCGGTGGTGGTGAAGATCTCCGCGAAGATGTTGAGCAGGAAGATGGTCTCCACCATCACCACGACGGCGATGGGCCGCGCCAGGTGCGGCACGGTCAGGTAGCGGAAGATGGCCACCGGTGTGGCCCCGTCCATCTGCGCGGCCTCCTTCTGCTCCTGGTTCATCGACTGCAGCGCCGTCACGAAGATGAGGATGGCGAAGGGCAGCCACTCCCAGGCGACGATGAGGATGATGGACAGCAGCGGCCAGTCCGCGAACCAGTTGATGGGCGTCAGGCCGAACAGCTGGGACACCCAGGCGAACAGGCCGGACACCGGGTTCATCAACAGGTTCTTCCACACCAGCGCGCTGACGGTGGGCATGATGAAGAACGGCGAGATGAGCAGGATGCGCACGATGCCCTGCCCGGGAAATCGCGCGTCCACCAGCACGCTGATGAGCACTCCGCCCACCACGGTGATGACCAGCACGCTGCCCACCAGCAGCAGCGTGTTGAAGACGCTCGTCCAGAAGCTCGGGTAGGTGAAGAAGTAGGCGAAGTTCTCCAGCCCCACGAAGGCCGTTCTGCCCGGGTAGAGCAGGTTGTAGTACTGCGTGGAGAAGTACAGCGTCATGACCAGCGGGACGATCATCCACGCGAACAGCATGATGACCGCCGGCGAGGCCGTGAGGACTCCGACACGACGTGGCGGAGAACTGGAGAAGCTCATCACCGCACTCCTGCTCTTAAGGGAATGAAGCGGGAAGGACTCGCGCTCAGCGGCCGTAGTAGCCCGCGCGCGCCATGGTGCGCCGCACCGCCGACTGCGAGGTACTCAAGACCTTGTCCACCTGGGCGTTGCCCGCCAGCGCCCCGGAGATGAGCCGGCCCACCAGCGTGGCGACGGCCTGGAACTCGGGGATGGTGGCGAACTGCACGCCCGTGTACGGCACCGGCTGGAGCGTGGGCGACGTGGGATCCGCCGTGCGGATGGCCTCCAGGGTGACCTTCGCGAAGGGCGTGGCCTTCAGGTACGCCTCGGACTCGTAGGTGGACAGGCGCGTGCCCGGGGGCATGGCCGAGATGCCGTGGCGCTGCGCGATGATCTGGCCGTACTCGCGCGACGTGGCCCAGGCGATGAAGTCACGCGCGGCCTCCTTCTGCTTCGAGCTGGCCGGGATGGCCAGCGCCCATGTCCACAACCAGGAGGAGCCCTTCGTCGTCACCGCGCTCGGCGCCTTGGCGAAGCCGACCTTGTCCGGCACCTGGCTCTGCGAGGGATCGGTGACGAACGCGCCCGCCACGCTCGCATCCACCCACATGCCGCACTTGCCCGCGTTGAAGAGCGTCAGGTTCTCGTTGAAGCCGTTGCTGCTCGGCCCCGGCGGACCGTACGTGCCGAGCAGGTCCACGTAGAAGTTCACCGCCTTGTGCCACTCGGGGCTGTCGAGCTGCGGCTCCCACTTCTCGTCGAACCAGCGTCCGCCGAAGCTGTTCACGATGGTGGTCACCAGCGCCATGTTCTCGCCCCAGCCCGCCTTCCCGCGCAGACAGATGCCATAGAGGCCATGTGCCGGGTCGTGCAGCGCCTGGGCGAAGCCGCGGATCTGCTCCCACGTGGGGGCCTCGGGCATGCTCAGGCCCTTCGCCGCGAACAAGTCCTTGCGGTAGAAGGTGATGGAGCCCTCCGAGTAGAAGGGCAGGGCGTACAGGTGCTCCCCGGCGCTCAACTGCTTGCGCACGTTGGGCATGAGATCATCCAGACCATAGCTGGCCGGCATCTGGTCCAACGGTACCAGCCAGTCCTGGCGGCCCCACATGGGCGCTTCGTAGGCCCCGATGGTGATGACGTCGAACTGCCCGCCTCCGGTGGTGATGTCCGTTGTCAGGCGCTGGCGCAGGGTGTTCTCGTCCAGCACCACCCAGTTGAGCCGCACGCCGGGATGCGCGTCCTCGTAGACCTTCGACAAGGCCTGCATCCGCACCATGTCCCCGTTGTTCACGGTGCCGATGGTCAGCGTGGTATCGGCCCGCGCCGCGCCCAGGCCCAACAACAGGCCGAGACACAGGATTGCCTCGTGGATGTGAATGATCCTCCGCATGCGACGCCTCCGGCTGAGCGGCGCGCAGAGTAGGCGCCTGGCGTCCAATGCGAACGCGGCGCAATTGGACATCTGGCCCATTCGTTCGGTAACAAACAGGAAGATGCGCAATGCCCCCAGTCACCTCAAATCCAGAGAATCCAGTCCGCCGGGAATAATCAGGTGGGCCTATGGACGGTGAAGCGCAACGGCAGCCGTGCCGGGCCGTGGACGAGGAGTCCCTCGCGCGGCTTCCACGGCTCGTCGCTCGGGCGGTGGAAGTCGGCGAAGTGCTCGAGCAGATCCGAGAGGGCCACGCGCGCCTCCAGGCGGGCCAGCGCCGCGCCCAGGCAGAAGTGGATGCCGTGTCCGAAGGCGATGTGCGGGTTGGGGCTGCGCGCGATGTCGAAGCGGTCCGGCTCGGAGAAGTGGCCCGGGTCACGGTTGGCCGCGCCGATCATCGGCAGCACCATCTTGCCCGGCGGGATGCGCTGGCCGTAGAGCTCCACCTCGCGGCGCGACTCGCGGAACACGAACTGGGTGGGCGAGCGGAAGCGGATCACCTCCTCGATCGCCGAGGGGAGGAGCTGGGGCTCGCGGCGCAGGCGCGCGAGCTGCTCCGGGTAGTCCATGAAACAGAGCATCGCGTTGCTGATGGTGCTCGTCGTGGTCTCGGTGCCGGCGAGCAGCAGGATCTGGAAGAAGCCGAGGATGTCCTCCAGCGAGAGCCGCTGCCCGTCGACCTCGGCCTCGCCCAGCCGGGTGAGGAGATCGTCCCGGGGCGCGCGGCGGCGCGCGGCGAGCAGGTCCATGAGGTACAGGCGCATCTCCTCCTTGGCCGCGGCGTGCTCGGCGATGCCGCGGCGCGCCTCCTCGCCGCCGGTCAGCGCGTAGCTGAGCTTCATGATGATCCCCGCCCAGCGCTGGAAGGTCGCCAAGTCCTCCGATGGGATGCCGAGCATCTCCGCGATCACCAGCGTGGGGAGCAGGTCCGAGTAGTCGCCGACCAGGTCCAGCTCGCCGCGCTCCAGGTGACGGGAGAGGATCTGCCGGGAGAGCTCGCGCACGCGCGGCTCGAGCGCGGAGATGGATCGGGGGGTGAACGCGCGCAGCACGATGGTGCGCAGGTTCGAGTGGCGGGGCGGATCCGAGAAGATCATCCAGTCCGGCGCTTTGCCGGTGGGGGGCGTCACCGAGGAGCTGAATGCCTCGGAGTCGGTGACCGCGCGCTTGACGCTCTCGTAGTCGAACAGCATCCAGATGTCGGTCCCGGGGAAGTTCAGGACCGGTGAGCCGTCTCGCATCTGCGTGTAGAGCGGGTACGGATCACGGCGCATCTCTTCGCTGAGCAGGTGCATCATCGGCGGGCTCCTCCTCCTGGAGTTCTAGGGGGACCTGGTGACTTCTGGAAACGAGCGGCGTGCTCCCGGGGCATGAGCGCGGGCGGGAGATGTTGAGCCGTGGACCTACCGGCCGCCCGCACGCGGCCCACGCGCGACCCCGTGAATAGGGTGAAGGTGAGGATCCTGTCGCCAGCGGTCATGTTACGCTGCACCACTTCGGAGGTGCAGTGCATGAACGGAGCCCAGCCTTCTCGGCCAGGACATGAAGGAGCCCGGCGGCAGCTGCCGCATCCGCCTCGACGGCACGAAGCGCCGGAGCAGCACCTGCCCCAGGTGGGGATGGAGGTGGCCGGCTACCGGCTGGAGGCCACGCTGGGCAGCGGCGGCCAGGGCACCGTGTTCCGCGCCCGGCGCGAGAACCAGCTCTTCGCGGTGAAGTTCATCTCCCAGCCCCATACTGCGTCCTGGGCCCGGCGTGAGCTGGACGTCATGGTGAAGCTGGGGCTCGCGGGAGGGGTGCCGTTGGTGGGACACGGCCAGTGGCCCGCCCTCGAGCCCCGCTTCCTCTTCCTCGTCACGCCCTATGTGCGCGGGCTGCCGCTGGACGCCTGGGCCCGGGAGCACAACCCCAACGCGCTCGAGGTGGCGGAGCTGGTGTGTCAGGCCGCGCGGCAATTGAGGGTGGTGCACGCGGCCGGAGTCATCCACCGGGACGTGAAGGGGTCCAACCTGCTGGTGTACGGCGAGCGTCGGCTGGTGCTGGTGGACTTCGGGGTGGCCACGTACGAGGGGGCGCCCAAGGTGACGGGGCCCGTGCCTCCGGGTACCTGGCCCTATCTCAGCCCCCGGGTGTGGCGCTCCTGGCGCGGCGAGGAGGACTCGCGCGACAGCCCGGGTGATGACCTCTGGGCGCTGGGGGTGGAGCTCTACCAGTTACTCACCGGCGGGCTGCCCTTCCGGGGAACCGAGGGCAAGCTGGTGCACGCCATCCTGCACGAGGAGCCGCGAGTACCGCACGAGCTCAACCCGCGAGTGCCCAGGGCACTGGGGGAGGTGTGCTGGCGCATGCTGCGCAAGCAGCCCGGGGAGAGGTACGCGGACGCGCGGGCGGTGGAGGTGGCGCTGGAGGAGGTGCTGAAGCAAGCGGATGAGACGTGGAAGGTGCCGCTGTGCGAGGCCTGGGGCCCGGACAACGCCACCACCTCGTGGCAGCAGGAACTGGGGGGAGGCGCGGACCTGCTGGCGCTCTACGAGCGCCGGGCCGCCTACGCGCAACAGCCGGTGAGGGGAAAACCGCGTCCGCCGGATGAAGTCTCCACCCAGGGCGTGCCAGGAGAGGTGCTACCTGGACCCGAAGAGCCAGCGCGACCGCGTGCCCCGGACTCGCCCACCCCGCGCTCGCGACGGGTGCTCCAAGTCGCTGGTGCGGTGCTGGTGCTGGGCCTGAGCGTGTGGCTCGCCGTGCGCGCGCTCCCGCGTCCCTCCATGTCCACGACCTCACCGGTGGGGACACCCCTGGCCGTCCTACCGGAGGAGTTCTACCCCATCACCCTGGAACCGGGTGGCCAGGAAGTGGCGCCTCCGTGGCGGCGGCTGGAAGGTGACGGTGGCGCGGCGCCCGAAGCGGCGGCAACCCCCGCGCCCGTCGCCAGCGCGACGCACTCCCAGGACACGCGCGTGAGGACACTTCGCAAGGCGCCCCAGGACCCCCCGCAGCAACCCAAGAGCACCACCTCCACGGCCTCGAAGGCGGGGGCGGCCCTCCTCGGCTGCACCCTCGCCACCGGTTGCCCCGGCCCCACCACCACAGCCGTCCAGGTGCGGTCCCTGCCCGCTCCCACAGAGTGTCCACCCGGCTCGGTGCAAACCATGAAGGCGCTGGGCTTCCGCATTGGCAAGAGCGAAACGGCCCTGTTCCCCCGGCCGGACGAGGACGAGCCTTTCGTTCCCGTGCGCGAGGGCCCGGGCACCACGATGGAAATCGTCTTGGAAAACCCCACGACGGAGGTGCCCGGGGGCTCCATGGTCTCGGGGCAGCTCTTCTTCGGCACGGACCGCATCCACGGCCGCTTCACCCATCTCCACACACCGAATGGGTACACGTACCCCATCTGCATGGTGCTCGTTAATCGGAACGACGACATGGGCGTGGGCGACGACAACGTGAAGCCGGGTGAGAAGCCGGGCACCCTGCGCATCTCGTGGTCCGAGGGCGTCATGCCGGTGGAGCATTTCAAGTAGAGGGCCCAAGCCAGCTGGAGTCAGTTCTTTCAGGGGTGCTCCCGCGGGAAAAGACGGGGCACCTTCCGGGTGCGCTCCGGACGAACTGGTCCGACTGTCGGACCAGTTGCTCCCGAGCGCGACCGGGACCTCCCTCCTGAAAGGACCTACCCACCTGGCTTGGCTGCGAACAAGGGCGGACGAAAAGCAGGGGCGACGTAGGAGGTGCTTGTTTCCCAGAGCACTCCGGAGGTAGTACGGCCCATGCCCAGCCCACCGCCCACCGTCCCCCTGCTGCTCGCGATTCTCGCCACGGCTCCAGCCCTCGCCGAGCCTCCGTCTGAAGCTTGGGACACGGCGGCCGCTCGCCACCTCGAGCTGACGGCGGAGAGCCCCGGGCAGGTGCACGAGGTGCGTATCAGCCCTGGCCTCACCACCACCCTGGTGTTCAACGCGCCGCTGCTGCGCGGGAGCGTGGTGCTGGAGGCGCGCGAGCGCTTCCGGGTGGTAACGGTGGACGAGACCCTGGGCTTCATTGCGCTCCTGCCCTCGGGTGCACTGTCAACGGGACAGCAACTGCTCCTCACGGTGCGCTTCGCGGATGGCGCGGTGCCGGCGAACGTCACCTTCTCGCTGGTGGTGCACCCCACCCGGGCCGAGCCGCAGGTGAATGTGTACCGCCAGCCGCGCCCGGCCGAGTCCTTTCAACAGGAGGCGCGGCAGGAGCATGAGCGTGCCGAGCGGTGCGAGGCGCGGCTGGCGCAAACCCAGACAGAGCAGAAGAGTCCCGGGAGCATCATCGGGCTCATCGACTCCGGGCTGGTGGTGGGCACGAAAGGCATCGCGGCACAGGACATTTCAGACACCACCCGGCAGCCCGCCAGTGAGACCCTCAGGAGCAACAAGGCTTACAGCTACCGGGCCGAGGGACGGGTGGCGGTGGCGCTGGAGGTGAGGAACACGAGCGCGCAGCCCTGGACGGTGGACACGGAGGGCGTGGCGCTGGTGGGTAGGGGAGGCGTACGGCTGCGGGTACTGCGCGTGTGGCAACCGGAGCCCCTTCCTCCAAGAGGAGGGAGACGCGTGGTGGTGGAGGTGGAAGCCACGGAGGAGCAGGCCCGGGGCACCTATGTCCTCCGACTGGGAGAGGCGAACGGGCCACGCACCGTCACCCTTCGTGGCGTGACTTTCCCGTGAGTCTCCAGCTCAGCGATCCTGGAGCTCGAAGAAGTCGACCCGGCCGGTCTCCAGCGAGTACTCGGCCCCCACGATCCACATGCCTTCTTCCTGGATGAGCCGCTCGAGCAGTCGGCTGCCGTGGCGCAGGTGGGCGCACGACTGCCGCACGTTGGCGCGCACGGCCTCGCGCACGAGGAACTCCCTGTCCGCGTCCGGACCGGCGGCCTGGACCACGCTCTCCACCGCGGGCCGGCACCGGTCGACGAGGTCTCGGATGTTGTCCGAGGGCGTCCTCACATGGTGCTGGATGAAGTCCAGCGTGGCCTTGATGGCACCACAGGACGTGTGGCCCATCACCACCGCCAGGCGTGTTCCGAAGGTGGCTGCCGCGAACTCCACGCTCCCCACCAGCGAGGGCGCCACGACGTTGCCAGCCACGCGGATGACGAAGAGGTCGCCCAACCCCTGGTCGAAGACGATCTCCGACGGCACGCGCGAGTCGGAGCACGAGAGGATGGTGGCGAACGGATGCTGCCCGGCCACCAGCGCGGAACGTGCCGCCTGCCCCACGGGGACGTGGAGGTTGCGCACGGTCTGGCAGAAGCGCGCGTTGCCCTCGCGCAAACGGTATAGGGCCTGATCCGCGGGCAGGGGAGGTGGGGGAATACCAACGACGCTCATATCCGGGCTCCTCGCTTTTTCATGGGTGATACCGCCAGACTGGGTTCGCACCAGACGGCTGCATGCCTGCACCCTACCTTGTCACGGTCCGGATGCGGCCCCATCGTTTTCAGGTGCCGCGAAGTGGCTGAGGCCGAAATGACGGCTTCCCGTCGCCGGGCCGCTGGCCCATTCTGGGCGCATGGCCCACGACGACGATCTGGAGGACTTCGACCTTCCGTTCTTCCAGCGCCTCGTCATCCAGCTCTGGGCGTTGCTCCTCGGCCTCATCACCCGGCTCACGGACGCGCTGCTGCTGCTCTGGCGTCCCCGGTTGCTACGGCCCTACTTCGGCATCTGGCTCGCCGAGCGACTCCACTCTCCCTACCGCGCGCGGCGCACCTTCGAGGTGGTCCGGGCGCTCAAGGCCACGGGCCAGCGGTTCCGAGAGCTCATCTATGGCGAGACGCCGCTGATGACTGCGCTGCTGGCCTTCCGGCGGGCAGGGGTCGGCCCTGGCTGCCGGCTGGTGGACCTCGGGGCCGGTCGGGGCAGGGTGCTCATCGCGGCCCGGTGGCTGGGTGCCGAGGCGCGCGGCGTGGAGCTCCTCGCCGACCACGTGGCGAGCGTGGAGAAGTGGCTCCGGCCCGCCGGCATCACCCTCGTCGAGGGTGACGCCACGCGCGCGGACCTGAGCGACGCCACGCACGTCTTCACCAACTGGCTGGCGCTCACCCCCGAGACGAAGGCCCGGCTCGTCGAGCGCTTCCGCGACTGCCGTCCCGGTACCCGCTTCATCACGGTGACACGTCCCATCGAGGCCGAGGGCTTCCTCGTCCGTTCCCGCCACCGGATGCTCTTCACCTGGGGCTTCGAGCTCGTGTGGATCCACGAGTACCAGCCCGGCTCCGCCGCTCGCGCTTCAATCTGACACTGTGGCTGTCCTCTACCGGACGAGCCCGGTGCCGTGGGGTCCAGTCCTTCGATCATCAGGGTATTTTGAAGCGGCACTGTCAGGAGGACCGCTCATGAGGGAAGTGACCGTCGCGGGAAGGAAGCTCCAGCACTTCCACATCGCCGCGTTCTTCCGCTCTCCCGAGGAGGAGTACGAAGTGCTCCACTCCTACATCAAGGAGGGGATCGACGCGGGCGAGAAGACGGTCCACATCTGTGAGCCCTGCCGGAAACACGAGCACCTGACGTACCTCGAGCAGATGGGCATCCCCACCCGGGACTGCACGCGCACGGGGCAGCTCGAGGTGCTGGGGTGGAACGAGGCCTACCTCAAGGACGGCCGGTTCGACGCGGACACGATGATGGCGCTCCTCGAGGAGCTGGTGATGACGAGCCGCGCCGAGGGTTTCTCCCGCGTTCGCATGATGGGTCATATGGAGTGGGCAATCGAGGAGCGGCCGGATCTGGAACACGTCCTGGAGTACGAAGCACGCGTCAACCACCTGCTCAACCGGCTGGAGCAGCCCGCGATCTGTGTCTACGACCTCAACCGGTTCAATGGCTCGACCGTCATCGACGTCCTGCGAACCCACCCGTACGCCATCATCGCGGGCGCGCTCCAGGAGAACCCGTACTATGTCCCGCCCGAGGTGTTCCTGGGCCGCGCACCGAAGAACGAGCGCTCCTGAGCGAGGAAGGCCGCGCATTTGACTCGCGAGCGGACCGTCTTCCGTCTTCCGGATCTCGCCGGGCAGGGGGCACTCGCGCTCCGCCGGCAGGTCAATGATCTGTTCGCGCTCCTCGAGCTGTCTTCCGCCTGGCAGGGCATGAGGCCGGAGGAGATCGCCCAGAGCGTCATCGATCTGCTCGTCTCCCAGCTGCGTCTGGACGTCGCCCTCCTGCGGCTCCACGGACTGGAAGGGGAGCTCGAGCAGCGCTTTCCCGTGGAGCTGGACCGGGAGGCGCTCCTGGCCGCCAGCCGAGGGACGAGCCCGGAATCGCCGGCGACCTTCGAGCTGTCCCAGCCGAATCCCCTCGGCCGGACCACCGTGCGGATCGTCGCGGTTCCACCCCTGGGTGAGCCCGGGACGGTCATCGTCGGCTCGTGGCGTGAGAACTTCCCCTCCACGCACGAGCGGCACCTGCTCCGGGCGATCGCCAACCAGGCCGCGCTCGCGGTGCAGTCGAGCCGTGAGGCCTTCGCGCAGCGCAGGCTCTCCGAGGAGCGGGGCCGGCTCGAGCGGATGAACTCCGCGCTCGCGAAGCTCCACGCCGTCTCGGATGGACTCTCCCGCACGCACACCTGCGCCCAGGTCGCGGAGGTGATCCTCTCCAAGGGACTGGCCGCCATTGGCGCCCACGCGGGATGCATGTACCTGGCCGACGAGACCGGGACCGAGCTGCACCTGGTCAAGGCAGAGGGCTACCCCGAGGCGCTCCTGCGCGACTACCTCCGCATTCCGGTGGACTCCTCCCTACCGATCTCGGTGGCCTTCCGACAGAGGCACGGCGTCTTCTCCGCCTGGGGTGTCGGCTCCTCTCTCACGGAGGAGTCCGGTCCGCCCCGGCCGCCCCCCAATACCCTGGTCTACGCCTCCGTTCCCCTGGTGGTCGGCGAACGGTGTCTCGGCGGGATGGGCTTCAACTTCCCCGCGGAGCGACGGTTCGCGGAGGACGAGCGCGCGTTCATCCTGGCGATTGCCCAGCAGGCGGCGCAAGCGTGTGATCGCGCCCGGCTCCTCGAGGCCGAGCGGCATGCCCGGCTCATGGCCGAAGCCAGGCAGCAGCGGGCGGATCTCCTGTCGGAGGCGAGCGCGCTCTTCGCCTGCTCGCTGGACCTGGGGGAGACGTTCACCCGGGTCGCCCACCTGTTGGTGCCGCGCTTCGCCGACTGGCTCGTGTTGCAGGTGACGGAGCGCACCCCCTCCGGCGGCGACGAGACGCGGACGGTGGTCGTCCACCGCGACCCGATGAAGGTCGAGAGCGCACGGGAGCTGGGGCTGTCGTTGCTGTCGACGCGGAGCGAGCAGCGCACGTGCTGCGTCACGAACAACTCGGTCATCGCGCCGGTCATGGCGCGGGGTCGCTCCCTGGGTGCCATCGTCGTGGGGACCGAGGAGGTGGGCCGGTACGACACCGAGTCCCTGGAGCTCGTCGCGGAGCTGGGCCTGCGCGCTGGCGTGGCGCTCGACAATGTCCGCCTCTACCAGGAGGCGCGTGAGGCGGACCGCCGCAAGGACGAGTTCCTCGCGATGCTCGGTCATGAGCTTCGCAATCCGCTCTCGCCGATGGTCACGGCCCTTCACCTGATGCGGATGAAGGAGGGAGGGGACTTCGATCGCGAGCGGACGATCATCGGGCGGCAGGTCGAGCACCTGATCCGCCTGGTGGATGACCTCCTGGACGTCTCGCGCATCACGCGCGGGAAGATCCAACTGAAGCGCGGGCGCATCGACCTGCTGACCGTGTTGGCCAAGGCCGTCGAGATGGCGAGCCCCCTGCTGGAGCAGCGCTCGCACCACCTGGTGCTGCCCGCGGCGGGCGAGCCGCTCTTCGTCGACGGAGATCCGGCCCGGCTCGCCCAGGTGCTGGCGAACCTCCTCAACAACGCCGCGAAGTACACCGACCCCGGGGGGCGCATCTTCGTCACCGCCGCCGGGGAAGGGGAGCAGGCGGTGCTGCGGGTCCGGGACAACGGCGCGGGCATCGCGCCCGAGATGCTCCCGAGGGTCTTCGACATGTTCGTCCAGGAGGATCGGTCGATCGATCGCTCCCAGGGGGGACTCGGTCTGGGCCTGGCGATCGTTCGCAGCCTGGTCGAGCTCCATGGTGGGAGCGTGTCGGTGCACAGCGAAGGGCTGGGCCGCGGGAGCGAGTTCGTGGTCCGCCTGCCACTCGCCGCGCCGGGCGTCCCCGCCAGCGACGCGCACTGGAGCGGCTCACCCGAGGTGTCCATCCGTGGTGAGGAGCACGCCGTGCGACTGCTCGTCGTGGACGACAACCGCGACGCGGCCGAGCTGCTCACCGAGCTGCTGGACGCGAAGGGCTACGTCATGAGGGTGGCTCATGACGGCCCCGCGGGGCTCGAGGCGGCCCGCGCGTTCAGGCCGCACCTCGCGCTGTTGGACGTGGGCCTGCCGGTGATGGATGGCTACGAGCTCGCGTCGAGGATCCGCCAGGAGCCCTTCCTGGAGGGCATCAAGCTGGTGGCCATCACCGGCTACGGTCAGGACTCCGACCGCCGCCGTGCGCACGAGGCGGGGTTCGACGTGCACCTGGTCAAGCCCATCGATCCCTGCCAGCTGCTCCACGTCATCCGCGAGCTGCTCGGAGAGCAGGGCGAGAGCGGGAGGGCGACGTCCCAGAGCTCTCCTTGACACCTGGCCCGGCGGCGATCGCGCTGGCGTGCGACTGGAAGAGGGGATGACGGGCTCCGGTCTTCAGCACCCGCTCGATTTGTGATTGCGCCTCGCGGTAGTGGCCGTTGGCCTGGAGCGCCCAGGCGTACGCGTCGAGGGTGTAGACGTCCTCACGGCGAGCGGACTCGCGTTCCGCCAGACGCAGCGCCCGGGCTGGATCGTTGGCATGTTCGATGTAGTAGAAGATCAACTCGCGGTTGGCGTTGTCGCTGCCCTTGCTCTCGCGCACGGCCTGCCGTTCGAAGGTGCGGAAGGCACTTCGTGCTTCGCGCGAGCGGCCAGCGCGCTCCAACGCTTCCGCCAGCGGATAGAGGTTCTCCGGGTGGGGCGCGACGGCGTAGCGCGTCTCGAACAACTCGACGGCTTCGGCCCAGCGATTCTGCTCCATGCGCAGCGTGCCGAGAGTCCCCAGCGAGTAGTGATACCGGGGGAACAGGCTCAAGGCCTCGGTCAGTGCGGACTCGGCCTCCCGTTGCTTGCCATGGACGAGGTGCAGGTGACCGATCTGCGTCAGGAGCCAGGCACGATCCTCGAGCTCGCCCGGGTCGGTCTGGTCGTAGGCCATGCGCATCAGCTCCAGCGCGCCCTCGACATCACCGTGGAGCTCGCGCAGGTAGGCCGCCCGCGTCAGCCCGGGGATGTTGCCCGGACGGAGGTCGAGCATCCACTGCGCGGCGGCTTCCGCCTCCGGATAGTTGCCGAGCTCGGCGTTGGCATCCGCGAGGAAGCCATACACGAGCACATCATCGGGAGCACGGCGATTGAGCTCGCGGGCGAGCTCGCGGGCCTTCTCGAACTCATGCTTGCCCAGCAGCAACCAGCACTGGACCTTCCGGCCCTCGAAGTTGTCGGGCTGGAGGCGGAAGGAGCTCTTCAGGGCCTCCTCGGCCTGGTCATAGTGAGAGGGATCGCCCGTCTCTCGCGCGCGGCGCGCCAGGGCCAGCGCGAGCTCATTGTAGGCCTGGGCGTGGTCGGGGTGCTTCTCGATGGCGCCGCGCGCCTGGGTGATCCGCGCCTCCGCGGGAGTGGGCTTCACCTCTGCCTGCTGGCCCAGGGCAACCGACGCGAACAGCAGGACCCCCGTCAGACTCCAAATCGCTTTCATGGGAATCTCCTGGAAAGAAGAACCGTGGGCGCACGGTGAGCGCGCCCACGGTGTGGCTGACTAGTTGACGGGACCGCCTCCCACTTCACCCGGGTCGAGGTGGCGGCGGTTGCGGCCGTCCCAGGCGAAACCGAGGTACGGGAAGGTGTTCTTGTAGGGGGCGTCGTTGACGTTCACGCCGTCACCGATGCGGTTGTTGGGGGCCTTGTTGAACAAGGGATTGAGCACGCCCGCCACGGCGCGCGCGGAGATATCGGTGACGTCGTCGCCCAGGCGGCGTCCGTTGGGGAAACCGGCGGGATCGCCCGCGAGCAGACCCAGGCGCTTCTGCTTGCCGACGGGCGTGGGAGGGACGCCCGTGTTCAAGCGGAGCAGATCGGCGACCGGGCCGGCGGGGGTGCCCGCGGCGGCGATGGGCGGCGCATAGGTCACCAGCGGTAACAGATCGGTACGGGGTGGGGTGGGGATGTCGATCCGATAGATGGCGTTGAACACGCGCGCCAGCAGGGGGTCGAGGAAGAAGGGCGCGAACCGCGAGTCATTCCGGGGCTGGTCCACGCTGAAGCGGTCCTTGGAGCCAGTGCCCACGAGGAGCTCGTTGATGAGCGGATTGCCCATGCGCTGCACCTGCCGCCAGACCTCGTCCGCGTGGGCATCCCGGGCCTCGGCGGGCTGCCGGCGGACGAAGACACGCTGGCGCGAGGTGGTCCCCCAGGCGCCGATCGTGGCCTTGGGATCGGAGGCCGCGTGCTTCTTGCCATCGCTGGTCAGCAGGGAGACGGGGACCTCGATGGCGATGGCGTTCACGTTGTAGCCGGAGACGGCATCCGTGGCGAAGTTGCGGGTGTCGTCGGCATCCTGGGCGTCCGACAGCACGCCAGGCACCGTGAAGCCGGTGGCGCGGAAGTTCAGGGAGTCGAAGGCCGCGCCCAGGTCGATCCAGAAAGGGTCCTCCACGGTGCCGGCGAAGACGCGGATGTCATGGCCGACCTGGTAGAGCGCCTGTTTGAACAGGGAGGGGTAGTCGGGCATGGTGCGCGGCCCGACGTTGCTCGGCAGCGCGAACAGGGGCATGTGTTCGCCCAGGCGAGTGCGCTTCACGGAATTGCCGGGGCCGCGGCGCGCCAGGGTCACCGTGTACCGCTGGCGCAGGCTGAGCCCCTCCGAGCCGGGCCCGTCCAGCGCGGTGATGGCCGGCGGCACGATGGGGGTACCGGGTGCGACTGGCGGGGGCGAGTTGTCCGGCGCGGGGATTCCCGAGCCCGCTCCCACGAAGCCCGTGAAGACGTTGGGCGCGCGGATCTCCGTGGTGAAACGGAGCTCGAACCAGACGTCCTCGATGGCGTCGTGGTTGTTGTCGATCTTGACGGTGTAGAGGACGTTGGGATCGAACGGGAAGTAGTTGGGCCCGTTCGCTGGCTCCAACAGCGGGTCCACGTTCAGGATGAAGGTGACCTTGTCTGGCTTGTCGTAGCTGACGAAGGCGAAGAAGTCGGTGATGTCCGCCTTGTGGTCCAGGGCGGTGATGGGGGCCTCGCGATGACTGGCGGCAAGGGCCCCGGGCGGAAATGCCAGGAGGGCCGCCGTCAGGACTGTGATGGCGGCCAGCGGGTTCGGCTTCAGCATTGTCGGTCCTCACGGAGTGGGGTGGCTTCCACTCTCGATACGGACCGGTGGCGGAAATGGATGACTTCGGCTGAGCGCACCGGAGGCCGCGCGGAGCCCGGGCAACCAGGCAGGGCGGCCGGTGGCAATGCTCAGCCGAGACTCATCATCCGCCCAGCATCCCCGGCAGCTTGTCCACGAGACCGAGGTGGCCGGCGGCGAACTCCAGCATGCGCCGCTCCTTGCGGTCGATCCGCCCATCCACGAGCGCCATCTCGACGAGGTTGCGCAGGAAGACCTCGGCCTCGGGCGTGCCGCGCTGGACGAGCCGGGTGAAGAGCTGGGGACCCGTGTTGAGGGCCATCTCCACGTTGCTCCAGGGGACGCTCCAGCGGCGCGCGCACAGCTCGAGCAGCTTGCGCTCGGCGGAGTCCACGGTGCCGTCGGCCGACGCGAGCGCGGCCATCATGTAGAGCAGGCGCTGGCGCTCCTGGGGATCGGCGATGACGTCATCCACCGGCCCCTGTACGAGCCCCGGCACCTCGATGGGCTGCCTGCGCTTCGCGGTCCTCCGGGCGGTGGCCCCGGCGAAGCGCCGCTGCTCGCGGGCATCCCAGGACTCGAACGGATCCGCGGAGGCGAGCACCCAGTCCCGCTCACCGCTGCCGAGGGAGGTGCCGCAGTAGTCGCAGGTGATGGCGGCCGAGTCCGTGAGGGGCGCGTTGCACTGGGGGCACCGGTTGGTGGACATGCCGTTGTCCGTGTTGGTGCGAGCGCCGTGCTTGCGCAGCAGCGTGAAGACCCAGCGCTGGGGAACCGTCGGCAGGGAAGGGGGGCGCTCGTCGAGGGGACCCATGCCCATGCGGGCGCTCCAGCGCACCTCCACGTGCGCCTTGTCGAAGCCCTGGGGGTCCACCTCGAAGCTCCGGGTGATGACGCCGCCCACGGCGCACTCGAGGAACACCTTGCGCCGGCCCTGCCGGGAGAGCGAGCCCAGCTCCTCGTCCAGCCGGCCGATGGCGTCGGCGCTGGCCACCTTGTGCAGCGCCTGCGTGGTGCCCCGGCTCTGCGCGTCGATCCACTTCCAGAACAGCAGGGAGGTGCGGTCCTCGAGGATCTCCAGGTTGAGGGCCGGGTCGGCCTCACGGGCCTCGAGCAGGTGGTCCACCTGGGCGTGGTGGCGCACGTGCTCGATGCCCTGGGTGATCTCCGAGAGCGTCCAGTCGTAGTTGCCCGAGTTGACGATGGCGCCGCAGTACTCGCAGCGGTTGGCGGCGCCGCCCTTGTACGGAGCGCCGCAGTTGGGGCACTTGCCCTGGAAGAGATCCTCGCCGACGCGCGTCTGGACCCCGGGCTTGCGCACGAAGGACCAGACCTCGGTGAAGGCCTCCAGCGGGGCGCGCTTCGCGGCGGTGATTGCCTCGGCCTCGGAGGCGGAGGCGGCCACGTCGGCATCTCGCATCCGGGCGCGCACGCGCAGGTGCACCGTGTCGAACCACTGGCTCTGATCCAGCCCGATGAGCTGCACGTCCAGCACCTGGATGTCGGTGATGGCGTCACGCACGCCCTGGGCGGCCATGAGCTGGAGCTGGACGTCGAAGCGCTGGTAGGTGGCGTCCGACAGGAACGGCCGCACGGGAGACATGTCCCGCTTGAACCAGGCGTCCTGCAGCTCCAGGAAGAGCTTGCGCGTCTTGTCGAGCAGGGCCTGGAGCTCGAATTGAGGATCCTTGAGACGGAGCGCGTTGACCCAGCCCTGGACGTCCCTGGAGGAGACCGTGGTGCGCTGCTCGGCCTCGCGCTGCTGGAAGGCCCTCTTCGTGGCGCCCGTGGGGTGGACGTTGCGCCGGTAGAAGAACCAGCCGGCCACGCAGATGCCGATCAGCGGCAGCATCACCTGGGGGTACCGGATGGTGAGCCGTACCAGCAGCTCGAAGAACTCGAGGAGGAGCCAGAACGGAATGCCGCCCCCACCCCCGTCGTCATCGGAGGAGGGGGAGCTGTAGTGCTCGCCACCTCCACCGCGCGCGAGGGCCAGGAGGGGGACGAGCAGGACGAGGCCCGGAAGGAGCCAGGGGGCCAGACGGGCGAGGGAGCGGTTCGACGCGGTGCGCATCGGGAGAAAGAGTAACCGTTTCCGCCTTGTCAGGCCCGAGGAGTCGCCGCAGGCTGGGGGCTCGAATGGTGGCCCGGTGTAGGGGCCGGTAAGGGAGGGAACATGGCGGAATTCAAGGTCGACGCACGAGGACCCATCGAGATCTGGACCATCGACGGAGAGGGGCGGCGCAACGCCATCAGCCGGGCCATGCTGAAGGAGCTGGAGGAGATGGTGGCGCGCGTCTCGCGGGGTCACGACACGCGAGCGGTGGTGATCACCGGGGCGGGGGACAAGGCGTTCTGCGCGGGGGCGGATCTGAAGGAGCGCTCGACGATGGGCGAGCCCGAGGTGCGCGCCTTCCTGGACGGGCTGCGGCGCACGTTCCGGGCCATCGAGAAGAGCGACTGCGTGTTCATCGCGGCGGTCAACGGGGCGGCGTTCGGCGGAGGGACGGAGCTGGCGCTCTCGTGCGACCTGCGGGTGGCGGCACCAGCGGCCGAGCTGGGGCTGACGGAGGTGAAGCTGGGCATCATCCCCGGGGGCGGTGGAACGCAGCGGTTGACGCGGCTGGTGGGGCCGGGGCGGGCGAAGGATCTCATCCTCACCGGAAGGCGCGTGAACGCGGCGGAGGCCTTCAGCATCGGGCTGGTGAACCGGCTGGCGCCGGAGGGGCACCTGCTGGACACGGCGTACTCCATGGCGGAGAGCATCGTGGAGAACGCGCCGATCGCGGTGGCCACGGCCAAGCACGCCATCGACGAGGGCATGTCACTGGAGCTGGACGAGGCGCTCGCACTGGAGCTGCGGCAGTACGAGAAGGTGCTCGCCACGGAGGACCGGCTGGAGGGCCTCAAGGCCTTCGCCGAGAAGCGCAAGCCCGTCTACAAGGGGCGCTGAGAGGGGCGGGGAGACAGGTTCAAATCCTGTCTCCCCGACCATGCGCCCGCGTCCGAGTGGCTGTCTTCTTCCCAGCGCTCCGCTTTCTGGCCGGTGCGGGCTTCGACTTCGCGGCCTCCATCGCCTTCCGGGCCTCGGTCTTCTCGCCTTTGCGGAGCGCGAGCGCCGCGGCGATCCACTCCGGCGCGTAGCTCGAGGTGCAGCCCTTCGGGACCGGTCGCGGGTCCCACCGGCCGAGGCGTTCGCCGATGGCGATGGCCTCCGAGGTGTACGCGGGCAGGTGGAGGCCGATCCAGACCAGGCAGAAGTTGATGCCCTCCTTCACCCGGTACGGCGCGTCCGGCAGCTCACGCTCGATGCGCGCGAGCGCCGCGCCAACGTCGAGATCCTTCGCGAGTCCGCGCGCGATGCGCCCGGCGAGGATCTTCCATCCGGCGCGGCGAGGAAGCTCCGCGCTGCCATCCCTCCATCTTTCCTGGAGGCGCTCGGCGATGGGCGCTGCCACGAACACGCGTCCGACGAGCTCGTCGACCAGGGTCGGATTGGAGAGCGGCTCGAGGAGCCCGCGCGCCTCTTTCTCGGTGAGCGCCGCGGGTTCGAGCAGCATACACGCGAGGATCCGCGCCTCGTGATTTCCGGTCGCCCACAGCTCCAGGCCGAGCGCGTGGTTTGTCCCGAGCGCCGCTGCGAGAGCACGGATCTTCCCGAGGAGTACGCCGAAGACGTTGTCGCCCGCACCGTCGCGCACGTATCGCTGGCGCAGCTTCTCGTCGCCCTGGCTCTCGAGCTGCTTCATCACCTGGGAAAGCGTCATCGGTCTCGGCATGCGGGAACACCTCGGCGGATGGATGAGGGAAGGGAGGAAGGGTCGAGCCTGGGACGTATAGAACGGGAACGTCAAGGCTTGCCGGAAGCCTGTGCCGCCTGCTTCTCGAAGACGTAGCGCTGCTGGGGCAGCTCGAGCACGAGCGTGGTGCCCCCCGCCTCCTGCTTGGACTGGAAATCGAAGCCGGCCAGGGGCGGGTCCATCAGGATGAGCGTGCGCGAGCCGTCGTTCTCCTGCTTCTCGCCCACGCTGCTGCGCCACTCGCCCGCGTCGAACACCGCGCCCGCGCCCTCGACGCGCAGGGTGACGCGCCCGAGGCCCTCGTTGTGCCAGGTGCCGGCCAGCGTCTTCAGCCACTCCAGGTCCGGCTTCACGCGGATGTCGGCCATCCCCTTCTCGAGCTGCTCGCGCCGGTTCTTCAGGGCGAAGTCGAGCTGGGTGCGCGCCTCGTCGCGGCCGTCGAAGAGGAGCTCCAGGAACTTGCGGCGGACGGCGCTGCGGAAGGGGCCATCGCCCTGGACGTTGGTGAGGAGGACGACGCCCACGTTGGCATCGGGCAGGAAGAACATGTTCGAGCTGAAGCCCAGCGTGTTGCCGCCGTGGTGGATGAGGCGGGCGCCGTGGTCCTCGCCCACCATGAGCCCGAGCCCGTAGCTCATCGTGTCGGACATCTTCACCTGGGGCTCGCGGCGCGCGAGCAGGTTGGCCTCGGAGACGAGCTGCTGGCCCTCGGGTGTGCGGCCCTTGGAGAGCTCGAGCATCACGTAGCGCTCCATGTCCCGGAGGTTGGACCAGGCGCCGCCTGCGGGGCGGACGGGGACGACGGCCTCTTCGACGGACAGGGGCAGGGGCACGTATTCGAACGTCGCCGTCATCCCGTGCGGCGAGGCGTGCTCGAGCTTCGCGGCGCGGGCGAAGTCGAAGGTGGTGGACTTCATGCCGAGCGCATCGAAGACGCGCGTCTGCATCACGCGGTCATACGCCTGGCCGAGCGGGAGCCCGGGCTCGGCGGCGTGCGCGGCCATGTAGCCACCGGCCGTCACCATGGGGTTGCTGTACTGGTACGTCTCGCCGATGCGGGTGGTGGGCTTCATCCGGCGCATCTCGGAGATGCGCTGCTCGCCGGTGACGCCCGCGTACTCGAAGAGCATCTCCATGTCCTGGCGGGGCATGCCGGTGCACGCGCACACGGTGTTCTGCACGGTGAGCTTCTTCGTCACCTCGGCATCGGCGAGCGAGAAGTCGGGCAGGAGCTGGGTTGCCGGGGTCTTCCAGGTGAAGAGGCCCTCGTCCACCAGGCGCGCCATCATCAGCGTGGTGAGCGACTTGCTCGTGGAGCCGATGAGGAAGAGCGTCCGCGGCGTCACGGGCTCCGGCTTGCCGAGCTCCCGCACCCCGAAGCCCTTCTCGTAGAGGACCTGATTGCCCTGGACGACGGCGACGGCCACACCCGGAATCTTCATCGTCGCGCGAGCCTGCTCGAGGAAGGACTCGAAGGACCGGAGCCGCTCGGGGGTGAGGGGAAGCGGGGCCTTTCCGGCGAAGGACTCCTCGGAGAGCCGGGCGGACTTGAAGCCGAGGAGGACCTGATTGGCCTGGGCACCGCGGCGCTCCATGGCGGCGGCGGCACCATCCAGGAGGATGACGTAGTTGGTGTCACCCTTGCGCCGCGCGAGGCCGACGATGACGCGCGACTCCTGCGCGGGAGGCTCGTAGGTGTTCTGGAAGACCTCGTCCCAGCCGTCCTGCGCGGGCGGGTGGGCCGAGTGCATCACGGGAAGGGCGAAGCCGGGCTGGGTCTGCTTCCAGGCCTCGGCGAGAGCGCGCTCGGCGGACGGGCCGGGCACCTCCAGCAGGGTGAGACGGAGCTGCCGCTCGGGGTCCTCGAGCAGCAGACGGCCCTGGTCCTCGGTGACGTACCACCCGGCGGACACGGTGAAGGGCGTGCTCGAGGCCGTCTTCATGGGCGTGGCCGCGTCGAGCTTCAGGGCCTGGACGGTGGTGGGCGAGGGCGCGGGAGCGGTGGCCTGGGGCGCCGGGGCGGAGGAGGGTGGAGCGGCGGTGGTCGTCGCCGCGGTACACGAGGTGAGCAGCAGAAGGGGAAGGGCGCCCAGGCGCATGTGCAGGAATCTCCGGATAGAAAGACTGCTTCGGCGGCCTCGCCCAGAACGAACGAGCGGGAATCCGATTGCGTCCGATCGAATCGTGGCGCCCCCCATCCTCACTCCGCGGTCCGCCGCGGGGTTACTGCTTCGTGGTGTAGTTGGCCGGGACGTAGACGTAGCCCTTGCCCTCGGACCTCACGTGGCCGAGGCCCGGGAACGAGACGTGGGCCAGGCCCACCCAGTAGCCCTGCTTCGCCGCGTCGGCGAGGGCCTTCTTGCGCTGGGCCGCCGCCGCCTTCGAGTCAACGTCGAACTGGACGGTCACCGACGGCTCGGGGAACTGCACCGCCGCCACGTGCAACAGGTCTCCCCACAGCATCAGCTTCTGGCCCTTGCTCTCCACGGCGTAGTTGCTGTGGCCGGGGGTGTGGCCGAAGGTCGTGATGGCCTTGATGCCAGGCACCAGCTCGGTGTCACCCTCGAAGGGCTCGAGCTTGTCCGCCGTGGCGTACGGGGTCAGCATCGCCGTGGCGTTCTGGAACCCCGACTGCGCCTCAGCGGGCGCCTTCTTCATGTTGTCGGCGCTCATCCAGTAGTCCGCCTCGGCCTTGGCCAGATGCACGGTGGCGTTCGGGAAGGTCCGCTTGTCCCCGGTCATCAGCCCGCCCATGTGATCCGGGTGCAGGTGGGTGATGAACACGGCGTCGATCTGCTCCGGCTGATAGCCGGCCGCCTTCAGGTTCGCCAGCAGCTTGCCGAGCGTCGGGCCATAGAGGTTGCCAGCGCCCGTATCCACCAGCACCAGCTGGGAGCCGGTGTTGATGAGGAAGGCATTGAACGAGCTCTCCACGGGCGTCTTGAGGAACGCGCGCGCGAACGCCTTCTCCACCTGGGCGGGCTTGATGTTGGTCAGCATCTTGTCCAGAGGCAATTCGAGGGTGCCATCGGACAGGGCGGTGATCTCGAAGTCGCCCAGCATCATGCGGTAGTAGCCCGGCGCCTGGGTCTTGACCTGGGGCGCGGCGGCCTGCGCGGTGGTGGGCACGAGCGCGGCGCCGCTCGCGGCGGTGAGGACCGCGGCGACCGCGGCACGCCAGGGGAAGGTACGCAGCTTCATCGGGTGTCTCCAGGTTGGGGATGGATCCGCCCGCGTTATGCTTCAACTTCCGCCTCGTCCCAAATTCAGTTCACGCCGCTGGAGGTCGGCCGCTCGCTCCCCCGTTGGGACCGATCAGCGACCCCTCCGGACCGGCTGGCCCTTCGTCACGAGGCGCCGCGGTGCGAGCGCCTACAGTCCCGCGCATGCATGCCATCGAGGTCGTGGGGCTCAAGAAGACGTACGGCAAGGGCTGGCGCCGCGCCGGTCAGGTCGCGCTCGCGGGCGTGGACCTGCACGTGCCGGTGGGCAGCGCGTTCGGGCTCATCGGGCCCAACGGCGCGGGCAAGACGACGTTCATCAAGTCGGTGCTCGGCATCGTGCGGCCCACGGGGGGCCAGGTGCGGGTGCTCGGCGGCGACCCCGAGGACCCCGCGGTGCGCGCGCGCATCGGCTACCTGCCCGAGCGCCTGCACCTGCCGGGGGCGTGGACGGCCACGGCGTTCCTGGGCACGGTGGCGCGGCTGAAGAACCTGCGGCGCGATGTGGCCGCCCATGCGCGCCTGCTCGAGCGCGTGGGCCTGGCCGACGCGGCGGGCCGGCGCATCGGGGGCTACTCCAAGGGCATGCGGCAGCGGCTCGGGCTCGCCGCGGCGCTGCTGGGCGAGCCGGAGCTGCTCATCCTCGACGAGCCGACGGACGGCATCGACCCCATGGGCCGCATGGAGGTGCGCCGCATCCTGCAGGACGAGGTGCGCCGCGGCGCCACCCTCTTCCTCAACTCCCACCTGCTGGCGGAGACGGAGCGCGTGTGCGACCGCATCGCCATCCTCGGCGAGGGCCGGGTGCTGCGCGAGGGGCGGCTGGAGGACCTGCAGCACACCGGGCACCGCTGGTCGGTGCGCTTCGCACCGGGCGCGAGCGCACAGGTGCTACAGGCCGCGGGATTCACGCCGGCTGGCGACGAGGGCGACGGGCGCTGGGCGCTGGGGACGCCGGACGCCGCGGCGCTCAACGCGGCCCTGGGCCAGGCGCTCGCGGGCGGCGCGCTGCTGGTGGAGTTGCGGCGCGATGCGCAGGACCTCGAGGCGGTGCTGACGGACGCGGTGGGCGCGGGGGTGGCGGCATGAACGGAGTCCTGGGCATCGCAGGCTACGTCTTGCGCGAGGCGCTGAGCCGCAAGTTCATCCTCGCCTTCCTGGTGGGCATCTCGCTGCTGCTCCTCACGCTCACGTTGTCGCTGCGCATCGAGGTCCTGGACGGCGCGCTCGCCGCCACGCGGCTGTTCGGCCAGTCCCTGGACCACAGCATCCAGGCCGTCGACATGGCGCTGCGGCCGCTCTACATGGCCATCGCCTACCTGGTGTTCTACGGCGGCATCCTCTTCGGCCTGGTGGCGTGCTCGGACTTCGCGCCCAGCCTGCTGTCGCCCGGCCGCATCGAGCACCTGCTCGCCCTGCCGGTGCGCCGCTGGCAGGTGCTGGTCGGCACGTTCGTGGGCGTGATGACGCTGGCGGTGGGCGGTGCGGCGTACGGGGCGGGCGGCCTGTGGCTCATCCTCGGCGTCAAGACGGGGTACTGGACGGTGGGGCCGCTCATCGCGGCGCTGCTCGCGGGCGTGGCGTACGCGGCGGTGTACGCGGTGATGCTCACCTGCGCGACGCTGGTGCGCAGCGCGGCGCTGTGTGCGGCCGCGGGCGGCGTGTTCCTGGTGCTGGGCGTCATCGCCGGCTTCCGGCGCAGCATCGCGCCAGTGTTCGAGGAGGGGATGAGCCGCACTGGCTTCGAGCTGCTCACGCTCTTCCTGCCCCGCCTCAGCTCGCTCGCCAACGCATCGGCTTCCATGGCCGCATCCATCCCCCTCGAGCAGCGCTCGCTGGGGGCGGTGCTCGCGGGCGTGGGCCTCTTCGGCATGGGCGTACTCGCGCTCGGCCTCTGGCATTTCGAACGGAAGGACTACTAGATGAAGACGCGAGGCGCGCGGTTCCTGGTGCTCGCCGTGGTGGTGTTCGCCGCCGCGGCGCTGCTGATGTGGTTTGGACAGGGTGAGGAGGCGCTCAGCGCGAGCGAGCAGCCGCCGGTGGAGTTCCCGCGTCGGCTGCGCGCCCAGGAGAAGACGCGCGCGCAGGCGCGGCGCACCTGGGTGGTCCCGACGCCGGACGCCGGGCCCCAGGGGGCTTCGGACCCGCTGCTCGCGGCGCTGCCGCGAGGCAAGGGCAAGACGGCCGTGGTGCTGGAGGCCAACGCCCTTCGCCACTCCCCCATCGGCGAGCTGCTGCTCGAATGCCTCTATCGCGACGGCGGCAAGCAGCTGCAGCAACTGAAGGAGCGCACGGGTATCGATCCGCTCACGGACCTGGACCGGCTCGCCATCACCGACGAGGGCCTGGTGCTGTCGGGCAACTTCGGCAAGGCGAAGACCGACGAGCTGCTCGGGCAGCACGGGCGCTCGAGCTACGGCGACTCCGCGCGCATCTACGAGCCCCCGACCGAGCGGGCGCTCGCCGACGGCGGCGTGGGGCGCGGCGGCGGGCCCACGCTCGCGACGTGGGGCAACCAGATGATCGTCGTGGGCCGGGACCGCAACGGGGTGAGAGACGTCATCGACCGGGTGGAGGGGCGTGGCTCGCAGGAGCCGCCGCTGCTCGGCGAGACCGCGACGTACGGCGAGGTGTACGGCGTCATCGCGACCCGCACCCTCGCGAACGTCCTCCCGCCGGACCAGCGCGAGATCGCCGAGCAGCTGGTGCGCGCCGCGGGCGCGGTGGAGTTGCACGTGGACGCACGCGGAGACGTGGCGCTGGTGGCGGACGTGAAGGGCGAGGACGCGCAGGCGGTCACGGATCTGGGCAAGAGCCTGGGCGGGGCGCTTGCGCTCGCGCGCATGCGCGCGCAGAGCCAGGGGGAGGAGGACCTGGCGAAGCTGCTCGACTTCGCGCGCGTGCGGCCAGACGGGGACGCGTTCCGGCTGGAGGTGGCCCTGCCGCTCGACGTGCTGAAGGAGAGGCTCGCCTTCTGCCGCGAGCCTCTCCCGGAAGCGACGGCCGGGGACGGAGGGGTGGAGCGGCTGTAGCGCACGTCCAGGAGATGAGGACTAGTTGCCCGTCCAGGAGCTCCGCAGGGTCACGTCGTACCTGCCGCCCGAGTCGTCCTGGATGCGCGTCACGATGGCGGTGGTGCCCGTCCCGTAGTTGCAATAGAACGAGAGGGTCTTGGAAGCGGAGCCCCAATCATCCGCGCTCGAGTCGTCATCCTCGCGAACCTGGAAGGACGCTTGCAGGCTGTTGTACGACGAGGTCGGGACGGAGGCCGAGTACATGTAGACGTTCGGGTACTTCGTCTCGCCCACGGCGATCCTCATGTACCCGCCTGAGGTGGGCCAGTCGTTGGCGATGTTGCCGGAAGACGTCTGCAGGTTGGTGAAGAGCTCGACTTCGAGATCCCCCTCGGTGCCACCCTGGCCCGCCACCACCTTGATGGATTCGAGATAGATGTTGTAGGAGCACGTGCCCGCGAGGGTGCTCACGGAGGCATCGGAGTTCTTCACGGCGATGGTGAGCGGGATCTGGTGGACCTCGCCGTCCACTTTCAGGGTGACGACCCGGTCGAGGAACGCGCCGGGCTCCACCGAGGAGAGGTCGATGTCGAGAGCGATCGACTGGCTCTCATGCGGGGTGACCCAGCCCTCCTGCTGCCGGGCCGACACTCCCTTCAGCCCCTCCAGCTCGAGCGACCAGTACACGGACTGCGACGTCTGGTTGGAGATGTCCGCGATCATCATGGAGTCCACGCGAGCCCCGGGCGCCAGCTCCAGGGACAGGCCTCCCCGCTCATCGTTCTTGACCAGGAACACGGTCACATCGCAGGCATCGGCGAGGCCGTCCCCGTCATGATCGTGCGCATCCGTGATGGCCGCCGGGCAGCTCCCGCCCATGTAGGGCTGCGCGGCGGCGCTCACGGGGGCCGCGTACGTGGCACCGGTGAAGGTGAGGGCGACGACTCCCGACAGAAGCGAGGCAATACAAGTCTTCTTCATGACGAACTCCTCGTGTGGTGTTTCGTGGGAACACGAGCGCCGCGAGGGTTTGCCGTGCAGCCCCTCTGGCGTCCGCATGAAGAAGACGCGAGACCTCGGGATTGTTACCCACGCCGATATTCAGTTTGCCTTCCAGCGAGGTCCACCACGTCGGCGCGAGCGGCTTGGTCGATGACGTGGCCGCGCAGTTCCGCGGCCGTCCCATCGAGCCGCTGCGCAAGGCGTACGGACCGGAAAAGGCGGGGTCGGTGCTGAGCCATCTGGCCGGGGGTGAGCTCCTGGGTGACATGCTGGAGAAGCATCCAGACGACATGGAACGCGCGCTGACCCGGTGGGAGGAGAAGCTGCGCCCGTTCATCGAGGACATGCAGCGCGACTCGCTGAAAGCGAGACAGCTCTTCACTCCGGCTGGGCAGCCTGCGTGACCCGCGTCTACACTCCTCGCAAGATCGAATGTCTCGACCGTTATTCAATGCCAGCATCAGAGATCTCGAAGCCCGGTTCGAGCACGGCGGCGGCGATGCCGACGTGTTGCGCGGCCTGGCCGACGAGCTCGCGCATCGCTCCACGAAGAGAGCCGCACAGCTCAGGGCCCGCGTCCTCCGGGCACTCGACTCCCTGAGCGTGTCGGAGGGAGCCCAGGAGCGCGTCAGCGCGCCACCAGAGCCCGCTCCCAGCTCGAGACCCCGCACGAGCAAGCGCGAACAGTCGACAGGCTCGTCCTCGGAGGGGAATCGCATCCGCTTTCCTCCCATCCAGAACGCTCCCGAGGCGATCATGGATGCGTGGACGGCGCTTGAGGTCCTCTCGCCGCCAACGTTCCGTCGCCCCGAGGATCTGGCGGGTGGAGAGCCCAGAGCCGTTGCCTCATTGACCGAGCAGGAGCTCCCCTGGGAGACGGGGCGGGACCGGGCACGCCCCAAGACCCGGCTCTACTACCAGGTGGTGCTGGGCACGGTGGAGCTCGATGCCGCCACCACAGCGCTCCTCTCCCAGTACGCGGATGGGCGGGCCGAGTGGCCCCCGGCACGTGGAGAGGCCATCCTCGCGCTCGCGATCCTCGACCGGGAGGGCAGACCCGTGGAAGGATCGGCCGCCGCGATCTCGAGCTTCGGGTGGGGACTCCCCCGCGCGCTCGATGGCGATCTCGCGGGTCTGGCTGGATGGCACGTGGCGGAGCGCCGTCTGGTTGTGGAGCTGGACGAAAAGCTCCGCCAGCGCGACGAGGACGGCAAGGTCCGACCGCTGGATCGCGCGACCCTCACCGCCGCCTACGGTTGGCTGGTCCGAACGCTTGGGTTGCCTCCAGCGCTCTGTCGGGAGCCGCGGTTCGCCATCCGGAGTTACGAGTACTACCGCAGCGACAGCCCTCCGGAACCGCTGCTGCTCAATAGCTTCTATCTGGGAGACCTCGCCGAGGCGAGGGAGCTGTTCGTGCGAGGTCGAGCCACCCCGAACCTCCTGCGCTATGTGGGCGCAATGGCTCCGGCCGTGCGGCGGAACCTGCTTCGGGACAGCGCCGCGCTCGAGGAGGCGGTCGCGCCTGGGCTGATCCCTCCGGCACGCTGGCCGGGCCCGGGGCGGCACCCGCTCGTTCTCCTCCAGCAGGCCGCGGTGAACCTGGCGACGAGCGAGCTGCGCGCGAATGGAATCCTCGCCGTCAACGGTCCTCCCGGCACGGGGAAGACCACCTTGCTTCGGGATCTCGTTGCCTCGGTCATCACCGAGCGTGCCGAAGTCCTGGCGCTCTTCGACGATCCCGAGGAGGCGTTCGTCCACTCGGGCGAACGAACCAGGGCGGGACAGACCTGGCTGCATCAGTACCGCATCGATGAGCGGCTTCGAGGCTTCGAGATGCTGGTGGCCTCGTCCAACAACAAGGCCGTCGAGAACGTCAGCGCCGAGCTTCCCGTGCTCAAGGCGATCGCGACCGACGCTGGTGAGCTGCGCTACTTCGCGACCGTGTCTGATGCCCTGCGGGGAGAGCCGACGTGGGGGCTCGTCGCCGCCGTCCTGGGCAACGCGGCCAACCGCAACAAGTTCAAGCAGACGTTCTGGTGGGACGAGGACCGCGGGCTTTCCACCTACCTCGCGGCCGCCGCGGGGACACCGCAGTCGGTCGAGGTCCAGGAGCCTGAATCCGGCGACCGGAAGACACGGCCGCCGCTCATCGTCACCGCCGAGAACCCTCCCCGGAATCACGAGGAGGCCCTGCGACGTTGGCGCAAGGCGCGGTCTTCCTTTCGCGCGGCGCTCGCGAAGAGCCGTGAGCTCCTCCAGGAGCTTGGCCGAGCCCGTGAGCTCTACCTGTCACTTCCGGAACTGGCGAAGGGGGAGGCGCGAGCGGCCGCAGCGGCGGATGAAGCACGGGGTGCGGAGGATCGCGCCCAGGCCGCGGTCGCGGCCGCTCGCGAGCACTTGACTGTCGCGCGCCAGGAGCTGACCGCCACCGAGGCACGTCTGGCCGAGCACGATGCGACGAAGCCGGGGTTCCTCCAGCGCTTGTTCCGGGGCCCGCAGCAGCAGTCCTGGCGGTCCGAGCGGTTGAAGCGGCTCCAGATCAAAAACCAGGCGGCGGAGGTGTTCGAGCGGTTGTCAGCGGATGTCGCGCGCTGCGAACAGCGCTTGCGCGACGCTCCGGCCGAGTGTGCGCAGGCCGAACGAAGGCTCTCCGAGGCTCGGGACCGGTACGCGTCGGCCCGACGCGAGGTCGCGGCGGCTCGTGAACGGCTCGCGTCGCGGTTCGTCGATCCGGGATTCTTCGAGCGAGACCACGCCGAGCAACACATGGCGACCCCCTGGCTGGACGCAACGGACCAGCGCATCCGCGACGACGTGTTCGTCTCGGCAATGGCGCTCCACAAGGCCTTCATCGACGCGGCCGCGAAGCCGCTGAGGCACAACCTCGGCGCGCTCATGAACGGCTTCAGCCGCCCCTCCTACCAGGATGAACGGCCTACGCTCGCCGACCTGTGGGCTTCGTTCTTCCTGGTCGTGCCGCTCGTGTCCACGACCTTCGCCTCGACGGAAAGGATGTTGGGAGCCCTGCCTTCCGAGGCGCTCGGATGGCTCTTCGTGGACGAAGCGGGACAGGCCCTGCCTCAAGCCGCGGTGGGTGCGCTGATGCGGACCCGCCGGGCCGTCGTGGTGGGGGACCCCATGCAGATCGAGCCGGTGGTGGTGCTTCCCGAAGTGTTGACCACCACGATCTGCCGGCACTTCGGTGTGGACCCCGATCGGTTCAATGCCCCGAGTGCCTCGGTCCAGACGCTCGCGGATGCCGCGACCCCCTATGTCGCGGAGTTCGAGGGCAGGTCCGGCTGCCGCACCGTGGGGGTGCCGCTGCTCGTCCATCGACGGTGTGCCGAGCCCATGTTCGGCATCTCCAACTCGATTGCCTACCAGCGCCTCATGGTGAATGCGAAGGTCCGAGGGCCATCGCGCATCCGGGAGGTGCTCGGGCCGTCGGCCTGGTTGGACGTCCAGGGAGATGTCGACGGCAAATGGTGTCCGGAGGAGGGAGCGCTCACAGTCGAACTGCTGCGACGTCTCGCCAGGGCGGGGGTGAACCCCGATTTGTACATCGTCACCCCTTTCGTGATGGTGGCGGAGAACCTCCGGCGGGTGGTGCGTGAGAGCAGGGTCCTGGAGGGTTGGACGAACCGCTCCTCCTGGCAATGGACCTCCGAGCGGATCGGTACCGTGCATACGGTGCAGGGGCGCGAGGCGGAGGCGGTCGTGCTCGTCCTGGGCGCTCCCGCACTGGACCAGGAGGGAGCGCGGGGTTGGGCGGGCCGACGGGTGAACCTGCTCAACGTGGCCGTGACCCGCGCGAAGGAGCAGCTGTATGTCATCGGCAATCGGAGCCTTTGGCGCAGCGCGGGTTTCTTCCGGGAGTTGGATGCCCGCCTTCCACCTTCATGACCGGTGTCCGGCGCACGGGCTGCCGAACACCACTCAGCCGCCTGTGTAGAACGCGGCCGTCCGCTCCCCCATGCTGCGGGCCGTCGCGGGATCTTCGCCCCCGGCGTGGGGACGGTGACCTTCACACGAACGGCGTCGGGCGAGGTGGATGGGCTGACGATCAGCACCCGCCGCGTGCGCTACCTGCGCGCGAAACGGCTCGTGGCGGCGAGCGCACCGGCGCCGCGAGCGGGCTCGAGCGCGGGGAAGGTGCGCGGTCGCTGACTGGTTCGTGCTTCAGGGCTTGCTGGCGCCCGTGATGGGCGTGACGATGCAACCCGGAGCCTTGGGGTCCTTGCAGCACCGGGCGAGTTCCTCGACACTGCTCCGGTAGGTGGTCTCCCACTGTCCCAGGGACATGGAGAGGCCCGGCGGCATCCAGTGCGAGTTCGGGTAGACCATCGCCCAGCTGTCCAGGTACGGGCTGAGCGTCTCGCCCACGGACTCGTACATGGCCGTATTGCAGGTGTGCTGCGAGCCGATGCGGTGGCAACCCGTGCATGTGTTTCCCCGCGTGGAAATGGCGAAGGGCTTGGGCCACTTCTTGAAGTCCTCGCCAATGTCGTTGGCGTACAGGCCGAGCGGATCTCTCGGCATCTGCCCGGTCTGTCCGATGAGCGGGCTGTACATGAAGGGATCGCTGTCGTGGCACGAGCCGCAGTTGCCGGAGGCCGTCTTGACGGGCGGGTTCCAGAAGTCTTTCGCGGCCACCTTTCCGGGAGGAGGTGTGGCCTCCTCGGGGGGAGGCACGCGCCGCCCGTCCAGCCCCTTGTCGGCCGACAGGGGGTTGGGCGCCAGCGCCTGGAACCAGCAGGTGCTTCCCGTCTCCACGTTGTGCGAGATGAGGTCCACCTCGTCGTAGAGGTAGGTGTTCGCCGGGCGGATCTTCTTCTGGCGGCAGTAGGCGCTGATCTGCACCTTGCCGTCGTCTCGCAGCACCAGGGCGCGCGATTCGGGGATGCATTGCCCGTCGGTGTTCTCGCCCTCGCCCGGGGGCAGGAGCGAGGGCCGATCACACGTCATCTGCGGCACGTAGGCGACGGGCGTCTTGCCATTGACGGTGATGGGGACGCGCGTGCCCTTCCGGCAGTCGAACGCGGGAATGGGGCCGATCTTCTCGGCGCACTCGCGTGCATAGGGCAACAGCTCTTGTTGCGCCCACGCCCCGGGTGCGGCGAGCAGCACCAGCAGCCAGCAGGCACCAAGGCGGAGGGACGATATCGATCTGGACCAGCACATGGGGAACGGGCGCCTCCCTGAAGTCGAGTGCTTACCGAGAGATCAGCCCGGGCGTGCCCAGGATGACCTTGCGGATGGCGGCGTAGTAACGGGCGTATCCGGTGCAGCGGCAGATGTGGCTTCCACAGGCGTCCTGGATGGCCGTATCCAGCTGGTCCACGGGGATGGGCCTGGCGCGCAGCCGCTCCATCAGCAGGGTCGTGGCCATGAGGAAGCCCGGGGTGCAGTAACCACATTGGAAGGCGAACTCGTCGAGGAAGGCCTGCTGGAGCGGGTTCGGACCCGAGGGCCCGGCCAGTCCCTCCACGGTGGTGAGGGTCTGGCCGTTGAGCTCGCCCACGGGCGTCGAGCACGCGAGCGTCGGCACCGCATGCGCCTGGGGCGTCCGGCACGCGGCGACCGTGCAGGCCCGGCACACGCCGATGCCACAGCCGAACTTGGTGCCCGTCAGCGATATCTCCTCGTGCAGGAAATCCACCAGCGGCAGCGAGGCAGGCACCTTGCGGGTGTACGTCTTGCCATTGACCGTGAGGGTCACATTGACGAGGGGAGAGCTCATGAGCGGAGGGACTCCAGGATCCTGGCCGGGGTGATGGGCAGCGAGCGGAAGCGGCGCTGGGTGGCGTCGGCGACGGCGTTGGCGATGGCGGGGGGAATCGGGCACAGCACCGCCTCGGCGATGCCCTTGGGATGATCATCCGGCGGCGGCAGGGGAGACAGCACGTGCAGCTTCATGCGCCCCAGCGGCAGGTCTCCCGCGAGCGCCACCCGGTAGCGGTCCAGGTTCCAGTTGCCCTCGCCCGCGCCCCCCACGCCCAGGGGCAGTTGCTCGAGCAGCGCGTAGCCGATGCCCATGGCCACCGCGCCCTCGGATTGACCGCTGACCAGCTCGGGCTGGATGAGGCGTCCCGCGTCGAGGAAGGTATGGACCTCGACGACCCGGACGCGGCCCGAGGGGGGGTCGATCTCGACGGCCACCAGGGCGCCCGAGGGCGAGTAGAGGCTGCGTCCGTAGGATGCGCTGGCCGCGGTTGGCGCGACGACGTTCTTGCGCTCGTGCCACCGCCAGGAGCTGGCACCGGCCTGCCGCGTGCACAGCCCGTCGATGGGCCAGGTCCAGGTGGAGCCCTCCAGCGTGTAATCCGCCTGCACCCAGCGCGCCTGGTAGAGGGCGTGCACCATGGCTCCCGCCACGCCCTTGTCGGCGTGGAGCCGGGCGGCGATGTCCGCCTGCGCCAGGCGGCGCAGCCCCGGTGCCACGAGGAATCCGTCCTCCCAGTGCGTCTCCTCCGCCTTCAGCGGGTTGGTGGGCGGCAGACCCCAGAGCTTCCGGGCCGCGGGGAACAGCCCCGTCGCGAAGAGCACCCGGCTGGCCTGCTCGATGGCGTGCACCTGCTGGAAGGCGGTGATGCACGCGCTGGACGACATGGAATAGCTCTTCGTGTAGTGCGGATTGTCCCAGGGGTTGCTCGAATCGGTGGGGGTCGACTCGTGGGTGGTGGGACGCTCGTTGCGCCGCAACAACTGCGAGCTGTTGAGGAGCCGGAAGGTCTCCCCCTTCTTCTGCACGGCCTTGGTGGTATCGGAGGAGCCGACCGGTTGCTGCTCGGCGTTGACGAAGCCAAGCACGTCGAAGAACTCCACCTGCCCCATGTCCGCGCGCGAGGCGTTGACCCCGAGGTAGCGCGCGGTGCTGATGGCCAGCGAGGTGGCCGAGCCATTGCCCATGTCCACGCAGTTGCTGGTCAGACGGAGGGCTCCCCTGGCATCGATCTCGACCGCGGCCATCACTCCATCCGCGCCCGTGCCATAGGCCTGATTGGCCAGCGCGAAGCCGACCCCGTAGAGCTGGCCCTGCTGCTTGCGCTTCGCCTTCTCTTCCTGGCGCCGGGTCCACAGCTCCTGCTTCCGGGCCAGCTGGCAGATCTCCGCCAGCCGCATGGGCTCCTGGAGCGGAGCGCCCGTCACGGTGTAGTTGCCCTGGGCGAGCGCGTTCTGCTCGCGCAGCTCGATGGGGTCGCGGCCCAGCGAGGCGGCGATCTCATCCATCATGGACTCGACGGCGAAGAAGGCCTGCGGCCCACCGAAGCCTCGCATGGAGCCCGCCACCACGCCGACGGAGGGCTGGGCGAGTGCGTCGATGGCCACCCGAGGCACCTTGTAGCCACCACCGCCGCAGTAGCCCGCGAGCTGGGCGACCCACTGGCTGTAGTTGTTCTGGCCGCCGGCCAGCAGCGAGAGCTGGCTGACGATGGCCTGGAGCTGGCCCCGGCCATCCACGGCGAAGGTCTGGGTCATCTTCGCCCCGAGCTGCTTGATGCCGCCCTGGAACTGCTCGAAGCGGTCATAGGCGATGCGCACCGGCCCGTCGGAGTAGGCGGCCGCCAGGAGCATGAGGATGGGAAAGACTGACACGTCTCGTCCGCCGAAGCCTCCACCCGGATAGCAGGAATTGAGCACGACGCTCTGCACGTCGAGCGGACCCGTGGAGTGGTTCTTGAAGAGGCTGAAGGCGTCCGAGAGATCGCCATTGGTGCTCTGGGTGCCCAGCACCAGGTTCATGCGCTTGTTGGCGCGGTCGAGCCAGGCGAGGCCCGCCTCGGGCTCCATGAACATGGGATCGATCACCTGGGTCTCGTAGGTGCCCTGGAACACCTTCCAACCCGCCGTCTTCAGCTCCTTCTGGATGAGCTCGCGCGTCTTGGCGGCCTCCTTGTCCGCCGCCGTGGACGAGGAGTAGGGGTTGGTGGAGCCGTCCTTCACCTGGGAGAACCGCACCTGGCCTCGCGCGTCGTCGTAGAACGTGAGGTAGGTAGGAGGGCTGTAGGGCGCATAGGTCTGAGCGCCGGTGGGCGTTCGCGGAGGACCGTACTGGAGCACCTCCGAGTTGAAGCGCAGCAGGCGCGAGGCGTCGCGGAAGACGTAGTAGTTCTCGAAGATGAGCAGGGCCACGGGCTGCCCGAGGTAGGCGGGCACCTGGTTCAAGGCCGCCAGGAAGACCTTCTGCCGACCATCGGGGGGCGTGGTGCTCGAGGGCAGCTGGATGCCGTCGCTGGCGAGGTCCACCGCCGTGACGACGCGCCGGGGCTGCAGCTCGGGCGGCAGCATGGAGAGGTCGATGGCGAGGAGGGGGCGGTCCGCGGAGGTCGCGCGCAGGACCATGGCGTAGCGCTCGGTGGTGGGCCACCCCTTCATGTCCCGGGCACGGAAGTCACGCGCGTAGATCTTCTGCCCGGTGACCTTGGGGAGCCCCTCGATGCGGAAGCGCGCCTTGCCCGGTGGCCCCATCCAGCCCGAACCGCCCGACTGGCCCCCCGAGGCGCGCTGGGCCATGGAGGGCAGGGAATTGAAGATGACAGTGATTCCTCCCGCGGCGACGGCCGACTTGAGGATCTGCCTGCGGGAGAAGACGAAGTGATCGGTCAAGGAGAACCCCCTCGACCCGAAGACCAGCACCGTGAGCGAAGAAGAGCAAGAGCCCGAGTGAAGTTTGTCGAAGCTCCTCCGCACCGGTGGACTGAGCTCATTTCCTCGGGGGCAGCACGTTCTGCGGGAACTGGCCCTGGTAGTTTCCGGAAGGCTGATAGTTACAGACCACATAGGTCTCGAGCCACCGGCTGCCCTTGAGATTGTAGACCGCACAGCCGACCGACGTGGTGCTCTTCCAGACCAGTTGAGTGAAGTGACCGGTGGCGGCAGTGAAACCGCCGTTCGCGAAGTTGTAACGACTGACCTCGTCGTACCAGCTCTTGGTGGCCCCCAACGCGGCATCCGTGGCGGTGGGCGGGGCCGCTTGACTGGTCCCGCTCCAATGGAGGTTCTCGCCGTAACCCCGCTGCAGGCCCGCATGGCCCTCGTTGAGCCCCTCGTATTTCACGACCTGGGCCGCGCGGGACCGCGCGTACGCTGCGAGCTTGCGGAGTGGAACGCATGGTCACGATTCCTCACGGGGTCAGGGCTTGGGGGTTTCCACCGCTCGGCGGATGTGGTCGGCGATGAACGCGTAGCTCTCGCGGGCGCGCTCGTCGTCCACCCCGTCGTAGCCGTGGTCCGCCCCGGTGAGCTCCCGGTACTCGACGAGCGCGCCGACGCGCTCGAGCCGGTCCGCGTAGCGCCGTGCCTCGTCACGGAGGATGTCGTGCTCCGCGGCGATCACCACCGCCGGCGCGATCCCGGCGAGATCCGCGGTGTCCGCGGCCCCCGCGGGCGAGATCAGCCGGTCGGAGCGGACCGCGGGGTCCGGCGCATACGAGGTGTCGAAGACATCGCCCATCCACGGACGGAGCATCGGCTTTCGGATGGTCGAGCGCTTGGAGGCCGCCGGGATCGATAGATCGAGCGGTGGGTAGTGCAGCACCTGGAGCGCGAACGCCGGGTGACCCTGCTCGAAGGCGAGCCGCGCCGCCGCCGCGGCGAGTGCGCCGCCGGCGCTTTGCCCTCCGATGGTCAGCCGCTGGCCGTCCCAGCCGTGCTCCGCCCCGTGCTCGGCGGCCCAGCGGGCGACCTCGTGCACCTGGTGCACGGCCGCCGGGAAGGGATGCTGCGGCGCCACGACATAGTCGACGTTGAGGACGACCGAGCCGGAGCGCGCCGCGAGCGCGCGGCAGATCGGGTCGTCGTACTCCGTGAGCGGCAACACGTAGCCGCCACCGTGCAGGTTGATGTGTACAGCGCCGGTCGCCGCCGGGGGGTGGTAGAGCGTCACGCGGGTCATTCCCGCGGACGTGGGCACCTCGGTCGACTCGCGGCGCGCCGTGAACTCGGGCAGCCGGGCGTTCGCGGTGCTCACCATCCGGCGGGACGTCGCGACGACGCCGCGCTGCATCGCCCGGGCGACGGCTGCCGCCACCCAGGGCCGGGACAGGATCGACATCGGGACCTCCCATCGGGTCGCCGTCGACCCGAGTCGATAGACAGGTTTCCTGACTATAGGTGTCGGAGCCACGACAGGGCGATGAATCCCTTGCCTGCCTGGTTTCTCGTTTTAGGCTCCTGGGACCGGACCCCCATGTCATCCTTCCGCCGAGGGCCTCTTCCCCCCTCTTGGTTGATCCCCGGACATGGCGCCGCATTCATCTGCCGAGACGAGCCAGGACATTCCCAAGTCCCCCTCCTCGGGTCCCGAGAGAGCCCCGGGGATCCTGGGCTGGCTGGACTTCTTCCTCTCCGAGCCCCTGCGCAACGCACCTCCCGCGGACCTCATTCGTCATCGGGTGCTCGTAGGCGCCGCATGGTTCATGTTCATGCTCGCCATGCTGTACGTGGTGATCGCGCTGTTCTCACCGTACACCCTCGCCCCTGGCCTCGTGGGCGTGTCGTACCTGGCGACCCTGGTAGCGGCGCGGAAGTCCACCCGGATCGAGGTTCCGGCGGTGATCCTGCTGGCAACGCTCACGGTCAGCTTCGTGGGGGGCGCCTTCGCGAACAAGACCAGCTTCGAAGGCGGCGTGCACGCCTTGAACCTGCTGATCCCCGCCTTCGCCGTGTACCTGCTGGGGCCGCGCCGGGCGCTGCTCTTCACCCTCCTCATCGCCGTGGTCCTGGATGTGATTCATCCCATCTACCTCACGCACCACGCCGGAATCCCCGCCGAGTCCTTCCAGGTGTCGCGCTTCTGGATCCGGCACCTCTTCGCGGGCATCGCGTTCCTGGGCATCTGGGGGATTGGCGCGTTGCATGGCACCGCGCGGGATGCGGCCATGAAGAAGCTCCACGACAGTGAGGGCAAGTTGAGCAGCATCATCGAGAGCACCGACGACATCGTGGTCTCGACGGACACCGAGGGGCGCCTGCTCGCCGCCAACTCGGCCATGAAGCTCTTCTTCCAGAAGACCCTCGGGATGCAGCCCGAGCTGGGGCAGTCGCTCTTCCGCTACATCCATCCCGAGAGGATCCAACTCTGGAAGGACCGCTTCGCCCAGGTGCTCCAGGGCCAGCGCCTGCGTCTCGAGGAGACGTATACGTTGGGGGACACCCGTATCGTGATGGACGTCAGCCTCCATCCCATCCTGGTGGCGGGAGGCCAGGTCGGGGGAGTGACGCTCTTCGGCCGCGACATCACCAGCCGCAAGGAGGCCGAGGTGCGGCTGGGAGAGCTGCACCGCACGCTGGTGGATGTCTCCCGCCAGGCGGGCATGGCCGAGGTCGCCACCGGTGTGCTCCACAACGTGGGCAATACCCTCAACAGCGTCAACATCTCCACCACCCTCGTCACCGACCAGCTCCGCCGCTCCCGCGTCACCGGGCTCACCAAGGCCACCGCCCTGCTGCGCGAGCACCGCGCGGATCTCGCCACCTTCATCACCCGGGATCCCCAGGGCCAGCAACTGCCGCCCTATCTCATCGCAGTGTCCGGCCAGCTGGCGGAGGAGCGCGACACCCTGCTCAAGGAGATGCAGTCGCTCGCCCAGGGCGTGGAGCACATCAAGTCCATCGTCACCATGCAGCAGAAGCACGCTCGCGCCGCGGGCGCCGTGGAGCAGGTGGCCGTGCCCCAGCTCATCGACGAGGCCCTGCGGCTGCACGCCGTCTCCTTCGAGCGGCTGGCCATCCGCATCGTGCGGGATTACGCCGACGTTCCCCTCATCTTCGTGGACCGGCACAAGCTGCTGCAGATCCTCATCAACCTGCTGAGCAACGCCCGGCACGCGCTGGTGGACAGCACGCAACAGGACAAGTGCCTGACCATCCACGTCCATCCCGCTCCCGGGGAAGAGCGGCTGCTCATCGACGTGACGGACAACGGCGTCGGCATCGCCCCGGAGAACATGGCGCGCCTGTTCTCCCAGGGCTTCACCACCAAGAAGACGGGGCACGGCTTCGGCCTGCACATCAGCGCCCTGGCCGCCGAGGAGATGGAGGGCCAGCTCACCTGCACCAGCCCCGGCCCCGGTCAGGGCGCCACCTTCACCCTCGAGCTGCCCGTGAAGGGCGAAGGGGTCCAGGAGCAGGTGAGGCCCTGACGAATCCCCGGGAGCGACGGTGGAATCGCGCTCCTCTCACGCAGCGGAGTCGTCACGGACCGGTTCAGCCACGCGGCGGTGCTGGCGTGCTCGCAGGGCCCGGACGCACTCCGCCACCGCCGCGACCCCCAGGGCGAGGATCAGCGGGTCCAGGGGGTAACGGAACCGATTGTTCTCCAGGTACTCGAAGAGGTTGCTCGTCAGCGCCACGAACAGGATGTTGAAGGCGAGGAACATCCACGTGGCCCCCTCCGCCGAGAACCTCCGGGAGCGCCGCAGCTCCTTCCACGCCAGCACGCCCGCGGCGCCCAGCCCGAAGACGAGCAGCGCCGTCCAGTTCCAGAGGATGCGTCCGGAGATCTCCTCCGGCGTCAGCCACCGCCCGCTCATCTCCGGCGCCTGGGCTCCATACATGCCGAGCAGGTAGCGGTTGTACAGCCAGCTCTCCGAAACGACGCTGCGCCGGTTGCCGGCGACATAGGGCTGGTCGATCGCGGGAGTGAGGAAGATGCGGAAGCCCGACGCCACGGTCCTCAGGTAGGTGCCCGGCCGCGCGCGGATCGCGGCGAACGAGTCCCGCGCGAAGTCCTTGGACAGCGCGATGTAGGCCTCGTGGTTGAAGTTGGGCGCCCGGTTCTCCTTCACCTCGCGCCGCAACACGGGCACGTCCGGGCCGCTCACCTGACGGTAGCTCGGGGGGTAGAAGGTCAACGGCTGGAAGGGATCCGCCTTCACCAGCGGGGACACCTTCCCCTCGCGCATCAGCTCCGCCAGCTCCTCCCGGGGCATCTGCGTGAACACGATGTGGGCGAGGTTCATCCCGAACCAGCTGCTCCCCGAGAACGTGCCGAAGAGGACGGCGTTCTTCGTGTAGAGCGCGAGGATGAGCAGCAGCGGGAGCGCGGCGGCTCGTGCGACCGTGCGCCAGGGCGTACCGGCCAGCAGCACCAGGCCCACCACGACGAGGTACCACACCACATGGAAGGTGCTGCGCATGAGCGCCAGGGCTCCCAGCAGTCCGAAGAGCACCATCCCGGCACCCACCCGGCCCGAGGAGACGAAGCGGTGGAAGAACAACGCCGCCGCGCACAGCAGCAGCGTCTCGGGATACGTGTAGAAGAGCCAGTTCTCGTAGACCACCGTGGCCGGGCTCGCGATGAAGAACACCGTCAGCAGCGCACTCGGCCAGCGGGGGACTCGCAGCCGCACCATCAGCCCGTACAGGGACAATGCCAGCAGCAGTCCCATGCCGACGTAGAACGCGGCGAAGGCGGCATCCGAGCCCTCGGCGAACGTCTGGAGCACACCGCCGAGGAACAGGTTGAAGAGGGGCGGTTGGGCGTGGAGGTAATAGACACTCTCCAGCAGCCGGTTCCACAGGAGGTCCAGCTCGATGAACTGGAAGAACCAGAGGATGGGCGAGCTGTCGAAGTGGACACCCTCCTGCCAGTAGAGGGTCCGCGACAGGGCGAAGGCAATCAGGATGAAGACGGGCGGCGCGACACGGTGCCAGCGTCCCTCGGCGTGAGACGGGGCGGGTGGGGCGGCGTTGTCGTTCGGGCGGGGCTGTTCCATCTGGCCGCCAATGTAGCCGGAATGTTCTTCTGGCTCAGTATCCAATGGGAGCGACCTCCACCGGGAAGGTCCAGCGGCGCGGGCATGGACAGATATCGGCCACCTCATGTCCGTCTTCGGGCTTCTGTCACGATGCCTCGGCGGCTACTCCTGAAGCACCCCGATTCTACAGGAGTCCGCCATGCACACCTTGAAGGCCCTCGCGTTCACGAGCGTTCTCTTCATGCTGCCCGCCCATGCGAAGGATCCCGCCCTCGGTGCGACGACCTTCACGGTCTACGAGAGCTACCTCAGCCCGGCCCAGGAGCCCGGTGAGGAGTCGGAGACCCCCAAGCTGCTGGAGAAGAGCCTCGGGGCCACGGCTCCCTCCGTGCCTCGCGAGGAGCGCAAGTCCAGGGGCCATGGGCAGATCCGGTTCGCGCGTGATCTGAGCAAGGCCTATATCGACGTCGAGATCCAAGGGGTCAATCCCGCCGACATCCTCATGTTCCACATCCACTGCGGACCCCCGGGATTCCTGGGTCCCATCATCGTGGACTTCGGGGAGGTCAGCAGCCCGGCGAAGCTGTTCGCCGGCGGCAAGTTCTCGGTGGAGATCACCAACAAGAACGTCAGGTTCGTCAAGGACATGCCGGGTCTGAAGCCCTCGCTGCCCGAGAGCTGCCCCTCCGATATCGGCCTCCCGAACCAGACCAAGACCATCGCCGGACTGGAGTACCTGGCGAGGAAGGGCGTGCTCTATTTCAACCTCCACACCAAGGCGCACACCTATTACGGAGAGATGCGCGGTCAGCTCTACGCCGTCAAGGAGTAGCCGTTGCCGGCGGTTCAGAGCGGTTCCAGGAAGCGGAGGATGTGCGAGAGCACCTGCTTGATCTTGGGAATCTCGGAGAGCGCCTCGGGCACGCTGATGCGGACCGGGCGCTCACGTCCCACGACGTCGGGCAGCACGGGCACCAGCTGCTCTGGTGGACTGCCCGGGTCGGGCAGCTCGACGCTGGGCATCAGGCCAATGCCCAGCCCGGCGAGGCAACAGGAGCGGATCAGGTGGATGTCCGTCGCGATGAGCGCCGGCTCGACCGTGAACGAGCCGCCCCGGAGCGTGGGCCAGATACGGGCGTCGTCTCCCGGGGCCTCCCAGGCGAAGAGCTCGTGGCCTCGCAGCTCCTCCACCGAGCGCGGAGTCCCTCTCCGCCGCAGGTACTCCTGGCTGGCCATCAGCCCCTCGTGCACCCGCATCACCACGTGCGAGCGCCACGGCCCCTTGGGCGTGTCCTCCCCGAAGTGGACCGCCATGTCCACGTCGTCCAGCGGCTCGCCCAGGGGGTTGTCGCTGAAGCGGGCGTGGACGCGCAGTTGCGGATAGGAGGTCCGCAACAGCTCGAAGAGGGGAGTGAGCAGGTGCGGCGGCAGTCCCACGGGCAGCACCAGCCTCAGCACCCCCGAGGGCGCATGGCCCACCTCGCGGATGGATGCCAGCAACGCGCTCGTCTCCTGCATCATGATCCGCCCGCGCCGGGCGAGCACCTCGCCGGCTTCGGTCAAGACGATGCCCTGGTGGGTGCTCTTGAGGAGCGGCACACCGGCGCGTGCCTCGAGCGCCTCGACGCGGCGCCTCAAGGTGGTGCGCGACACGCCCAGGGAGTCCGCGGCGGCCAGGAACGAGCCGGTATTCACGACGTCGAGAAAGGCGCGCAACTCTTCCAGATCCATGCTCTTGCCTCGTGGCCAGGAGTGTAGATCCGGAGAGCCCGTCCTCCTCATCCTCCAGTCCGAGGCACACGCGCGCTTCCGGACAGGTGCCCTTCAGGGCCTTGCGGCCCGAGCCCCGAGCTGGAATCCATGTGCTTCTCTCGGTGAGCCGGGGGGCTCCAGACATGGCTTTGATCGATCGCGTCAAGACACTGTGTGACCGGCTCTCGGGCCACGGCTGGGCGGACCGGTTGAGTCCCTTCGGGCTGGACATCACGGCGGCCTCGCCCGGGGCGCTCGCCACCCAGCTCGCCAGGGCCGTGCGGCGGCCCACGGGCGACGACCTGAAGGGCTTCGAGGACTTCGCCTTCCGGACCGCCGCCGGCATCAAGCCCGCCGCGCCCGGCAAGAGCCTGCTCTATCACGCGCTGGCCAGCCCCTACGTCCATCCCACCCCCGGCAACACGCCCGCGCCTTCTCCCGAGGCCTATCCCACGCTCGAGGAGCTCGACACCCTCGAGAACTACCTCTACAGCCTCGCGAGGAGGCGATTGGCGGACCTTCCCGGCGCCACGCTCGCCGTGTTCGCCTACCAGTACCGGCCCGGCGAGCGCAGCCCGCATGGCCTGCACGCGGACATGGCCTGGTCCCGCACGGGAGTGGCCCGCGTCGGCACCCGTCCGCCCCGTTACGATGCGGCGCGGCGCTCCTTCTGGGTCGAGCCCGAGGATGGGGGAGACGGGCTCGCCGTGCTCCCCGCCCGCTACGGCGCCTTCCTCTGCGTGTCGGCGCGGCCGGGGGGCCAGCGCGTGGTGCTCGACCCGGTGCAGGGGGACAACCTCCGCAACTTCCTCTTTCCCGTGCACAAGCTCTTCCCCGGGAACGAGTGCCTCGTGGGGGAGACGCTCTCCGAGGCGATGTTCGACTTCGACGAGTACCACCGCAATGAGAAGCTGCGCCGCGTCCACACGAACGGCCGCATCCCCGCGCTGCCTCAGTTCGACCTCACCCGGACACCATTCGTGCGCCAGTCGGGGGATGACGATGCGCTGGTGGGCCGGCAGCGGGTGGGCGCCAGCGTGCTCATCGTCCCCGTGCACCACCCGGCGCTCGTGCGGACGGTGACGCAGCGGGTGGGGGGACGCGACGAGCTGGTGCGCTTCCGCGTCCCCAGGAGGCAGCGCATCTCCTTCGGCCAGACCTCGCGCGAGACGCGTTTCTGGACGAGCTTCGACACCATCTCCGGAGGCCCCGAGGGCCGGCGCGCCCCGGAGTACGTCAACATCCGCCACCGGGTGCGGCAGGGCCCCGGCGGCACCTTCGAGCTCGAGGACCTGGGCGGCCCGCTCGCCAATGGCAGCTTCCTCCCGGAGGCCGAGTTCCTCGCGCTGGTGGACCAGGGCGGATACGAGGCCGCCCACTTCATGGACGACACGTGCGACGGGTGCGTGACCGTCCGGGTGAGCGGGCTGAGCCGGCCGCTCGGGACGACGCTGCCGGCCTACTCGCTCGTGACGGCGCCGGACTTCTTCCCACTCGCGGACCAGTTCGAGATCGCCGCCTGGGTCGAGACACTGCCGGACCCGCACTTCCGCCAGGGAGGGCCCAAACCCCTGAGCAGCGGGCGGGACAGCGTCAATCCGGACCTCCAGCGTCCGGGCCAGCCGAACATCAAGGCCTTCCGCCGGAGCGACAGGACGCTGACGGCCGTGGTGGGCGCCGGGGCCGTGGGCAGCGCGCAGGCGGGTGAGCGGACGCCGGTGCTCGTCACCTGGCTGCCGGATGGGGCGTCCGGTGTCTTCGCCCCGGGCTGGGATGTGGCGCTCGGCAACGATGACCTGGGGAGCTTCACCGCGGCCTTCGGCCTGGGCAGCCCCTTCCCGGAGGATGCCAAGCTCTGCGCGGCCTTGAACTCCTTCTGGCCCGCGGTGGCTCCCGATGCCTCGCGCACGTTCAACGAGGCGCCCATGGGCAAGCCGATGCTCGACTCCGAGCTGGGCTATCACCCGCAGCACCCGCGCGTCCTGGCGGGAGAGGTCTCCTCGTCACCCGGGTGGGATGGTGAGCACGGCCCCTTTCTCTTCCAGGAAGGCGGCCAGTGGTTCATGAACTTCGCCAACCGGTTCCGCGCCGACTATGTCTCCAATGCCCTGAAGGGGCGGATCCGGCTCGGCCCGCTCGCCCATGTGACGGCCCCGGAGCTCATCGCACGCATGGAGGCGCTGCGCTTCTGCATCAGGCGCGTGGTGCCTCCGGCGGGAGACACGGTCCCCGACTCCACCGTCGTGCTGGTGACGGCGGAGAAGGTGGTGGACTGGGACCTGGGGCCGCCGAAGGACACCGCGTTGAGCGGCCCGGGCTACCACTTCGTCTTCGTCGAGACGTCGGCACTGGAGGAGGCCATTGCCAACACGCCGCGCCGCAGGGTGCGGGTCCTGCGGCGCTACACCTGCCACGTCTCGAGCACGGCGGTCCGCTTCCAGGTGGATGACGGGCCCTTCGCGCTCTTCTCCCGCCCGGCCGAGGGCGTCTGAGCGTCCGGAGCCCCTGTCATGGCCGCGTCCTCGGAGGTCATCATCGTGGGAGCGGGTCCGGCCGGATGCGCGGCGGCCATCGGGTGTGCCACGGCCGGGTTGAGCGTACGGCTCCTCGAGTCGGCCCGTTTCCCGAGGGACCTCCCGGGTGAGACGCTGCACCCGGGCGTGGAAGCGCTCCTGGAGCGGCTGGGCGTGGCCGCCGAGGTCCGGGCCGCGGGCTTCCCACGCCATGAAGGCATCTGGACGCATTCCCCCGAGGGAAGCGTGTTCACCCCCTACGGGGCCGGTGCGGAGGGGCCGTGGCGCGGCTTCCAGGCCTGGCGCGCCGAGCTCGATGGTCTCCTGCTGCGGCGCGCGGTGGCGTTGGGGGTCGAGGTCCTGCAGCCCTGCCGGGCCCTCCAACCGCTCGTCGAGCGGGGGAGGGTGGTGGGGGTGGAGACGTCCCAGGGACTCCAGCACGGCCGGTTCGTGGTCGATGCCAGCGGCCGGGGGCGCTGGTTCACCCGGAAGCACGGACTCGCCAGGAGCGTGGACTCGCCGCTCCTGCTCGCCCGGTACGGCTACGTGCACGGCCACTTCGTGGAGCAGGACGAGCACCCGTCCCTGCGTTGGGAGCCGGACGGTTGGGAGTGGATCGCCAGGGTCCGTCCGGGGCTCTACGCGTGGACACGGCTGTCACTCCATGCCCGGAGGCGGACACGGCCGGACCCGCCCCGGGTTCTGAGCTCGGGCAGGGCCGTCGGCGCTCCTCGTGGGGCGGATGTCACCTGGAGCCGTGTCGAGGCCCCGGCTGGCGACGGATACTTCATCGCCGGGGACGCGGCGGCGGTGGTGGACCCCGCCTCCTCCCAGGGAGTCCTGCGCGCGCTGATGCAGGGCATGATGGCCGCACACCTCATCACCGCCTGCGTGAAGGGAACGGCCCCCGAGACGGAAGTGGCCCGCTTCTATCGCGGCTGGGTCCGGGACATGTACCAGCGGTCCGCCTCCGCGCTTCGCGCACGGTACGCGTCCATGCTACGCGAAGGCGGCGCTGCGCAGGACCATCACGTCGGCGAAGTCCTGGCGCACCGGCGCGAGACTCAGCGCGCCCTGTGACACCTGCTCGAGGAAGTACTCGCCGTAGTCGTGGCGGGGCCCCGAGGCGTACACGGTGATGTCCCGGGCCCGCGCGACGTCCCCGAGCATCCGGGCCACCGCGTGCGCCACCTCTCCCCAGAAGGGGAAGTACAGATAGAACGCCGTGCCGTCCGACAGGTCCACATCGCGCACATCCGCGTGGATGAACTCCAGGTTCGGCAGCGCGAAACGCTCGCCATTGCGGCGCGCGGACTCGACGTAGGTCTGGCCGTACTCCACGCCCTTGACCCGCGCAGAGGAGCTCGCGGCCACGGTGATGGCGAACTTCCCGTTGCCACAGCCCAGGTCGTAGATCGTGTCGTGCTGCCCGGGACTCGTGATGGAGAGGAAGTCGGAGATGCGCCGCGCCCGCGAAGCCATGTTCACCTGGCCGAACGGGGGACGGTTCTGGCCCGTGGTGATGCGGGAGATGCGCAGCAGGCCCTCGAGCCAGTCATCCGCCGCCGTGCTCGCGCGACCAGCGGCCTCGGTGAAGCCGAGCCCCTCCCACCGCTCCCGGAAGTGTGCCGGTGCGAGGTCTCCCGTGCGAAGCTGCTGGGCGACGTCATCTCCGGCCGCATCCAGCGCCTCGGTCACCGAGAGTGCACCCACCTCCATCGCATCCCAGAGGGCACGCAGCTCCGGACGATCCCTCACGTCGATGAGGAGCAGGTCTGGCTCCACGTTCTCCCTCACGAAGGAGAACCCCTCGAAGAGCTCCCACAGCGCGCCCAGGTCCAGCGTACGCACATCCTTCGAGGACAGGAGGCTCTCGGCGCGCTCGACCCACCAGGGGACGGAGCGTGGGGTGGGGGAGGTGGAGGGCATGGGACAGGATGGTGTCAGACAGGCGGACACCTGTCCAAAGCCCGTCTGCTCGACAGGTCTGCTGGCGGCATTTCAAGTAACGTCGCGACGTCGCCAAACAGGGGAGAGCGTCGTGGCCACTCGGAAGGTGCAAGCGAAGAAGCCCGCGGCCAAGAAGCCCGCGGCCAAGAAGCCCGCGGCCAGCGTGAGGAAGACGAAGTCGTCGTCCCAGACGACGGGCGCGGACCAGGTGGACGCGTACATGAAGGACCTGGAGCACCCGCTGAAGGCCGAGATCGAAGCCGTGCGGACGATCATCCTGGGGGCGAACAAGAAGGTCGCCGAGCGCGTGAAGTGGAACGCGCCGAGCTTCTATTACAAAGAGGACATCGCGGCCTTCCATCCCCGCGCTCGGGACTGCGTGCACGTCGTCTTCGTCTTCCCGCGAGGCACGATGCCGAGCGATCGGTTCGGCTTCCTGGAGGGCGACTACGTGGATCGGCGCATGGCGCGGTTCCGCGACATGGCCGATGTCCAGGCGAACAAGGCCGGCCTCGTGCGGCTCGTGAACCACTGGGTCCGCGCCATGGACGAGGTGCACTGAACTGGTTGCAAAACACAATCAGTCTTGTAAGTAGGAGCCCGATGACGCCCAACCCTGGACCGCCTCCGCAGCTCTACTTCCACCCCTTCGCCTCTTTCTGTCAGAAGGTGCTGGTCGCGCTCTACGAGAACGGGACTCCGTTCGAGCCGCACTTCGTCGACCTGGGCGATCCGGCCTCCCGCCAGGCCTTCCTGGCCATCTGGCCGGTGGGAAAGATGCCGGTCCTGGTGGACCGCGCCGCGAACCGGACGATCCCCGAGTCCAGCATCATCATCGAATACCTGGACCGCCATTACCCCGGCGCGACGCGGTTGATCCCCGACGACTTCGACAAGGCCCTGGAGACGCGTCTGCAAGATCGCTTCTTCGATCTCCAGATCGCCGAGCCGATGCAGAAGATCGTCACCGACCGGATCCGCCCGAAAGGGCGGGGTGATCCGCACGGCGTGGAAGCGGCCAGGGCCTCGCTGCGCACCGCCTACGACCTGCTCGATCGCCAGATGGCGACCCGGACCTGGGCCGTCGGCGAGGCGTTCACCCTGGCGGACTGCGGCGCGGCCCCCGCCTTGTTCTATGCCAACTGGGTCGAGCCCATCACCCACGCGCACGTCAGGGCCTATCTGGACCGCCTGATGAAACGTCCTTCCTTCGCCCGCGCCGTGGAAGAGGCCCGTCCCTACAGAGTCCTCTTCCCACAGCCGCGGACGGACGATTAGTCAGCTGCGGAAGACCCAGCCGCCGTCCACGGAGAGGGTGGTGCCGGTGGTGAAGGTGGCATCGGCGCAGAGGAAGAGGATGGCGCGGGCCACCTCCTCCGGCTGCCCGATGCGGGCCATGGGGTGGAAGGTCTCGGCCATCATCCGCTCGGTGGCCGCGTCGCCCTGGGTGAAGTCGTGAAAGGTCTCCGTCGCGATGGAGCCCGGGGCCACCGCGTTGACGGTGATGCCGTCCGGGGCGGCCTCGAGCGCGGCAGTCTCGGTGAGGCTCTCCATCGCGCGCTTGGTGGCCCCATACGGGCCCAGCCCTCGGAACGCACGCTTGCCGATGGCCGACGAGACGTTGACGATCCGGCCGCCTCCCCCCTGCGCCCGCATCTGCTGGAGCTCGGCGCGCAGGCACCAGAAGAAGGCGGTCAGGTTGACATGGAGCACCCGAGCCCAGTTCTCGTCGGTGCAATCGGCGATCGGGCTCGGCTGGCCGGTGATTCCTGGCACGTTGACGGCGCAGTCGAGCCGGCCAAACGCGGCCACCGTCGTCTGCACGGCCCGGGTCACCTGGGGCAACTGGGCGATGTCCGTCTCGACGAAGCGCGCCGTGCCCCCCTGGGCGAGGATCTCCTGGACCACGGCCGAGCCCTCGGCCACACGCCGTGCGGCCACGACGACCCGGGCTCCCGCCTGCCCGAGTGCCAGAGCGGCCGCCTTGCCAATACCGCCACTGCCACCGATCACCAGTGCCACCTTGCCATCGAGCCGAGCCATGGTTCCTCCTCCGGGGTCGGATACCTTCCCTTGATATCCCCGATGGCACCACCTTGATTCAGGGGCCAGCGCCGCGGGACCGCCCAGGCCCTGGTGCGGGAACCTTGCCGCCGCGTGTGTCTGTCGTGTCGGGCTCGAACACACGCAACGTCCAGAAGGAGCCGGTGTTGTAGCCGGGCAGGCCCTTCGGGTTGAAGACACTCGAGCTCGTCACGAAGCCCCCCACGTAGCCAGCGGGGAATTCCGTCAGCTTCAGCGCACAGCTGGTGAGCACCAGGCCGGGGCGCGGCACCCCGTTGCTCACCATGGTGCACCTGCCCAGCCCCGTGAAGTGACCTTCGGGCAGAATGAAGTGCACGTAGAAGTCCGCCGTCGAGCCCTCGGCGAAGCTCGGGTCCGTGATGTGCGCGCACGCCAGGGCCTTGCCCCTGAGCCGCTCGCCGCCCGTGCCCTTCTTCCCCCCTCCCGCCCGGAAGTCTCGCACGAAGACGTTCGCGGGCAGCCGCACGTTCACCTCGAACGGAGCGGCCCGACAGCCGCCAGTATCCACCGCACCGGAGCTCTCCTCGGTCCGGAACAGGAACACCTGCTCCCCGGCCAGCACGGCGGTGGGCAGGCCCAGCACGAGTACGCAGAGCGTCATCCGCGACATGGTGGAGAGCCCCGGGCTAATCCCAGAAGAACTCATACTCGCTGTTCAACTGCCCGGTGGTGTACCCCTTGACCCTGGGATTGCGGACCCCCGCCGTCAACAGCACCCCCCGCAGGATGCCCTCATGGTGGGCCTGCGGGAGAAAGTCGTGGTGGATGACGAAGTGGCCACTCTTCTCGTAGTGGGCGCACCTCATGGTCCGAGTCCCGTAGCTGACCGCCGTGGCGTAGGCGGAGGGGACCTGCTTGAGGATGCGCTTCACATCGTGCCCCGCCAGCAGCAAGAGCGTCTTGCCCGCCGTGGAGGACAGGAAGTCCTTCGCGGACTGCTCGCCAATCAGGCGCAGCGTCTCCGCGCAGCCGCCGAGCTGTGAGCCCACTTCATCCACCGCCGCCAGACACAGCCTCAGGAAGGTGGTCACCGGATAATTGAAGAAGTCGAGGTGCTTGCTCTCTCCAGTGGCACTGCGGCAACGCTGGGCCACCGTCTCCCCCCCCAGATTGCGCACCACGTCCAGCACGCCGTTGAAGAACATCCCTCGTGCCGTGTCTCTTGGCGTCGCGAGCCTCATGTTCCGCTCCACGTGGGCTTTCGTATTGAGGTCCATCGCGTACGTGGAGGTCTCATACTGTTCAATCATCATGAGGAGTCCCGTGCTCGTGAGGTGGTGAAGGAGCCGATCCCATGCCTACAACCGGATGAGCTGTGCTCCGTAGTGGACGTTCGCTCCTACAGCAGCCATCAGCACCAGGTCTCCACTACCCAGACGTACCCGGCCCGATTCCAGGTCCTCGGCCAGCAGGATGAGCTTCCCAGCCGCGGAAGTGTTGCCATAACGGTCCACGTTGATGGCCACGCGCTTTTGAGGCAGGCCCATCGTCCCGATGAAGTGCTCCATCAGCCGCTTGTTGGGCTGGTGGAAGTAGTAGCGCTTCACCTCGGAGCGCAGCTCGGGCCGATGGGCGAGCACCTCTTCGAGGCACTGGCGCATATAGAAGGAGTAGCTCTCCGCTACCCGTGGCCCGTCCACCACGAAGGCCATGTCCACCGGCCGCGTCCGCCCCTGGTACGGCAGCCGCAGCACACCTCCACCCCGGCGAATCACCAACTCCGCGTGGGCGTTGCCGGACATGGTCGTCAGGATGCCCTCTCCCTCCCTGCCGTCCGCGCGCAGCACCACCGCGCCCGCCCCATCTCCAAAGACATAGGCGGAAAGGTAGGCATTGAGCGACTTGCGCCCTGGAGCAGGGGGAAGTGCGCCAGTGTAGACGTCCGGGTTCAGCTGGGGCGAGAGCAGCGAGGAGGCCACCACCGCCACCGTCTTGAAGCGGCCGCCCTGCATCATCTTGCACACCATGTCGAGGATGTAGGGAGTGCCGCCACAGCCATCGTCGATCACCAGCGCGAAGGTATCGGCGCGGCAGCCCAGACGGTGGTGCAGCGCCATGGCGTCGTGGTTGAAGTTCAGCTCGTCCGGCGTGCAGGTGATGAGGAAGAGCGCATCCAGCTCCCGGGCGTCCACACCCGACTGATTCAGGGCCCGGCGCAGGGCGGTCTCGCTCATGTCTGTGTTGGAGGCCGGATAGATGGGCAGATCATCCTCGGGTGGCGGAATGGCCCGGCCCCGTGCGTCGATGTCCCAGAGGAAACGCCGTTCGTGAATGCCTGTCTTCTCGAGAATGCGCTCAGCGGACCAGCCCGGGAAGACGGCGGCGATGCGCTCGGTGCTGATGGTCCGAGAGGGAATGAATGCGCCGGCACCTGCAACGCGAACAGTGTTCATGTTCGGTTCTCACTCGATGGTGGACCTGTTCAACATGACAACGGACATACGGAAGCCATGACTCCCCCATGTCGCTGAAATCACAGGGTTTTCGAGAGGAAAACCCAGCGCAATCCTCTATTTCTGGCTTTCTCCGCTACCTCAGGGCATCAGTCCTGCCGCATTGTTGATGCATTGAAGCGCAAGAATAAAGAAGGACTGAGAAAAACCCATTGCCTTGCTTCGCTGGTGAACAAAGTTTGCGACTCGTGGCGCGGCCACTTCGGGAGCCGCTCGAGCGAGTGCCTAGAACAGGACCGGAATCCGGCTGAACCCGCGCAGGCTGGCGACACTGCTCCACCGCAGCTCCTCGGTGGGGATCGCCAGCCGCAGCTTCGGGAAGCGCTTGAAGAGGGACTCGAAGGCGAGCTGCCCCTCGAGCCGCGCCAGCGGCGCCCCGATGCAGACGTGGATGCCCTTGCCGAAGGCGATGTTCCGGTGCGCGTCCGGCCGCGTGATGTCGAACACGTCCGGGTTGGCGAAACGCGCGGGATCCCGATTCGCCGAGGCCAGACCCACCGACAGGTTCTCCCCCTGGGGGATGTGCGTTCCCGCCAGCTCGAGCTCCTCTTTGACGATGCGCGGCGTGCTCATGTAGTCGACCGGCCCCCAGTAGCGCAGCGTCTCCTCGACCAGCCCCTTGGCCAGACCGGCGGGGTCCGCCAGGAAGCGGGCATGCTGCTCGGGGTGCGTCAGCAGCGCGACGACGCCGTTGCCAATCAGGTTCACGGTCGTCACGTGCCCGGCGAAGAACAGGATGAACACCATCGACACCATCTCCTGGTGGCTGAGGGTGTCGCCGTCCTCCTGCACGTGGAGCATCTGGCTGATCATGTCCTCCGCTGGCTCACGCCGCTTCCGCTCGAACAGCTCGTCCAGGTACTGCCTGAACGCCCGCATGCCGGCCCGCAGCTTCTCGTCCCTCACGGCGTCCTGACGGTCGGCGTGCAGCAGGCCCTCCGCCCAGCCATGGACCTTCTCGCGATCCTCCACCGGGATGCCGAGCATGTCGCTGATGACCGTGACGGGCAGGGGATAGGCGAAGGCCTCGACCAGGTCCATCCGGCGCTCGGACACGGCCTCACCCCGCTCGGCCGCCTTCCGTTCGACCCCGTCGAGCAGCTCATCGACGATCCGCTGGATGCGCGGCCGGAGCAGCTCCATGGCGCGAGCGGTGAAGTTGGGCTGGACCAGCTTGCGCAGCCGCGTGTGATCCGGCGGGTCGAGCATGATGATGCTGTGCGCGATGGGCCGGAAGTCCTCCGGCATGTTCGCCTCCAGCAGCGCCCGCTGCTCCGGCGTCATCGCCGAGCGGAAATCGGACGAGAGGCGATCATCCAGCAGCGCGGACACCGCCTCGTCGTACCGGGTCACGAAGAGCCTGTCGCGTCCGGGGACCTTGCCCGGCTCGCGGCCCTTCGAGCCCTCCGGATGCGCTCCGTCCGCGAGGCCGCGGCCGAAGGGGCAGCGCACCACCGGGGCCGTGGCGCGCAGCTCGGCATAGGTGGTGTAGGCGTTGGCCAGGAACTCCGGGTTCTCCCTGTCCAGGACCACGTTGCTCATGGCCGGAGCCTCCCGCCGTCCCGTCACGGGGCAGGTCCCGCCCTCGCCCGGCGCCATCGGAGCCGTTTCCTTCCGCTCGTCCATCCTGTTCATCGTCATGGTGTCCTCCGAAGTTCCTGGTTCTTCCGTCCGCTCAGTTCTTGCGCAGCCAGAGCGAGCGGGGCCCGCGCAGGAAGAACGAGCTCCCGTAGTCGATGCGCTCGGGCTGCCGGGGCGCGAAGCCCAGCTTCGGGGCGCGCTCCATCAGCTCCTGGAGCGCCACCGGCGCCTCCAGCCGCGACAGAGGGGCTCCCAGGCAGAAGTGGATGCCGTGGCCGAACGAGAGCAGCCCCGTCGTATCGCGCTGCGGGTCGAAGCGCTCCGGGTTGGCGAACTTGCGCGGGTCATGATTGGCGGATGCCATCAGCACCATCACCGTCGAGTCCGCGGGGAGCTTCCCGCCGGCCAGCTCCACGTCCTGGGTGACCCGGCGCATCAGCCCCAGCACGGGCGAGTCGTAGCGCAGGGTCTCCTCGGCCACGGCGGCGCAGGCCTGGAGCGTGGGGTTGCGCCGCAGCCACTCGTACTGCTCCGGGTTGCGGATGAGGGAGACGAGCGCGTTGCCGAGCAGGTTGGTGGTGGTCTCGTTGCCGGCGATCAGCAGCACGATGGCGAAGGAGTTCACCTCCTGGGGTGTCAGCGCGGCCACGCCATCGCTCTCCTGGACGAGCAGGGAGATGAGGTCGCCCTTGGGATCCTGACGGCGCTTCTCGGCGATCTCCGTCATGTAGGCGAGCATCTCCTTCGCGCTCCGGATGCTCTCCTCCGACTGCTTCCCGGTCCGCAGGATCTCGGAGCCGGCGGTGATGAGCGAGTCGCTCCAGCGCTTGAAGTCCCGGCGCCGGGAGGTCTCGATGCCGAGCATCTCCGAGATGACGGTCACGGGCAGGGGAGAGGCCAGTCCGTCCATGAAGTCGAACTCGTCACGGGCGGTCATCTCCGCGACGAGCCCCCGGGACAGCTCGCGCACCCGGGGCTCCAGCTCGGAGATGCGCTTGGGGATGAAGGCGCGGCTCACCAGGCCACGCAGCCGCGTGTGGTTGGGAGGATCCGAGGTGACGAGGTTGGACACCGAGCCGAGCTCGGTGATCTGCGTCCGCTCCTTGGGCAGCTTGCCGGCGACGCGGATGTCCACGGACGAGAACAGGGCCGGGTTCTTCAGGACGTACGTCACGTCCTCGTAGCGGCTGAGGATATGGGCCTGGAGGCGCTCGTTCCAGAAGAGGGGCGCCTTCTCGCGCATCTCCGCGAAGTAGGGGTAGGGGTTGTTCATCACCTCGGGGTCGAAGAAGTCGAAGCGGTCCAGCAGGCTCATGGGGTTCTCCATGGGTGGAACAACGGGGGGTAAGAGACGGGGTTCATCCGGGGCGCGGGGCGGCGCCATCCAGGAAGCAGCGCAACAGCGACGGGATCAGCTCGTCGACCGGCACGGGGCGCTTGTCGAGGAACTGGCGGACGAGGGCCGCGCGCAACATGCCCAGCAGCAGCGTGGGGTAGAGACAGGCGTCCTCGGGGCGCAGGGCACCTTCCTCCACTCCCTGCTGGGTGAGGCGCTCGATGCGGCGGGTGAGCTCGAGGGACCGCTCCTGCTCGCGGCTCACGTCCTCGCCCGAGGTGAGGCCGTGCTTCAGCACATCCTCCAGGATGAGGGTGAACAGCTGGAAGTGCGCGCGCGAGTGCTCCACGATGCAGCGCAGGAAGCCATGCAGCCGCGCGCGGTAGGGCTCGCCCTGACTCCGCTCCAGCTCCGTGTCGAGCATGGCCAGCAGCTCCCGCCCGCGCACCTCGAGCAGCGCCGCCAGGAGCTGCTTCCGATCCTCGAAGTAGTTGTAGAGCGTCCCGACGGAGACCCCGACGCGCGCGGCGATGTCGTCCATGCGCGCGGCGTGGATGCCCTGCTCGGCCAGCACCTGCTCCGCCGCGTCGAGGATGGCGGCCCGCGCCTCCTCCTTCATCCGGATCCGCAGCGACTGAGGCTTGCTTCGAGTTGTTGAACGCGGGTTCATTGATTGAACCAACGTATGTTTCCAGGGATACCCAGGTCAACCAGAAGGAGCCGAGCAGGCAGACATACCTTGGGCTACACGCCTGGGCATCACCCTCGGACGGGCGTCGACGCCGGAGGCCGGCGTGGGGGGAGTGGGGTCGGACATGCCTCCAGCAGATGCTCCCCGGCTCCCCTCCGCATCAACGGCGGCCCACGGCCTCGAAGTGGTTCAGGAGCGCCGCCGCGAGCGGGGGTACGACGGCGCGTGGAATCGCATGCCCCATCCCGTCGATCGTCACCAGGGTCGAGCGCGGCAGGGTCTCCGCCAGGAACCGCGAGTTGGACTCGGGATTGGTGGGATCCTCTGGGGTGGCGATGACGAGCGTGGGCACGGTGACGTGGACGAGCTCCGCGCCACGCGCCAGTCCCGAGGGGTCGGCTCGCGCATGGGCATCCGAGGTGTCGTGACGGCCGGAGTGGGCGATGATGCGCCGCTCCAATGCGCGGAACTCCTCGGCATCGAAGGGAATCACCTTCCCGTTGAGCCTGCGCCAGTTCTCGATCTTCCATTCGATCTGCGCCTCGCGGTCGCGCGGCTCGAACATGTGGCTCCAGAACTCGTACAGGCCCGGGTCGATGGGGGCTCGCGCCGTCCCGTTGGCGCGGGCGGGAGCACCCTCGAGGGCGGGCGCCCCGATGACCGTCGCGCCGAGCAGCCGCTCGGGATGCGTGACCAGGAGCCACTGCACCAGGAAGCCTCCCAACGACAGGCCCACGACGTGCGCGCGCTCGATGCCGAGCGCATCGAGGATGGCCAGCGCGTCCTCGGCCATCCGGGTCGCGGAGTAGGGGACCCTGTCGAAGGCCCAGGTGGACGCTCCGGTGTCCCGGTGGTCATAGCGGATGACCCGGTATCTCCGAGCCAGCAGGTCGACGAGCTCGTCGGGCCAGACCCGTCCCGAGACGGTGGAGCCCATGATGAGCAGAACGGCGGGTGCATCCTCCGGACCCCGTGATTCGACCCAAAGCGATACTCCCTCCGCGACCTCGACAAAGCGTTCCATGATCTCAGCTCACAGTCTCGATGTGGTTCAGGAGCGCCGCCGCGAGCCGGGGCACGACGGCGCGTGGAATCGCGTGCCCCATCCCGTCGATGGTCACGAGAGTCGAGCGCGGCAGGTTCCCCGCCAGGTGCCGCGCGTTGGACGCGGGATTGGTGGGATCCTCCGGGGTGGCGATGACGAGCGTGGGCACGGTGACGTGTACGAACTCCGCCCCGCGAGCCAGTGCGGAGTAGTCGGCCCGCGCGTGGGCGCCCGGATTATCGTGACGGCCAGCGTGGGCGATGATGCGCCGCTCCAATGCGCGGAACTCCTCGGCATCGAAGGGAATCACCTTCCCGTTGAGCCTGCGCCAGTTCTCGATCCGCCATTCGATCTCCGCCTCGAGATCGCGCGGCTCGAACATGTGGCTCCAGAGCTCGAGCAGCTCGGGATCGATGGGGGCTTGCGCCGTTCCGTCCGCGAGAGCGGGAGTGCCCTGGAGGGCGGCCGCCGAGATGACCGTCGCGCTGAGCAGCCGCTCGGGGTGCGCGACCAGGAGCCACTGCACCAGAAAGCCCCCCAACGAGAAGCCCACGACGTGCGCGCGGTCGATACCGAGCGCATCGAGGACGGCCAGCGCGTCCTCGCCCAGCCGGGTCAGGGGGTAGGGGGCCTTGTCGAAGGCCCAGGTGGACGCTCCGGTGTCCCGATGGTCATAGCGGATGACCCGGTGCTCGCGGGCCAGGCGCTCGACGAGCTCGTCGGGCCAGGCCAGTCCCGAGGCGTTGGCTCCCATGATGAGCAGAACGGCGGGTGCACCCTCCGGACCCCGTGATTCGACCCAGAGCGAGACTCCCTCGGCGACCTCGACGAAGCGTTCCATGGTCTCAGCTTCGCAGGACGATACGAGGGAGGGGCTCCTCTTTTTTGGTATCCGGAGCGATCCAGGATCGCGGGATTAATTCAATAATCCAGGAAAGGGGTTTCGACTCCTGGGGGAGAACCATGCAGCGCCTGGTGACACTGCTCGCGGTAGCACTCGTGCTCGCTTCCTGTGAGCGCCCATCCAAAGACCGCACCGGCGAGGCAGAGACCTCACGCGAGACGGCCCGGGCGGCCCGGGATTTCGTCGCGGGCAGCCGGCTGCTGAAGGCCGACAAGGCCGTACCCGGCCGCTACATCGTCGTGCTCGACGAGAAGGCCGTGGTCCAGGCCCAGGTGGGGCCGCTGTCCACCCAGCTCTCCGCGCTCCATGGGGCCTCCGTCAGGCACGTGTACTCCCGCGCCCTCCGGGGCTTCGCCGTGACCATGACGGAGGCCGCCGCGCTGAAGCTGAGCAACGACCCGCGCGTGCGCTACGTGGAGGAGGACAGCGAGGTCCACCTCTCGGGCACGCAGTCCAACGCGCCCTGGGGACTCGACCGCATCGATCAGCGGGAACGGCCGCTGGACGGCACGTATCACTACGAGCAGACCGGCAGCGGGGTGCACGCCTACGTCATCGACTCGGGCATCCGCTTCTCCCACTCCGAGTTCGGTGGGCGCGCCGTCCCTGGCTTCACCGCCATTCAGGACGGCAACGGCACCAACGACTGCCACGGCCACGGCACGCACATGGCGGGCATCATCGGCGGAGCGACGTATGGGGTGGCCAAGGGCGTCACCCTGCACTCCGTGCGGGTGATGGGCTGCGAGGGATCGGGCTACGTGTCCGGGTTGATCGCCGGCATCGACTGGGTCACCGCCAACCACATCAAGCCGGCGGTGGCCAACATCAGCCTGGCCACCAGCTCGAGTACGGTGCTGGACGAGGCGGTCATCCGCTCCATCAACGCCGGAGTCACCTATGTGGTCGCGTCGGGCAACAATCAATCCACCGCGTGCCACCGCTCTCCCGGCCGGGTTCCCGCCGCGCTGACGGTCGGGTCGTCCGACTCCGGTGACGGCCGGTACATCTTCTCCAACTTCGACGAGTGCGTGGACCTCCATGCGCCGGGCGTAGACATCCCCTCGGCCTGGAGCACCAACGACACCAGCACGGATACGCTCACTGGCACGTCGGTGGCGGCCGCGCACGTGGCGGGTGCGGCGGCCCTCTACCTGGAAGGCCATGCCCTGGCCACCCCCGGGGAAGTCTCCACCGAGCTCACCAGCCGCGCGATGCCCGTGATGATCTACACCACGGGTTATTTCCTGAACCAACTCCTGTACGCCGGTGGCAACGGGCCGGATCAGACCGCGCCCCAAGTGCTCCTCACCGCGCCCGTCACAGGTGCGACGGTGAGCGGCACGGTGCCCCTGTCCGCCACCGTCACGGATGAGTCGGACATCGCCAGGGTCGACTTCTTCCAGGGTGACAGCCTGATCGGCTCGGATGACACGGCGCCCTACGAGCTGGCGTGGAACAGCCTCACCACCCTCAACGGCCCGGTGGTGCTCACGGCCCGGGCCCATGACGCCCACTACAATCCGGGCGTGAGCCCCCCGGTCGAGGTGACGCTCGCCAACGCCGGGCAGGCCGCGTTCGACCCCGCGTGGGGCACGCCCGTCTGCGCGGACGTGGGCGGCAGGTGTGACTCGGGGCGGCTCCTGGAGGGGAGGGGGATCGCTGGCCCCGAACCCCACCAGCCCAACACCCTGGGAGGACTCTGCCCGGACGGGCAGGGCGGCACGTACCTCACGGACCCCTCGGTGGAGCGGCTCCTCGTCTTCCCGAGCGATGGCACCACGTTCCAGGTGGGCAAGGAGGTGACGATCCAGGCCACGGTCTACGCGGAGATGAGCCCCTACATGGGGTACGAGCATCTGGATCTCCTCGCCGCGGCCGACGCGAGCAACCCCGTCTGGATCCCCATCGCGACCCTGTGGCCGAACAAGAAAGGCCTCCAGGTCCTCACGGCCAGGTACCTGCTTCCGGAGGGTGGAATGCAGGTCCTCCGGGGCGTGCTCCTCAGCAGCGGCAACCCTCCCGCCGCCTGCCCCCAGCAGAGCTGGCGAATCGACCATGACGACCTGGTCTTCGCGGTGGACCAGGTGCCGGACTCCACGCCGCCTGGCGTGGCCATCACCTCCCCGGTGGAGGGCTCCACGGTGGCCAACTCCGTCACCGTCCAGATGGAGGCGAGCGACGACTTCGGCGTGCAGCGCGTGGAGCTGTACAACGGCTCGACCCTGCTCACGACGGACACCCAGGCTCCCTATGTGTGGACCTGGTCGACCCGGACGCTGCCCAACGGGCCCTACACCCTCACCGCGCGCGCCTACGACGTGGCCGGCCACGTCTCGTCGAGCAGCACGGTGAACGTGACGGTGGACAACGACTTCACCCCACCGTCCGAGCCCGTCATCACCGCGCCCGCCGCCGGGTCCACCGTGAGCGGCACCGTCTCCATCGAGGTGGCCGCCAGCGACGATCGGCAGGTGACGCGGGTGGAGTTCTTCGTGGATGGCGCGCTCGTCGGGACCGACACGACGGAGCCGTTCACCCTGGCCTGGGACTCGGTGAGCGTGTCCAACAGCAGCCACACGCTGAGCGTCAAATCGTATGACGGTGCGGGCCAGTCGGCGGAGAGCGCCCCCATCACGGTCGAGGCGAACAACGCGGGTAACGCGCGCTACGATCCGGTCTTGAAGGCGCCCCGGTGTGACACCGTGACGGAACGCTGCGACACCCGGTCCCTGGTCCGGGGACGGGGCGGCGAGCAGAACGCGCCCAACACCCTGGATGGGTGTCCCGACGGCACGCGCACCGGCCTCGCCGAGTCCATCGCCCGGGTCCGCGTGAGCCGGGAAGATGGCACGGCCCTGACCGCTGGGAAGCGGGCCCGGATCGACGTCGACGTGGTGACCGACAACCGCGACTCCGTGCCCGTCGACAGGCTGGAGCTGTACTTCGCGGCGGATGCGACCCAGCCCTCGTGGACCCATATCGCCACCCTCCAGCCCCTGAAGGCGGGCTCGCAGACGCTGTCGGCGGAGTACATCCTCCCCGCTGGCGGCCTGCAGGCGGTGCGCGCGGCCTTCGGTGTGGGCGGCGGCGACGGGCTCTGCGCTTCGAGTACGCCCGCGGACTCGTGGAGGGATCGCGACGACCTGGTCTTCCCGGTCGCCCAGGTGACGGACTCCGTCCCCCCGCAGGTGGCGCTCACTTCGCCCGCCCCTGGAGCGACGCTGACCGGAACCGTCACGCTGTCGGCCACGGCGAGCGACGACTTCGGCGTGAGGTCCGTGGACTTCCTCGACGGGGAGACCCTGATCGGAACGGATGGCGCGGAACCCTTCGGAGTGATGTGGAACACCCGGGGAGTCGCCAACGGCAATCACACACTGACGGCCCGGGCGCGCGACGTGGCCGGACACGTGGTGGCCTCACAGCCCGTGACGGTGACGACGGACAACGACTTCACGGCACCGGTGATCTCCCTCACCGCTCCCGTCACTGGCGTGCGAATGAAGATGGGTGAGATGGTGCGGCTCACCGTGAACGCCTCGGACAACCTGGGCGTCACCCGGGTCGAGTTCTACGACGGCCCCAATCTGCGCGACACCTCCGTCTCAGCGCCCTTCGACGGGTCTTGGAATACGGGGTATTGGGGCGCCTCCGCTGGCCAACACGTCCTGACCGCCAGGGCCTATGACGCGGTCGGCAACGTGGGGACCTCGCAGCAGGTGGTGGTGACTCTCGTGCCCGAGCTCACTCCTCCTACCGTCGCGCTCACCGCGCCCCAGAGCGGTACGAGGCTCGTCGGGACCGTGACGCTCTCGGCGGATGCCTCCGATACGTCCGGGGTGTCCAGGGTCGAGTTCCTCGTGGACGGAACGCCGCTCGCGACCGACACCTCCTGGCCCTACAGCTACTCCTGGAACACCCAGACGGCCGTGAACGGCCGGCTCGTGCTGACCGCGCGCGCCACCGATATCCACGGCAACGTCGCCACCTCGGCCGGAGTGCCCGTGCTCATCGACTCCGTGGCCCCGACCGTGTCCGTCACCTCACCGGCCAGCGGGGCCTCCGTGACGGGGCTGACGTCCATTCAGGTGGATGCCACGGACAACGTGGAGCTCTCCCGGGTCGACTTCTTCGTGGACGGTGCGCTGCTGGCGAGCGACACGACGGCTCCCTTCCGCGTGGACTGGGACAGCGGCTTCTGGACGAACGGGAGCCACACCCTGTCCGCCAAGGCCTATGACGCGGCGAGCAACGAGGCCACGAGCACCGGTGTGGTGGTGACCACGAGCCAGCCCGGCGGCGCCGTGTACGACTCCGTTCTGCGCGTGCCGAAGTGCGCCACGCTGACCAGCGTCTGTGACACCACGGGCCTCGTGAAGGGCCGGTACTCCCTGGAGACCAACGCACAGAACACGATCAACAGGACCTGTTACGACGGAGCGGCCTACTACTGGTACGGCGAGCTCGAGAAGATCAACCGGCTCGAGCTGTCCAGCGTCGATGGCGAGGTCTTCGCGCCGGGCCGGAGCGTCCGGATCAAGGTCCACGTCACCGTGCTCGACACCTCCACGGATGCGCTCGATCTGTTCTACACGAGCAATGCCAACAGCCCCTCGTGGACATACCTGACCACGCTGAGGCCGAGCGCCACCGGGGAGCAGGTGCTCTCGACGGAGTACGTCCTGCCCTCGGGCTATCTGCAGGCGGTGCGCGCCCAGTTCCGGCGCGGGGGTGATTCCAGCTCGGCGTGCATCCCCGGCGACTACAACGACCGGGATGACGTGGTCTTCGCGGTGGATGGGGACCCAACGGTGGCGATCACCGCTCCCGCCAGCAATGTGTACGCGCTGGGCGTGCTCTCGGTGACCGCGACGGCCGCCGACGACCAGGCGGTGGCGAGGGTCGAGTTCTACGTGGACGGGACGCTGATCGGCACCGACACCAGCGCGCCCTACGAGACGAGCTGGAACCCCGCGGGCGTGGCGGACGGGGCCCACCTGCTCACCGCCAGGGCCTACGACAGCGGTGGCCGTGTCGGGACCTCGGCCGCGGTCGTGGTGAACGTCGACAACACCCCGCCGGACGCGGCCCTCACTTCACCCGCGCCGGGGAGCTTCCTCAAGGGCACGGTCGTGCTCGAGGCCACCGCGAGTGACAACCTGGCGGTCTCCAAGGTCGAGTTCTACTTGGATGGGTCACTGCTCGGCACCGACACCAGCGCGCCCTACACGCTGAGCTGGTACTCGCTGTACGCGACGGATGGCGCCCACACCTTCACGGTGAAGGCCTTCGATGGCGCTGGCAACGTCCGCACCTCGGGTGGGGTAGGGGTGACCGTCGACAACAACGCGCCGACGACATCCATCAGCGCTCCAGCGGCGAATGCCCTGGTCGGAGGAACGGTCCAGGTCAGTGCCACCGCCAGCGATACCAATGGGGTGGCGAAGGTCGAGCTCTACGTGGACGGGACGCTGATCGGCACCGACACCAGCGCGCCCTACGCCGTGAGCTGGAACAGCACCCCCGTGGTGGACGGAGCCCACACGCTCACCTCGAAGGCCTACGATACTGCGGGCAACGTCCGCACCTCGAGCGGGCGCGTGGTGAACACCGACAACACCCCGCCGGACGCGGCCCTCACTTCACCCGCGCAGGGGATGCTCCTCCGAAACCCCGTCGCGCTCGAGGCCACCGCCAGCGACAACAAGGCCGTCTCCAGGGTCGAGTTCTACGATGGGACGACGCTGCTCGGCACGTCCTACGCCGCGCCCTATGCGATGAGCGCGTACCTGGCGGACGGTGCCCATACGCTCACGGTGAAAGCCTTCGACGGCCTCGGCAACGTCCGCACCTCGGGCGGGGTAGGGGTGACCGTCGACAACACCGCGCCGACGACGGCGCTCAGCGCTCCAGCACAGAACGCCCTGGTCCGGGGAACCGTCCAGGTCAGCGCCACCGCCAGCGACGCCGTAGGGGTGGCGCGGGTCGAGTTCTACGCGGGGGAGACCCTGCTCGGCACGGCCACCACGGCGCCGTACGCGGTGAGTTGGAACACGACGACCGGGACCAATGGCACCATCACGCTCACCACACGCGCCTACGACGCGGTGGGCAACGTCGCCGTGTCCGCCGGCCGCACCGTCACGGTGGACAACACCGCGCCTACCGTGGCCATCACCTCGCCGGCCAATGGGGCCACGCTCTCGTCGCTGTCACTGAGCACCACGATTCAAGCCAGTGCCAGTGACAACGTGGGTGTCACCCAGGTGGTGTTCTACGACGGCGCCACCGTCATGGGCACGGACACCACGGCGCCCTACAGCGTGAGCTGGAACCTGCTGAGCGCCTCGAAGGGGACGCACACGTTGACGGCCAGGGCCCATGACGCGGCGGGCAACGTGACGATCTCGGCCCCCATCTCCGTGAAGGTGAACTGACCCCCCGGCATGGTTTTCCGCACTGGGAGTGATCCAATTTCCCTGGATTTGTTCAATACCCCAGGAAAGAGGTTTCGATCCCTGGGGGAGAACCATGCAGCGCCTGGTGACACTGCTCGCGGCGGCACTCGTGCTCGCGTCCTGTGAGCCCACATCCAAAGACCGCACGAACGAGGCCGAGACCTCGAGCAAGACGGAGACAGCCCGGACAGCCCGGGCCTTCGTCGCGGGCAGCCGGCTGCTGAAGACCGACAAGGCCGTGCCCGGCCGCTACATCGTCGTGCTCGACGAGAAAGCCGGGGCCCAGGCCCAGGTGGTGGGGCAGGTGGCCCACCAGCTCTCCGTGCTCCACGGGGCCTCCGTCAAGCACGTGTACTCCCGAGCCCTCCAGGGCTTCGCCGTGACCATGACGGAGGCCGCCGCGCTGAAGCTGAGCAACGACCCTCGCGTGCGCTACGTGGAGGAGGACTCCCGGGTCACCCCCATGGGGACACAATCCAATGCCCCCTGGGGACTCGACCGTATCGACCAGCGGGAACGGCCGCTGGACGGCACGTACCAGTACGAGCAGACCGGCAGCGGGGTGCACGCCTACGTCATCGACTCGGGCATCCGCTTCTCCCACTCCGAGTTCGGTGGGCGCGCCGTCCCTGGCTTCACCGCCTACAATGACGGTAACGGCTCGAACGACTGCCACGGCCACGGCACGCACGTGGCGGGCATCATCGGCGGGGCGACGTACGGCGTGGCCAAGGGGGTGACCCTGCACTCCGTACGGGTGATGGACTGCACCAACGCGGGCTATGTGTCCGATCTGATCGCCGGCATCGACTGGGTCACCGCCAACCACATCAAGCCGGCGGTGGCCAACATCAGCCTGGCCACCTCCACGACGACGTCGCTGGACGACGCGGTCACCCGCTCCATCAACGCCGGAGTCACCTATGCGGTCTCGGCCGGCAAGACGGGCTCGCTGAACTCGTGCCTCATGTCCCCTGGCCGGGTTCCCGCCGCGCTGACGGTCGGGGCGAGCACCTCCAGCGACTCCGTGGCCTCCATCTCCAACTCCGGCGACTGCGTGGACCTCTACGCGCCGGGCACCGGCATCCCCTCGGCCTGGATCACCAACGACACCAGCACGAACACGCTCGATGGCACCTCGATGGCGGCCGCGCACGTGGCGGGTGTGGCGGCGCTCTACCTGGAAGCCCACCCCCAGGCCTCGCCCGCGGAAGTCTCCACCGAGCTCACCACTCGCGCCACGCCCGATGTGATGTACCCGGGCATCTCCGATCCCTCGTACCGGCTCCTGTACGCCCGCGGCAACGGGGCGGACCAGACTCCGCCTCAAGTCCTCCTCACGGCGCCCACCGCCGGTGCGACGGTGAGTGGCACGGTGCCCCTGTCCGCCACCGCCACGGATGAATCGGGCATCGCCAGGGTCGAGTTCTTCCTCGGCGACAAACGGATCGGCTCGGACGATACGGCGCCCTATGAGCTGGCGTGGAACAGCCTCACCACCCTCAACGGACCGGTGGTGCTCTCCGCCCGGGCCTATGACATCCACTACAACCAGGGAGTGAGCACCCCGGTCGGAGTGACGCTCGCCAACGCCGGGGAGGCGATGTTCGAGCCCGCGACGGGAACGCCCGTCTGTACGCTGGTGGGGGGCAGGTGCGACTCGGGACGGCTCCTGGAGGGTCGAGGGCTCTCCGGTCCCGAGCTCCACCAGCCCAACACCCTGGGCGGCCTCTGCGCGGACGGGCAGGGTGGCACGTACCTCGAGAGCCCTTCGCTGGAGCGGCTCCTCGTCTTCCCGAGCGATGGCTCCACCTTCCAGCAAGGCAGGGAGGTGACGATCCAGGCCACGATCCATGTGAAGCAGAGTCCCTATTACGCGACCTACGAGCACCTGGAGCTCCTCGCCGCGGCCGACGCGAGCAATCCCGTCTGGACCCATATCGCGACCCTGTGGCCGATCAAGCAAGGCCTCCAGGTCCTCACGGCCAGGTACCTGCTTCCCCTGGGCGGGATGCAGGTCATCCGGGGTGTGCTCACCGAGGATCTCAGCTCTTCCACCAAGACCTGCGTCCAGGGTCGCTGGAGCACCGATCATGACGACCTCGTGTTCGCGGTGGGCCAGGATCCGGACCCCGCGCCGCCCATCGTGGCCATCACCTCTCCAGGGGAGGGCGCCACGGTGAACAGCGTCGTCACCATCCAGATGGAGGCGAGCGACGACTTCGCCGTGCAGCGCGTGGAGCTTTACGCGGGCTCGAACCTGCTCACGACGGACACCCAGGCCCCCTACACCTGGAGCTGGGCGACCCGGCCGCTGCCCAACGGGCCCTACACCCTCACCGCGCGCGCCTACGACGTGGCCGGCAACGTCTCGGTGAGCACCGTGAACGTGGTCGTGGACAACGACTTCACCCCTCCGTCCACGCCCGTCATCACCGCGCCCGCCGCGGGGGCCACCGTGAGCGGCATCGTTCCCATCGAGGTGGCCGCCAGCGATGACCGGCAGGTGACGCGGGTGGAGTTCTTCGTGGACGGCGCGCTCGTGGGGACCGACACGACGGCTCCGTTCGTGCTCGCCTGGGACTCGGTGAGCGTGTCCAACAGCGGCCACACGTTGAGCGTCAAGTCGTATGACGGAGCGGGCCAGTCGGCCGTGAGCGCGCCCATCACGGTCGAGGCGAGCAACGCGGGCAACGCGCGCTACGACCCTGTCTTGACGGCGCCTCTGTGTGAGACCGTGACGGATCGCTGCGACACCCGCGGGCTGGTCCGGGGACGAGGGTACTACTACGGTCCCGAGCTCAACGCGCCCAACACCCTGGACGAGTGTATCGATGGCGCGCGCACCGAATCGCAAGCCGAGTCCGTCTCGCGGATCCGGGTGAGCCGGGCGGATGGGACGGCCCTGGCCGCCGGAAAGCGGGTGCGGCTCGAGGTCGACGTGGTGGTCGATAACCCCCTGTCCCTGTCCTATGACCGGTTGGATCTGTACACCGCGACGGATGCGACCCATCCCTCGTGGACCTACCTCACGACGCTGTGGCCCACGGTGACGGGCGCGCAGACGCTGTCGACGGAGTACGTGCTGTCCGCGGGCAGCCTGCAGGCGGTGCGCGCGGCCTTCAACCTGGTCAACGGCCCCGGGGCCTGCGCCGAGTCCCCGACGGAGGCCTCGTTCAACGATCGCGACGATCTGGCCTTCGTGGTCGCCCAGGAGACGGACTCCGTTCCTCCAGGGCAGACCACGCTCACCGCGCCCGCCCCTGGAGCGACGCTGACGGGAACCGTCCTGCTGTCGGCCACGGCGAGCGACAACTTCGGCGTGGTGGCCGTGGACTTCTATGACGGGCAGACCCTGATCGGAACGGATGGCACGGAACCGTTCGGCGTGCAGTGGAACACCCGGAGTGCCGCCAACGGCGGCCACACACTGACGGCCCGGGCGCGAGACCTGGCCGGAAACGTGAAGGCCTCGCAGCCGGTGACGGTGACGACGGACAACGACTTCACGGCGCCGGTGGTCGCCATCACCGCTCCCGCCCCTGGCAGCAAGGTGACCGGGTCCGTGACCCTCTCCGCGAATGCCACGGACAATCTGGGGGTGGCCCGGGTGGAGTTCTTCGTGGATGGGGTGTTGCTGGCGAGCGACACGACGGCTCCCTTCGCCGTGTCCTGGAACAGCCGCTCGATGGCGAGCGGGAGTCACACCTTGTCCGCCAGGGCCTACGACGCCGCGGGCAACATGGGGACCTCGGCGCAGGTGACGGTGACGTCCGTGCCCGAGCTCACGCCGCCTTCCGTGTCGATCACCTCGCCCACCAGTGGTGCGGTGCTCGTCGGGCCGGTGACGATCTCGGCGAACGCCACCGATGCCTCCGGAGTGGCCCGGGTGGAGTTCTTCGTGGACGGGGTGTTGCTGGCGAGCGACACGACGGCTCCCTACGCCGTGGACTGGGATAGCGGCTCGTGGGCGAACGGGAACCACACGCTGACGGCCAGGGCCCATGACACGTTGGACAACATGGCGACGAGCACCGGCGTCCCGGTGTCCACGAACCAGACCGGCGCGGCCGTGTACGATTCCGTGCTCCGCGTGCCGAAGTGCACCACGCTGAGCAACGTCTGCGACACCACGACCCTCGTGAGTGGCCGGTCCTCCCTGGAGTCCAACGCTCCCAACACGATCAACGGGACCTGTGCCGACGGAGCGGGGAACGGCGGCACCGGGCATCAGATCCATCGGCTCAAGGTGTCCAGCGTCGATGGAGGGCTCTTCGCGCGGGGCCGGCGCGTCCGGATCGAAGTCCAGGTCGGCGTCCTCGACACCTCCATGGATGCGCTCGATTTGTACTCCACGAGCGATGCCAACAATCCCTCGTGGACGTTCCTGACCACGCTGCGGCCGGGCACGACGGGGACCCAGGTGCTCTCGGCGGAATACGTCCTGCCCGCGGGCTTCTTGCAGGCGGTGCGCGCCCGATTCCGCTCGGGTAGCAACTACGGCAGCCTGGGGTGCGGCTCCGGTAGCCTGGACGACCACGACGACGTGGCCTTCGCGGTGGACGTGAGCCCGGAGGTGACGCTCACCGCTCCCGCCAACAACGCGCCGGTGAGGGGAATGGTCTCACTGGCCGCAACCGTCGCCAGCGGCCAGGCGGTGGAGCGGGTCGAGTTCTACGACAATGGGACGCTGATCGGCACGGACACCAGCGCGCCCTACGACATGAGCTGGAACAGCACCACCGTGGCGGATGGGGCCCACGCGCTCACCGCGAAGGCTTACGACATCGGTGGCTACACCGGGACCTCTCCCGCGGTCGGGGTGAACGTCGACAACACCCCACCGGACGTGGCGCTCACTTCCCCCACGCAGGGGATGTTCCTCCCGATGTACGCCCTGCTCGAGGCCTCCGCCAGTGACAACCAGGCGGTCTCCAGGGTCGAGTTCTACGTGGATGGGGAGCTGCTCCAGAGCGACTCCAGCGCGCCCTACTCGGTGGAGTGGTTCACCATGGTCGAGGGAGAGGGGCCCCATACGGTCTCGGTGAAGGCCTATGACAAATCCGGCAACGTCCGCACTTCCGCTGGGGTAGGAGTGATCGTCGATTACGCCGGGCCGGCGCCGTATATCTCCTCACCGGTGCAGAACGCCCAGGTCGGTGGGGCCGCCGTGCGGATCAGTGCCACCGCCAGCGACAGCATCTCGGGGGTGGACAGGGTCGAGTTCTTCGCGGACGGGACGCTGATCGGCACGGCCACCAGCGCCCCCTATGAAGTGAGCTGGAACAGCACCTCCGTGGTGGATGGGGCCCACACGCTCACCGCGAAGGGCTACGACCACGCGGGCAACGTCAGCACCTCCAATTCGGTCGCGGTGACCACCGACAACACCCTGCCGGATGCGGCGCTCACCTCACCCACGCAGGGGATGTTCCTCCGAGGCAGTGTGGTGCTCACGGGCACCGCCAGCGACAACCAGACGGTCTCCAAGGTCGAGTTCTACCGGGGCACGACGCTGATCAACTCCGACACCAGCGCGCCCTATTCGGTGGGCTGGAACACCACCACCCTGGCGGACGGGGCCCAGACGCTCACGGTGAAGGCCTATGACAAGGCCGGCAACGTCCGCACCTCGGCCGGGGTGGGGGTGACCATCGACAACACCGCCCCGACGACGGCCATCAGCACTCCCGCGGAGAACGCTCGGATCCGGGGAACGGTCCCGGTCAGCGCCACCGCCAGCGACACCGTCGGGGTGGAGCGGGTCGAGTTCTACGCGGGTACGACGCTGCTCGGCACGGCCACCACGGCGCCCTACGCGGTGAGCTGGAACACGACGAGCGTGGCCAATGGCACCTTCACGCTCACCACACGCGCCTACGACGCGGTGGGCAACGTCGCCGTGTCCGCCGGCCGCACCGTCACGGTGGACAACACCGCGCCTACCGTGGCCATCACCTCGCCGGCCAATGGGGCCACGCTCTCGTCGCTGTCACTGAGCACCACGATTCAAGCCAGTGCCAGTGACAACGTGGGCGTCACCCAGGTGGTGTTCTACGACGGCGCCACCGTCATGGGCACGGACACCTCGGCGCCCTACAGCGTGAGCTGGAACCTGCTGACGGCGCCGAAGGGGACGCACACGCTGACGGCCAGGGCCTATGACGCGGCGGGCAACGTCACCCTCTCGGCTCCCATCTCCGTCAAGGTGAACTGAGGCTGGGTCAGAAAGACGGAGCACCTTCCGGGCGCGCTTCGGACGAACTGGTCCGACTGTCGGACCAGTTGCTCCCGAGCGCGCCCGGGACCTCCCTCCTGAAAGGACGTCCCCCACCTGGCTCAGCGGCGCTTGACGGCGAGGAGGGTGTCGTACTCCTCGCCACCGAGTATCCGGGGCTCGAAACGCGCGTCGAGCCCCACCTCATCGGAGAGCCGCAGCCAGGTCGCCCGCGGAAACACGCCGTTGCGGTGCGCGTCGTGCTCGGCACGGACGCTCCCATCGCGCTCGCGCAGCAGCAGCGCGTAGTGGACGTCCACGAAGGTCGCGCCCGGCTCCAGCGGCAGCGTCCACTCGATGTAGCGCAGCGAGCGGGCGCGCCCATCCGGAGCGGCCGGCTCGTCTCCGCCCTCCAGGATCGTGCCGGGCTCGAAGGACTCCAGCGTGGCATCCGGTGCGACCAATGCGACCCCGCCGGGCCGCAGATGCGTGGCCACCGTCTCCAGCGCGGCGCGCAGGTCGGCCTCCGTGATCATGTAGTCGACCGCGTCGTGCACGAACACGGCGTCGAACACGCGGCCGAGGCGCACGGTCCGCATGTCGCCGGGGAGATGCACGCACTCGGGGTTGAGCGCGCGGCTCACCTGGAGCATCCGCTCGGAGGGCTCGACCAGGGTGAGCGAGAGCTCGCGCTTGAGGTGGCTGGCGTTGTTGCCGCCGCCACTGCCCAGCTCGAGCACCTCCTTCAGCGGCCCGGACGCGGCGGCCCGCAGGAGCCGGATGTACTCGGCGGCCTCTTCGGCGTAGTCGGACGGGGGAGAGACCAGCGGCCACCAATCGGCCAGCTCTTCGTAGAGTTTCATGACGCGGCCTTTCGAGCAGATGCGAGTGGTGGGCTCGAAGGTATCGCGGCGGCGCCAGCCAGGGGCAGCTGATATCCTCGCCGCCGCTTCGGAGAGAGCTCTCATGCGCGGATGGATGTTGGGGGTCGTGGCTGTGGCGGGGCTCCTGCTCGCGGTGGGACTCGTGCTTCGTGAGAGCCCTCGTTCCCAGCCCTCCCGCCCGGTGTCGTCCTCGGCTTCCTCCGCGCCCGGCGTGCGGGCGGGACGCCCTGGAGTCTCGCCTGTTCTCCCTCCGAGCGGCGCCCTTCGCATTCGCGGCGTGGTGCTCGATGACCGAGGCCCGGTCGCTGGCGTGCGTGTCTCCGCGTCGCGGCCCGAGCCGGGACGGACCCTCTCGGAGCTGCCGTGCCCACCGCGAGAGGATGAGCTCCTGGCGAAAGCCTGGCCCCAGCGGCTCCCCGAGTGCATGCATCAATCCATTCCGCGAATCCTGGAGTTCGTGGACACGTACGAGGGCGAGGCGCCCGTTCACGCGGAGGCCATCACGGCGGGGGATGGCACCTTCGTCCTGGAGGGACTGTCGCCGGGCGCCTTCGCGCTCTGGGTGCTGGGAGAGCACGGCGCGGTCATGCGCACCGGCGTGCCCGCGGGGGTGGACGGCGTGGAGCTGCGGCTCGAGGTGGGCCTCACGCTGGAGGGCATCGTCCTCGGCGAGCAGACGCCCCTGGCCGATGCACGGGTGACCGTGATCCACGCGGGACATACCCGGTTCTTCGAAACGCGCACCGGCTCCGATGGCCGCTTCCGCATCGGCCCCCTCCCGGCGTCTCGTTACCTGCTCGCCGTCAGCGCGGAGGGCTGGATGTCTGGACTCTTCACAGCGGGAGTGCTGAACGCGCTGGCGCCACAGCTGGAGCTCATCCGCCCGCGCCGCCTCACGGGTCGCGTGCTGTCCGGTGGAGCCCCCGTGCCGGGCGTCCAGGTGATCCTGGAGTCCCGGTTCCCGACAGAGGGCGACGTCAGGCCGGTGAGGACGGACGGGGAGGGCCGGTTCCGCTTCGAGCCCCTGGCCTCCGGCGAGTACAGACTCACCGCGGAGCAGGCGGGGCGCTTCGCCTTCGTGCAGTTGGTATTGGAGGAGGACACCCCCTGGCCCGACGAGGTCGTGCTCCAGCTGGGCGAGGCGTTCTTCCAGGAGGGCACGGTCCGCGAGAAGGAGGGACACCCGGTGCCCGGCGCTCGCGTGATCATGAGCCACCTGGAGACGCGCGGCTGGGCCCGCCACACCCTGACTGGCCCGGATGGGCGCTACCGGCTCGGACCCCTGCAACCCGGCCTCCACGAGCTTCGCGTCGAGGCGGAGCGGTACCGGCGGGAGATCGAACTGGAGCACGCGTTGGAGCGGGGCTCGGGGCCTCTGGACTTCACGCTCGAGCGGGCCGCCTCCGTGCTGGGGACGGTGGTCGACAAGGACGGGCAACCCCTTCCGAACATCGAGCTCTCCATGCTGTACACCGGGCGGAGTCATGGCAGCGCGCTGGGGCATGTCGTGTCCGACGAGGCCGGCCGCTTCGCGTTCGATCCCGCCCTCCCGGGTTCCTACATGCTCTCGTGCCAGGACGAGTCCATGGTGTCCGCGCACCTCTTCGTCCAGGCGCCCGCCGAGGGCCTCCGGTGGGTCTTGAGTCGAGGGGGCTCGGTGTCGGGAACCCTCACGGACGCCCAGGGCATCCCGCTCACCCAGGGCCAGGTGGTGTTGTGGGATCTGGGCGAGACGGGCGGTTGGGAGGAGAGGGAGGAGGTGGACGAAGCGGGGCGCTTCCTGATTCAGGGAATCCGGCCGGGCCGCTACATGCTGGAGGCGCGGGTGCCGTCGGCCAGCGTGGAGCGCTCGACCGCGCACCCCGTCGAGGTGAAGGAGGAGGAGCAGGTGGAGGTCTCCCTTCGGCTCGAGACGGGGTGGACCCTGTCCGGGGTGGTCGTGGATGGCACGGGACGACCCGTCGAAGGAGCCACCCTCCAGGCGAGCCCGTCCTCGTTGCCCCCCTGGCGTCAGGACGAGGAGTACATCCAGATCTCGAGCGACGACGCACCAGCGGCCGTGCGCTCGGGTCCCGATGGACGCTTCACCCTGCGCTACCTCGTGGAGGACGCGTACGACGTGTCCGTCAGCAAGGAAGGCCACCGGCCGCCAGGTGAAGCCACCCGCGTGAACGCGGGAACGCCGGAGGTCCGCTTCGTCCTAGAGCGTCTGGGGCACATCCGCGGGAGGCTCGTCGATCCGACGGGCGCCCCCATCACCCGCTTCGAGGTGAACGGCGAGTCCCGGAGGGATCTGGGGGGCGCCTTCGCCGTGCCCTTCACCGAGTCCGGTATCCAGACGCTCACTCTCACCGCCTCGGGAATGGCGCCGGTGCGGCGCCCGGTGCCGGTGACCGAGGGCCTCGACGTGGACCTAGGCGAGCTCCGGATGGGTCCGGGCCGGAGGGTGAGGGGCCGGATCCTGGACGCCGAGACGTCCGAGCCCGTGAGTGCGAGCCTCCGGTTCACCGACGCGACCCTGGAATCCACCAAGCCCACCGCGGGTGTCTGGGAGTCCGTCGAGGTGAAGGAGGATGGCACCTTCGAGCTGCCCCATGTGGAGGCCCGGCCCCTCACGCTTCTGGTGGAGGATGAAGGGCACTGGCCGCGGCGCCTGACCCTGGATGCCCGGACGGAGGAGGTGACCGTGCGGCTGGAGGCGGGGGCTCGGATCGAGGTGCGCGTGAGCGACGCCCGGGGCGGCCTCGTGGGAGCCGATCTCGACTTCGAGCGGGACGAGGGTGGAGGCAGGGGCATCTACGCCCCGGAAGGAACCTACGTCCTGACAGGCCTGGAGCCGGGCAACTACACGGTGAGGCTGCGTCCGCTCGAGGAAGGCACCGACCCCCTCTTCTTCCGCCCGCGACGAGTGCAGGTGCCCGCCAGCGGCCGGGTGTCCCTCTCCTTCGAGGGAGAGCAGGGCGGAGCCACCGTGAGGGTGAGGGTGAAGGACGAGGAGGACATCCGCAGCGTGTGGATCCGGCCCGGCGGTGCTCCGCCCATCACGAAGGACTTCGACCTGGAGCGGGCGCTCAGTGGGGGTCTGACCGGCAGCGGGGAAGGGGAGTCGGACGAGTGGTGGGTGCTCCGCCATGTCCCTCCGGGCCGTGCCACGCTCCTCATCCTGGCGGATGCGGACGGGCCACCGTTCCACCTCGAGGAGCTGGAGATTCCCTCCGAGGGCACCGTGACCCGAGAGGTGCGCCCCGTCTGGCGGGAGGGCGACGGCGAAGAAGACTGACGAGGCGCTGACCCGAAAAATCGGGTCCAGCCCTCCCATGGAACGGGCGCTACGCCGCCGTCTTTTCACGGGAGGGCAGTCGTGAATGTTTCTCAGCTGAACAGAGGATTGGGACAGAAGGTGCTCGTCCTGGCGGTCATGGCCGCGCTGATGACGAGCCTGATTCCCGCCATGGCCTCCGCCGCCGATCGCGGCGCCTGGGCGGCGTACATCAACTACGTCGTCGGCGATTCCGTCACCTATGGAGGCAAGGCGTACGACTGCCGTCAGGCACATCAGTCGCTGCCCGGGTGGGAGCCGCCCAATGTTCCGGCCCTGTGGTTGGAGAAGACCGGCGGCACCGTGGACGTCCAGGCGCCTTCCGCTCCGACGGGGCTGACCTCCACGAGCAAGACGTCCAACAGCGTCTCGCTGACCTGGACGGCGTCGACGGACAACGTGGGCGTCACCGGCTACGAGGTGTTCATCGGCGCCGGGACGACCGCGGCGGCGACGGCCACCGGGACGAGCGTCACGGTGACGGGCCTGTCGGCGAACATGACGTACACCTTCACGGTGAAGGCGAGGGATGCGGCGGGCAATCGGTCCGCGGCCAGCAGCGCGTACAGCGTGACGACCGACCCGCAGAGCAACGACACCCAGGCGCCGACCGCTCCGACGTCCCTGCGCTCGACGGGGACGACCAGCAACAGCGTCTCGCTGACCTGGACGGCCTCGACGGACAACGTGGCCGTCACCGGCTACGAGGTGTTCACCAACGGCGGGACGACCGTGGCGGCGACGGCCAGCGGCACGAGCGCGACGGTGACGGGCCTGGCCGCGAGCACGACGTACAGCTTCACGGTGAAGGCGAAGGACGCGGCGGGCAACCGGTCCGCGGCCAGCACCGCGGTGAGCGTGAAGACGCTGGATGCTCCCTCGAGCGACATCCCGAGCAAGATCCTCGTCGGCTACTGGCACAACTTCGACAACGGCTCGGGCTTCATCCGCCTGCGCAACGTGTCGCCCAAGTGGGATGTGATCAACGTCTCCTTCGCCGAGCCGACGAATGGCTCCACGGGCGGGACGATCGGCTTCACGCCGTACAACTCCACCGAGGCGGACTTCAAGGCGGACGTGGCCTACCTGAAGAGCCAGGGCAAGAAGGTGCTGATCTCCATCGGCGGCGCCAACGGCCAGGTCCGTCTGGAGACCACGGCGGCCCGGGATGCGTTCGTGAGCTCGATGAACGCCATCATCGACAAGTACGGGTTCGACGGAATGGACATCGACTTCGAGGGCCACTCCCTGTCGCTCAACGCCGGGGATGGGGACCTCAAGAATCCGACGACCCCCGTCGTCAAGAACCTGATCTCCGCCATCCGCTCCATCCATGACCGCGTGGGCCCGAAGTTCGTGCTCACGATGGCGCCGGAAACCTTCTTCGTGCAGCTCGGCTATGCGTTCTACGGCGGGACCTGCTCCGGGTGTGACAACCGGGCCGGTGCCTACCTGCCGGTCCTCTACGCCGTCAGGGACATCCTCGACTGGCTGCAGGTCCAGGACTACAACTCCGGACCCATCACGGGACTCGACGACCAGTACCACACCATGGGCAACGCGGACTTCCATGTCGCGATGACGGACATGCTGCTGACCGGCTTCCCCGTGGCGAAGAACCCGAACAACTTCTTCCCCGCGCTCCGTCCGGATCAGGTGGTCATCGGGCTGCCGGCCAACGTCAATGCCGGCGGTGGCTACACGCCTCCCGCCGAGGTGCAGAAGGCCGTGGATGCCCTGGTGAAGGGCATCCCGATCGGCTCCTACTCGGTGCGCAGCAACCCGGCGAACAACAAGAGCTTCCGGGGACTGATGTCCTGGTCGGTAAACTGGGATGCGTTCGCGAACTTCGAGTTCACCAACAGCCACCGGCCCTACCTGGATTCGCTGAAGTAGGGCTCACGCGTCCTGGTCGTCCTCGAGTGTGCTGGTGGGCCTGGCGGGCTCCGAGGGGAGACCGCCAGGCCGAGGGGGACGTCAACCGAGCTCGGCGATCGTGGTCTGCCGGATGGTCAGGGTCGTGGTGCAGCCGAGGGCGCTGGGGCAGGCGTCGACGGCGCTTCCCCTCGTGGTGAGAATGGTCAAGGTGGGGGGCCGGGTCGTGAAGACAGTGGGACGGGTGATGACGGGCACTCCGCCACCCACGACGTCCTCCAGGTCGTCCTCACCGAGCTCGGTCATCGGTCTGCCGGAGGGGTTCTCGGGGAGTGTGTGGAGTTGCTCCGAGGTGAGGCGCGCGCGGAACTCCGGATCCTTCCACGCACGGATGATGGTCTCTGGGTTCATGGGTCTTCCTCCTCGCGGGGCTCTCATTGGAGAGACTCCCAGCAGATGGAGTCATCTCGCGTCACGTGTGACGCGGGCGTGGCGAGGGCCAGGTCCGTCTCCCACCGTGCTGGTAAGAGGTAATCTCCCGGTGACATGAAACGACCCCCCCTCCAGTGGCTTGTCGCGCTGCTGCCGCTCGTCACGGCGGCCTGTGCGACCTCGGCGGCCTACCACCCCCAGAAGGACTGCGCGGCGGGCAGCCCGGGCGCGTGCGTCGACTGGGGTGACGAGCTGGTCCAGCGGGGCGCGAAGCAGGAGGCCGAGACCGCCTACGGGCAGGCCTGCGAGGGGGGCATCTCCACCAGCTGCATCACGCAGGGCCGGCTCATGATGGAGCGCGGCGAGCTGGAGGGCGCCGAGCACCCGCTCCGCAAGGCGTACCTGGAGGAGTTCCCGGAGGCCTACGAGGCCCTGGCGGATCTCTACCAGGCTCGGGGTGGTCCCCAGGAGCTGGAGATCGCCGGGGACTTGCGCTTCGACGCGCCCGCCATCGACAAGCCGGCGGTGGAAGCCGTCTATCACTACCGGGTGGGCTACCCGGGGAGCCTCGGGGGCGCGCTGACGTTGAACGTGCAGCCGATGGCCTTCCTGTCACGTCGGCTGGACATCGGTTTTCACGCCGCCTTCGGCACCGGACCGGCGGAGCTCAACGGCTTCATCGGGTACCAGCACTTCACCTCCACCTGGGTGGTGCCGTATGCGCGGGTGATGCTCGGCGGGATTCCGGGAGCCCCCTCCGGACAGGGGCTCAACTATGGCGGGGAGCTCGGGCTGAAGCTGTGCGCGGGACCGATCGGGCACCTGGAGCTCGCCGTCGGCTCCTCGCGAGCCAGTCCCCTCCATGTCTCGGTGGGACTGGGATTGAACGCGATCTTCCTCCTCCTCCTCGCGGCCCATTGAGCCCGGCCCCGGCCCTCGGCCTCAGCCCTTCGACGGAGGGAGATACTTCGCGGGAAGCGGCTGCTCCGGCGACTCCGGAGTCCAGGCCACCGTCAGCAGCCACCAGCGCTTGCCGTCGTGGACGAGCTGGATGCTGTTGACGCCGCGCATGAAGGGTTTGGTTTCCCCCTCGCGGAAGGCCTCGTAGGTGCTGAAGACGTGCACGAGCGAACCGAAGCGCTCCACCACGCGGTGCACCTCGCGCTCGCGGAAGCCCTCCTCGAGGAGCATCTTCGCGGACGTGGAGATGTAGTCCTCGGGCGTGAGCATGCGGAAGCCAATGGTGCCGTCCTTGCGCTTGCCGGAGGGAATCATCCGCGCGCCGGGGGCGAAGAAGGAACGGAAGCGATCCCAGTCACGGGCCTGTCCCTTCGGTCCGGAGATGACGTCATAGAGCGCCGTCACGAGCGCCTCCGGGGTGGCCACGTCCTCCGGCTTCGGGGCCGGAGGGGCGACGGCCGGTGAGGCCGCGGGAGCCGCCGGGGCAGGGGAGGAGGGAGGAGGGGGCACGGGCTTGGGATCGGCGGCGAGCGCGGGGGTGGAGAGCAGCGCCGCGACGAGCGGCCACACGCGAGGCTTGAAGGCGGAGTTCATGGGCACCTCGGAACTGCGGGGCGCGCGCATCATGGACCACCCCCTTGGGAGGCCGCGAGCACTTCGGTCGGACGGGGAATCGCCAGGCCCCCCGCTCGGTTCCGTACACGCGTGCCCTCATCCTCCTTTGTACGGCGAGCGCTTCTCTGCCAGCGTGGCGGGCCGATGCGGCGCTCGCGCCTGACACAGGCACTGATCCTCTCGCTGGCCCTTCACCTGGGCCTGGGGCTCGTGCTGTTCCTGGCGCCAGCCCCGGAGCGGGAGCCATCCACCGCGAGCCGGCAACCGCTGCAGGTCGAAATCGTCGTGCGCACGCCTCCACCTCCCGTGGAGCCGCCGCGCCCCACGCTTCCGGCTCCGAAAGCCTCGCCGCCCCCCCGCCCGCCACGCGCCGCCACCAGGCCTCCGCGCACTCCCGCCCCGCCGTCTCTGAGTGCCCCTCCACCCCCGAGCGGCGCCACGGCCGCCGCGCCGCCTCCGGCCGCCGCCGAGCCGGAGACGCCTTCCGGGGCCGTGCCAGACGCACCGCGTGCCGTGCGGCTGTTCCCGGGTCCCGGAGGACTGCCCGTGCCCCCCTCGATGGGCGACACCCGGGGTGGCTCCACCGGAGGCCGCACACTGAGGCCCGGTGATGGACCCTCCCGGGAGCAGCTCCTCGCCGAGGAGGGCGCGCGGGTCCAGGGCCGCGTCCAGGGCTTCCTCGACGATGGCATGGCGAGGCTGCGCGTGGAGAACGGGCTCGTCGACTCCTTCTTCGGAGACATGGACAAGGCGCTGGAGAAGGGGCTCTCGGGCGCGCCGCTCTTCGCGTACGAGGGCGTGTTCAAACACTTCTTCAAGGCCACGCCCGAACGCGGCCAGGGCTTGCGCGAGCTGCTCGCGAGCGTCCAGCGTTACGGCGCGACGGGCAGCCCGGACGCGGTCGGAGAGCCCTCGGGAACGGACAAGCTGGAGGACGTGGCGCGCTCGGGGACCGCGGGCTCGCGAGCCCGTTCCAGGCCCTCGACCTTCGACATGCTCGAGACCTACAACAAGGCCGCGGGCGCGCTGCACGCGAAGATCGAGCTCGAGCAGACTCCCACGGGACAGATGCTGTCGGTGAAGCTGGTGGAGAGCTCCGGCAATCCGCTCTTCGATGCGTACGTCCTCGAGAAGGTCCCTCCGTCGCTGGCGGCGCTCCCCCCCGCGTCCGAGCACTTCGCCGCGAGAGCGAAGGGGAACGTACGCAGTGTCTGGGCCATCGAGGGGCACGTGAGCTTCTCGCGCACGCTCAAGGTGACGAAGCTCGACGAGCTCGATGCCGGGGACGCGGCGTACCTCTCGGCGCTGATGCCGCTGGGGTTTCTGTCGGGCAGATTCGAGGAGACGCGCGGCGAGGTGATCGTCCCCGACTTCCGGCGGCCGCACTTCGACATCCGCGCCCAGCTGCTGCGCGTGTACTAGCGGCGGGCGAAAACCCGAGTGATTTCAAGAGCTTGAACAGCAAGGGGACCGGTGCGCCCTCCCTCCGGCGCGCCCGGTCCCCGGGTGGAGCCTCATGCGGGAGGGCAGGGGAGCACAACCTGGGGCTCCTCCGCCCGCCCGCCGGGCATCCAGGGAACTACTAGGCGCTGGCGGTCTTCTCGCCCGCGGTGGTGCCGATGCCCTGCTTGCCGAGGTAGCCCATGGCCTTGTCCTTCACGTCGGTGCGCAGCTCGGTGCCGGTCTTGGGCGCGAGCATGAGGGCGGCGATGCCACCGACGGCGCAGCCGATGACGAAGGCGCCAACGCCGGCGAACGAGCTGCGGGCGGGCTTGTAGGTGGTGAGGCCCACGTAGCGCAGCACGTCATCGGGATCGAAGTCGTCCCACTGGTTGCGGGCGTACTTCGGAAGGTCCTTCAAGAGCTTCCGGGCGATGAGCTTGCGGTACAGGTCGCTCTTCACCGCCAACTTGGCCTTCTTCGCGAACAGCATTCCGTTCTCCTCCTGGCCCGAGGCCATACGAAGGGTGGTCTTCCAGGAGCCCACCCCTGTGGGAGAAGAAGCTAGGGAGGAGCAGGCGGGGTGGCACCCCTGGGGCGCACATGACGAGGCTCGGCGGGGGGCAGGCGTCGGCTGTCTGTCAGAGCGGGGTCATGACGCGCCGTGCCCAAGACATCCTGTGAACGGAGAGGGCAGCCAGCCGAGCACCTTTCTGCTATGCCCCCGCCCGCCATGTCATTCGATCAGAAGCTGCTCGAGAAGATCGCCCAGGTGGAGAAGGGCGGGGCCGAGAAGTACCACGCGAAGAACCGGGAGACGGGCAAGCTGTTCGCCCGCGAGCGCATCCGGTTGTTGGTGGACGAGGGCTCGTTCGTCGAGGACGCGAAGCTGGCCAACAACGTGGAGCCGGAGCTGCCCTCGGACGGCGTGATCATCGGCCTGGGCAAGGTGGCGGGGCGGCCCGTGGCGATCATGGCCAACGACTCGACGGTGAAGGCGGGCAGCTGGGGTGCCCGGACGGTGGAGAAGATCCTCCGCATCCAGGAGACGGCGAAGCAGCTGCGCTGTCCGCTGATGTACCTGGTGGACTCGGCGGGAGCGCGCATCACCGACCAGGTGGAGATGTTCCCCGGCCGGCGGGGCGCGGGCCGCATCTTCTATAATGAGGTGCACATGTCCGGCGAGGTGCCGCAGGTGTGCCTGCTCTTCGGGCCCTCGGCGGCCGGCGGCGCGTACATCCCCGCCTTCTGCGATCTGGTCATCATGGTGGACGGCAACGCCTCCATGTATCTGGGCAGCCCGCGCATGGCCGAGATGGTCATTGGCGAGAAGGTGACGCTCGAGGAGATGGGCGGCGCGAAGATGCACTGCTCGGTGTCCGGCGTCGGCGACGTGCTGGTGAAGACGGAGCAGGAGGCCATCGAGGCGGCCAAGAAGTACATCTCCTTCTTCCCGGAGAACTTCACGCAGGCCCCACCCCGGGCCGAGCTCAAGGCGCCCAAGGCCAGCGGCAAGCGGGTGGACGAGATCATCCCCGCGGACCAGAACAAGCCCTTCGACATGCACGCGCTCATCGCCGAGCTGATCGACGAGGGCAGCTGGTTCGAGGTGAAGAAGCTCTTCGCCCAGGAGATCATCACGGGTCTGGCGCGCATCGGCGGCCGGCCGGTGGGCATCGTCGCGAACCAGCCCAAGTACAAGGGCGGCGTGCTGTTCGTGGACTCGGCGGACAAGGCGGCGCGCTTCATCTGGCTGTGTGATGCCTTCAACATTCCGCTGCTGTACCTGGCGGACGTGCCGGGCTTCATGATTGGCACCAAGGTGGAGCGCGCGGGCATCATCCGCGCTGGCGCGAAGATGATCTCCGCGGTGTCCGAGGCCAGCGTGCCGAGGATCTGCGTGGTGGTGCGCAAGGCGTACGGCGCGGGCCTCTACGCCATGAGTGGACCGGGCTTCGCTCCGGATGCGACCCTGGCGCTGCCCCAGGCGATGATCGCCGTGATGGGCCCCGAGGCGGCGGTGAACGCTGTCTACTTCAACAAGATCCAGGAGAAGCCCGAGGCCGAGCGCGCCGCCTTCGTCCAGCAGCTACGCGACGAGTACCGTCAGGACGTGGACATCTACAAGCTGGCGAGCGAGCTGGTGGTGGACGAGATCGTCCCCGGCGACCGGCTGAGGAACGAGCTCTTGCAGCGTTATGAGCTGTATTCCCGGCGCTTCCAGCCCCGGGAGACGAAGAAGCACGGCGTCTACCCGGTTTGATGGTCCCCCCTCCTCCCTCTGCTATACATCCCCACCATGGACTTCGAACTTCCCGAAAGCCATCGAGCCCTTCAGGCCTCCCTCCGTGACTTCTGCGAGCGCAAGGTGAAACCCTACGCACGCGAGTGGGACAAGGAGGAGAAGTTCCCGATGGAAGTGGTGCGGGAGCTGGGCGAGCTGGGCGTGATGGGCATGCTGGTGTCGGAGGAGTATGGCGGCGCCGCCATGGACTCCCTGGCGGTGGCGGTGGCGGTCGAGGAGATCGCCCGCTACGACGGCTCGCTGGCCCTCACCGTGGCCTCCCACAACGGGCTGGGCACCAGCCACCTGCGCGTCTTCGGAAATGACGCGCAGCGACGCAAGTACCTGCCCAAGCTGGCCTCGGGCGAGTACCTCGGCGCCTGGGGCCTGACCGAGCCCGGCAGCGGCTCGGACGCCGCGGGCATGAAGACGACGGCCGTCCGCAAGGGCGACAAGTGGGTGCTCAACGGGGCGAAGATGTTCATCACCCAGGGCACCGTGGGCAGCGTCTTCGTGGTGCTGGCGGTCACCTCGCCGGAGAAGAAGCAGAAGGGCGTCACCGCCTTCATCCTCGAGAAGGGGATGCCCGGCTTCAGCCAGCGCTCCATCCACGGCAAGCTGGGCATGCGCTCCTCGGACACGGCGGAGCTGGTGCTGGAGAACGTGGAAGTTCCCGACTCGCAGCGGCTGGGCGAGGTGGACCATGGCTTCATCGACACGATGAAGATCCTCGACAAGGGCCGCATCACCATCGGCGCGCTGGCGGTGGGTCTGGCGCGCGGGGCACTGGAGGAGTCGGTGCGCTACGCGAGGGAGCGCACCGCCTTCGGCCAGCCCATCTCCGAGTTCCAGGGTCTGCGCTGGATGTTCGCGGACATGAAGACGGAGACGGACGCGGCGCGGCTGCTGGTGCACCGCGCGGCGTACCTGGCCGACGCGGGCCAGCCGTACAGCCAGGAGGCCTCCATGGCGAAGCTGTTCGCCTCCGAGGCGGCCACGCGGGCCTGCAACAAGGCGGTGCAGATCCACGGCGGCTACGGCTACACCCGCGAGTTCCCCGTCGAGCGCTACCTGCGCGATGCCAAGCTGTGCGAGATCGGCGAGGGCACCAGCGAGATCCAGCGCTCCATCATCGCCCGAGAGGTCTTCAAGAAGGCGTGATGGAGATGGACCGGCTGCGACAGCTCGGACTGGAGGTACGGGGCGAGGGAGAAGGCCTGGAGGCGACCCTCGTCCTGACCGACCCCCTGTCCCATCCGGTGGGCTCCGGCGCGGTGGAGCGGGTGACCTTCCAGGTGAGGGAGGAGCGGCTGGTGCCCGTGTCGCCGCCGGAGGTGGTGGGGCTGCGACCCATCGCGCTCGGCGCGGTGCGGGAGGCCCGGGAGGTGGAGGCGGAGGTGGCCGACGCCTTCAACGAGCACCTCTTCCACGTGCAGCGGCGCTCGGTGGAGTTGCGGGCGCTGGGGTTGAGCCCCCAGGTGGATCCGGTGTCGCTGGTCCTCTCCGCGCGGTTGGAGGAGCACGGGCTGGCGCTGACACTGGTGGCGGATCGTCAGGGCAACTTCCAGGTGTCGGCCGCGGAGCGGGGTGGGCAGGCGCTGTCCGTGCCGCCCGGGCACACCTTCGAACTGTCCGAGTTCCGCGAGCGGGGCGCGCTGGTGGGCTACCTGGCCGCCCTCTTCGGGGAGCAGGGGCCCGCGGAGGCGGCGCGGACGCAACGACCCGGGGCGGCGGGGGAGGGCCTGGTCCGCTTCTCGGAGATCCTCCAGGCCTTTGGCGAGGGGGCGGTCGTGCCCCCGAGAAGCGGGCTGGAGCTGCTGGTGCTGCTCGAAGTCGAGGGCCGACCCTACCGTTTCGCGGTGGCACGCGTGGCCGGACGCACCTTCCGGGGTCTGCTGGCCGGGGGTCAGGGCAAGGTATGGGCGGAACGTTTCGAACTGGATGATTTCCCCGGAGTCGTCCCGCTGGTGGCGGACCTGCTGAAGGTCCCCGCCGAGGCCGTGAAGCTGGTCGGCTCGGGCGCTCCACAGGAGTAAGGGTTTTGGCAAAGGCGAGTGCGAGTCTCTCCCAGAGGGTTCTGCAGGGCGATGTGCGGGCCGCGTCGCGTCTGATGCGCAACATCGATGATGGCGAGCCGGAGGCCACCGAGTCCCTGCGCGAGCTGTTCCCGAAGACGGGGAAGGCCTACATCATTGGAATCACGGGCTCGCCGGGCGCGGGCAAGTCCACGCTGACGGATCGGCTCATCGCCCACCTGCGCAAGGCGGGCAAGACGGTGGGCGTCATCGCGGTGGACCCCACCAGCCCCTTCACGGGGGGCGCCATCCTCGGCGATCGCATCCGCATGCAGGATCACGCCACGGATCCGGGCGTCTTCATCCGCTCGCTGGCCACGCGCGGGCACCTGGGCGGCTTGTCGCGCGCCACGGGCGACTGCATCCGGGTGATGGATGCCATGGGGCGCGACGTCATCATCGTGGAGACGGTGGGCGTGGGGCAGGATGAGATCGACATCGCCCAGATGGCGCACACCACCATCGTGGTGACGGTGCCGGGCATGGGCGACGACATCCAGGCCATCAAGGCGGGCATCCTCGAGGTGGCGGATCTCTTCGCGGTGAACAAGGCCGACCTGGACGGAGCGGACCGGGTGGTGCGCGAGCTGCGGATGATGCTGGAGCTGCGCCACGCGGTGAAGGCGCCGCCCATGGACCATGACGCCCACCACCGCATGGTGATTGCCAAGGCCCAGGGCACGCACGTGGAGGAGCCGGCGGGGCCTCGCGAGTGGGAGCCGCCCATCCTCAAGGTGATGGCCGCGAGGGATCAGGGCGTGGCCGAGCTGCTCAAGGGCATCGAGGAGCACCGGGCCTTCCTGGAGGAGACGGGCCAGCGCAAGCAGAAGGAGCGCAACCGGGCGGCGGCGCAGTTCGTGGCCCTGCTGCGCGAGCGGCTGCTGAGCAGCGCGCTGGCGCGGCTGGAGCGCGAGCGTGGCCAGTTGGACGAGGTGGCCGGGCGCATCGCCGAGCGCCAGGCGGATCCCTACGCGCTCGCCGAGGAGCTCGCGAGCCAGCTCTCGGAGTAGGCCGTGGCGATGCAACCCGAAGAGTGTGTGCGGGCCCTGGAGCAGCGGCTCGGGACGACGTTCTCCCGTCCCGAGCTGGCCCGCACCGCGTTGACGCACAAGACGTACGTCAACGAGCGTCCCAACGAGGGACTGCAGGACAACCAGCGGCTGGAGTTCCTCGGGGACGCGGTGGTGAACCTGGTCATCGCCCACCGGCTGATGGACCGTTTCCCCAACGCCGACGAGGGCGAGCTGTCGAGGCTGCGGGCCCGCGTCGTCGACGAGAAGGGGCTGACCCGGGTGGCCCGCCGGCTGGAGCTGGGCGAGCTGCTGCTGCTCGGGCGGGGCGAGGACCGCCATGGGGGCCGGGACAAGAGCTCCATCCTCGCCGATGCGGTCGAGGCCATCATGGCCGCGGTGTACCTCTGCTCCGGCCTGGAGAAGGTCCGGGAGCTGGTGGAGCGGCACTTCTCCGAGCTCCTGGACGAGGTGACGCTGTCGCTCGTCCGGGACTTCAAGACGCAGCTGCAGGAGATCGTCCAGGAGCGCCTCAAGGTGCCGCCCCGCTACCAGGTGGTCTCCGAGTCCGGGCCCGAGCACCAGAAGACCTTCGAGGTCGAGGTGAGCATCGGTCCGGACCCGTACGCGCGGGCCTCCGGGCACAGCAAGCGGGACGCGGAGCAGTCCGCGGCACACATCGCCCTGCAGCTGTTCGAGCAGCGGTGGCAGGAGGGGCTGGTCACCGGACAACAGCCAGCGCCCGCCGCCCCGGCCCCCCAGCAAGCGCCTGTCCCGGGTCCGAAGGACGACACCCCGGTCTGAAACTGCTTGGCCGCCCCGGGGTCGAGGAATAAGGTCCCGCGCCCATTCGTGGGTTTTCGACCCGGGAGGCAGCCATGGGAATGATGGATGAGGCGCGTGCGGGCAATGATCTCTACGCCACCTTCGATACCACCGAGGGAAAGATCGTCGTGAAGCTCTTCGCGAAGGACGCGCCGGAGACGGTGCAGAACTTCGTGGGGCTCGCCACCGGAGAGAAGGAGTGGACCCATCCGGGCACGCGCGAGCGTATGACGGGCAAGCCGCTCTACGACGGGACGATCTTCCACCGCTGTATCCCGAACTTCATGATCCAGGGTGGAGATCCGCTTGGTCAGGGCATTGGCGGGCCGGGCTACAAGTTCAAGGATGAGTTCCAGAGCGGCCGCCGTTTCGACAAGAAGGGCCTGCTGGCCATGGCCAACGCCGGCCCCAACAGCAACGGCAGCCAGTTCTTCATCACGGTCGTGCCGACGCCGCACCTCAACAACCGGCACACCATCTTCGGCGAGGTCGTCACGGGCCAGGACATCGCCGACCGCATCGCCAACGAGATTCCCAAGGGCGCGGGCGATCGGCCGCGCAAGGATGTGGTGATCAACAAGCTGACCATCTCGACCTCCCCGGCCTAGGCCCTCGGGCCGCCCTGGAGGCGGTTGTCCGCCCGCCTGGCGCGATTCACGGCGGGTCCGCTGTTCCATGTCGTTCCGTGCGGTTCCTGGGGACCCCCGCCAAGGTGGGGGCTCCCTGATCACCTTCGACCTTCGAAGCTTTTAGATGGCTCCACAGCAGACACACCGCAGCGGGTTCGCCGCGCTCATTGGCCGTCCCAACGTGGGCAAGAGCACGCTGCTCAATCAATTGACTGGCGAGAAGCTCGCCATCGTCTCTCCCAAGCCGCAGACCACCCGGAACCGGATTCTGGGCGTGGTGACGCGGCCGGAGGGGCAGGTGGCCTTCCTCGACACGCCCGGCATCCACCAGGCCAAGGGCGAGCTCAACCGTTACATGGTGGACGTGGCCCTGCAGGCGGCCGACGAGGTGGACCTGGTCCTCTTCGTCGTCGAGCCGACGGGCGCGGACAAACCCGAGGTGAGTCCGGGCAACCGGTTCATCCTCGAGCGGCTGCAGAAGGCGGGCAAGCCCACCTTCCTGGTCATCAACAAGATCGACACGGTGCCCAAGCCGGTGCTGCTGCCGCTCATCGACCTGTACCGCAACGAGTTCCCCTTCGCCGAGGTGGTGCCCATCTCCGCGAAGGAGGACGACGGGGTGGAGAATCTCTTCCAGGCGGTGCTCCAGCACCTGCCCGAGGGAGAACCACTCTTCCCCGAGGACGTGCTCACGGATCAAGCGGAGAAGACCCTGGTGGCGGAGTACATCCGCGAGCAGGTGCTCCGACACTGCCGGCAGGAGATTCCGTACTCGACGGCGGTCCTGGTGGACTTCTTCGACGAGTCCGAGCGCGAGCCACCGCCTGGAACGCCCCCCGGCAAGTTGGCGGGCCTCATCCGGATCGCCGCCTCCATCTACGTGGAGCGCGACAGCCAGAAGGCCATCATCATCGGGAAGCAGGGGCAGATGCTGAAGACGATCGGGACGGACGCGCGCAAATCCATCCAGCGGTTGCTGGGGGCGCACGTGTACCTCTCGCTACGGGTCCGGGTGGAGCCTCGCTGGAGCGAGCGTCCCGAGGGCCTCAAGAAGTTGGGTTACGAGTAGGAAGCCATGAAGCCTCTGGTCGCCATCGTGGGACGCCCCAACGTGGGCAAGTCCACGCTCTTCAATCGCCTCGCCAGGCGCCGTATCGCCTTGGTGGAGGACATCCCCGGAGTCACCCGCGACCGCCATTACTGGGACGTGGAGTACGAGGACCGGGAGCTCACCATCATCGACACGGGCGGATTCGTGCCCGGGGAGAAGGACTCCCTGCTGCAGCAGGTGCGCGAGCAGGCGCAGCTGGCGGTGGAGGAGTGTGACGTCATCGTCTTCGTGACGGACGCTCGCGCCGGCCTGACGGCGGCGGACCAGGAGGTCGCCACCTACCTGCGCCAGAGCGGCAAGCCGGTGGTGGTGGCCGCCAACAAGCTGGACAGCGAGTCGCAGTCCGTCCAGGCGCACGCCGCCGAGTTCTTCAAGCTGGGTCTGGGCGACGTGTTCCCCATCTCCGCCGAGCATGGCCTGGGCGTGGGCACGATGATGGAGACGGTGGTGGGCAAGCTGCCGCCCCTGACTCCGGAGGAGCTCGAGGCCCGGAAGAAGGCCCGGGAGCGCGAGGAGGCCGAGGAGGAGTGGGGTGCCCAGGAAGGGGAGGAGGGCGAGGAGCAGGAGGCTCCGGCCGAGCCGGAGGAGGAGCGTCCCATCCGGGTGGCCATCATCGGCCGGCCGAACGTGGGCAAGAGCACCCTGGTCAACGCGCTGCTGAAGGAGAAGCGGGTGGTGGCCAGCGAGATTCCGGGCACCACGCGGGATCCGATCGACTCCGAGCTGACGTACAAGAAGCGCCAGGTCATCCTCACGGACACGGCGGGCATCCGGCGCAAGAAGACGATCGCGCACCGGGTGGAGCAGTTCTCGGTGGTGGCGGCGCTCAAGGCCATGGAGCGCAGCGACGTGGCGGTGCTGTTGATGGACGCCACGGAGCCCGCGGTGGACCAGGACGCGAAGCTGGCCGGAATCGCCGAGGAGAAGGGCCGCGCGCTGGTCATCGTGGTGAACAAGTGGGATCTCATCAGCGAGGACAAGCGCAAGCAGGAGATCTTCCGTGAGGATCTCAAGCACGCGCTGAAGTTCGTGGGGTACGCGCCCATCGTGTTCACCTCGGCGCTCACGGGCTCGAAGGTGGAGAAGGTGCTGGAGCTGGCGGTGGAGCTGGCCGACCAGTTCCGCTACCGGGCGCCCACGCCGCAGCTCAACCGGCTGTTGTCGCACATCGAGGAGAGCCATCCGGCCCCCATCGTGGGCCGAGGTCCACTCCGGGTGTACTACATGGCCCAGGTGGGGACGGCGCCCCCGACCTTCGCGATCACGACCAACCGGCCGGACGCGGTGCCGGACATGTACAAGCGGTACATCACCAACCAGCTGCGCAAGACGTTCGACTTGAGAGTGCCCCTCCGGCTGCTGTTCCGCGAGAGGCCGGGCAAGGCGAAGCGGGAGGCGCGGAAGAGACCCAAGAAGCAGGCCGGGAAGCATTAAGGGCAGTCCGCGTTGACACTGCTGGTGCGCGCTCCGTAGATTGCGCGCCCTTCGACCCTGTAGAGAGGTGCGAACCACCGTGGCCCAGAAGTCCGAGAAGATGACGAAGCAGGAGCTGCGTGCTCCGGATGCCTTCCAGCTGTACGGCGCCGAGGCGAGCGACTGGCTGATGAAGCGGCGGCAGCTCATCGGCACCGCGGTGGCCGTGCTGATCGTGGGCGGGCTGATCGCCGCCCTGGTTCAGTACTTCAGCAACCGGAGCGAGGAGCGGGCCGCCAAGCAGCTCGGCCAGGCGCTGGAGGTGCTGACGCGGCCGGTGGTCGTGACCAACGAGCAGCTGCAGCCCATGGAGGGCGAGCAGGCCCCCTTCAAGTCCGACAAGGAGAAGGACGAGGCCATCGTCAAGTCGCTCACCGACTTCCGTGCGGGGCACAAGGGCACGGAGGCCGCGGCGACGGCGGCGCTGCCGCTGGGCAAGGCCGAGTACCGGCTGGGCAACCATGACGGCGCGCTGGCGGCCTTCGGCGAGTTCATCAAGGAAGCGCGCAAGGATGATCCGCTGATGGCCTCGGCCTACGAGGGCCAGGGCTACGCCCACGAGGCGAAGGGCCAGCTGGACCAGGCGCTCGAGGCCTTCAAGGGCATGGCCAAGGTGGAGTCGGGCGAGTTCCTCCAGGGAATGGGCCTGTACCACCAGGCGCGCATCCTCGTGGCGCAGGGCAAGAAGGACGAGGCGGCGCAGATCCTGGCGGATCTGAAGGCCTCGCAGACGAACACGGCGGCGGGACGGCTGGCCACCGAGCGGCTGGCGGTGCTCGCGGCGCAGGGCGTGAAGGTGCCCGAGCCGAAGACGCCCCCGGCGACCGCCCAGACGCAGGACGCGGGGTAAGACGCCCACCTATGCGGATCTCCAGCGGCTGGAAGCGTTGGGTGGGTGGGCTCGCGGCGGCGAGCCTGCTCGGTGCATGCAGCGCGGTGCCGGTGTACGGCAACCCGGTCACCTCCGCTCCGAAGCAGCCGCCACACCACTTCTTCTCGGTGGATTGGTGGACGCCGCTCGTCAACCCCTCGCTGCTCGAGTACTCGCCACGCGAGGACGCGCAGCCGGCGTACGACGCGAAGAACGAGCGCGTCATCACGCTCACCCGGGATGGGCTCGTACGGAGCCTCGGAGCCGAGGGCCAGGAGGCCTGGCGGTTCAAGGTGGGCAACCGCTTCTACGCGGGCGCGACGGTGGACGACACCCTCGTCTACGTGCCGAGCACGGACGGGGTGCTGTACGCGCTGGACACGAAGACGGGCGAGCCCAAATGGAAGTACGCGGCCGGTGAGGCGCTGGCGACGGTGCCGGTGCTCACGGACGAGCTGGTGCTGGTGGCCTCGCAGAGCGACACCCTGTTCGCGGTGAAGCGGGCGACGGGTGAGCTGGCGTGGCTGTACCGGAGGGATCCGCCCGCGGGTTTCACCATCCACCGGGCGTCCACGCCGACGGTGCGCGGGCAGACGGCCTGGGTGGGCTTCTCCGATGGCACGCTGGTGTCGCTGGATCTGACGGACGGCGGCGTGCGGTGGGAGAAGTCGCTGGCCCCCAAGAGCGGGCAGTTCGTGGACGTGGACACCGCGCCGGTGCTGGACGAGGCGGGCCACGTGTACGCGGCCTCGTACTCGGGCGGCCTCTACGCGCTGGATGCCGAGTCGGGTGACGTGCTGTGGACCTCGGTGGCGCAGGGCATCACCTCGCTGCTGGTGCACGGTGGGGTGGTCGTGGCCGTGGGGGACAACCGCCTGGATGCCTACCTGGCGGAGAGCGGGAAGCTCCTCTGGTCGAACCCCCTCCAGGAACGGGCGGGGCTGGAGCCGGTGTTGGTGAAGGGGATGCTCCTGGTGCCGGTACAGCGCTCGCTGCTCTTCGTGGACCCGCGGACGGGACAGGCGCGCATGGCGTGGGATCCGGGCGAGGGCGTGTCGGCGCCGCCGCGGGTGGTGGGGACGAAGGCCTACGTGCTGTCCAACAACGGGTACCTGTACGCCCTCCGGCTGGATGGGAGGAGCGGTTGACGCAGGGAGCGGCGAAGAGGACGGTCCGCGTGGTGGCCGCCCTCATTCCCCAGCCCGGGGATGGCTCGCGGTTCCTGGTGCAGCAGCGGCTGCCCGGTGGAAGCCGGGGGTTGCTCTGGGAGTTCCCGGGCGGGAAGGTGGAGCCCGGGGAGAGCGAGCCGGAGGCGCTGGCTCGGGAGTGCCGGGAGGAGCTGGACGTGCGGCTCCAAGTGGGGAGGCGGCTATGGGCGGGCAGACACGAGTATTCGGACCTGACGGTGGAGCTGGTGCTGTACCTGGCCCGGCTGGAGTCGGGGGAGCCGAAGACGCTGGGCGCGAACGCGTTGGCGTTCCTGACGCCGGCGGAGATGAAGGCGCTGCCATTCTGCGAAGCGGACATCCCCCCCTTGGAGGATTTGGTGGCGGGCAGGTTGGATCCGCTGGGCTGATGCTGCGGCGCACGTTTCAGCTGATTCCCGGCGTGGGTCCCTGGAAGGAGAAGGACCTGTGGGCCCGGGGCATCCAGACCTGGGACGACTTTCCTGGCAACGGGGCGGTGTTGGGCCAGAAGCTGGACGAGGGGGCGCGCCGTCGGTTGGAGCTGGCGCGCGAGGCCCTGGCGCGGCGCGACCTGAAGGGCCTGGCGGCCATGGTGCCACAGCGCGAGCACTGGCGGCTGTACCCCGAGTTCGCGCGCGACGCGGTCTACTTCGACATCGAGACGGATGGCGCGCAGGAACAGAATCCCACGGTGGTGGCCCTGTTCGATGAGGCGGGCCTGCGGGTCTTCATCCAGGGCCGCAACATGGACGATCTGCCGGAGGCCATGGCGGAGCGGCGGCTGTGGGTGACGTTCAACGGCTCGTGCTTCGACGTGCCGGTGCTGCGCCAGTATTTCGGCAAGCGCTTCCCGACGCCGGACGCCCACATCGACCTGCGGTTCGTCTGCCGGCGGCTGGGCATGGGCGGCGGGCTGAAGGAGATCGAGGACAAGTGGGGGCTGGCGCGGCCACCGCACATGAAGGGCGTGAACGGCTGGGACGCGGTGCTGCTGTGGCGGGCGTACCGCGAGCGCGGAGACGTGGAGGCCCTGCGCTTCCTGGTGGAATACAACCTCTATGACTCGTTCCAGCTCCGGTCGCTGATGGACAAGGCGTACAACCGGGCGTTGGACGACCTGAACATGGACTCCGAACCGCGCGTGCCCGTCTTCGAGCGGGGCGAGCTCCTCTACGACGTGAGCCGGCTCATCCTGGAGCTGGGACCCACGGAGAGGGATTTGAAGGTGCTCGAGCGGGTGCGCGCCCAGGACCGCGATCTGCACCAGGACTGACCCAACTCGCTCGGGTATCCGAGGGGAGAGGTCAAGCGGGCGTGTCAGCCCGGTCTGGTAGGGTGACTGACGCTGGAGGTTCGGCGTCTGGGCCCTACCTCCGGCATTCCACTGGCGCGGCGTCGGCGTCGCGAAGGAGCGCCCGAGATGTCCATCGACAGGCCCGAGTCCTCGAACCACCCCCGGCTTCTCTTCACCTCGAATGGGACCCGCTACGAACTCATTCGTAGATTGGGGAGGCGGAACAATGGTGAGCTGATGCTCGCCAGGCGCCGTTATGCCCAGGGCCCGGCGGGCTCCGTGATCATCAAGCGGTTGTCGCGGCCGGTCAGTGAGAAGCAGAAGCAGCGGCTGAAGGAAGAGGTCCAGTTGGCGTACCGGCTCAGCCATCCGGGCATCGCCAAGGTGTACCAGCTGGTGCTGCACGGGGGGCTGCCGTACGTGGTGATGGAGTACGTGGACGGCCGCTCCCTGGAGACGGTGCTGAGCGTGTCGGCCATGCGGCAGCGGCCCATGTCCGAGGCCTTCGTCTGCCATGTGGTGTCCGAGGTCGCGGACGCGCTCCACCATGCGCACACGCTGGAGGACGAGCTCGGGCGGCCCCTGGGCATCGTCCACCGGGACATCAACCCGGAGAACGTCCGGGTGGGAAGCAGCGGCGAGGTGAAGCTGGTGGACTTCGGCGTGGCGTATTCGCTGCTGCCTGGGCGGGAGGCCACCACGGCCTCCGTGCTGCGCGGGGACATCGCCTATGCATCCCCGGAGCGCATGCGCCTGGAGAAGGTGGATCACCGCTCGGATCTGTTCTCGCTGGGGCTGGTGATGCTGGAGCTGCTCACGGGCAGGCACCTGTATGACCTGGAGGACGTGGAGCAATCGGCGCGGGAAGCCGGCCCGGCTCCGGCCACGCTGGCCGAGGTGCGTTGCGAGGAGCCGAGCTGGGTACCGGTCACGGAGATGGCGGCACGCATCGCGCGTTTCGGTCCGGAGGACGTGGAGCGGGCGGCCCAGGGAGTGTCGGAGCCGCTGCGAGCCGTGGTGCACCGGGCGCTCCGGAGAGAGCCCTCCGAGCGCTACCAGTCCGGCCTGGAGCTGCGTGACGCGCTCCGGGAGTTCCTCGTGGTCCAGGGGCGCACGTATGGGCGGCCGGAGGCGGCGCGGGAGGTGCTCCTGGCCGTGAAGGAGGCGGAGTTGCTGCGCGAGTCCGCGGACGTGCTCGAACCGGATGTATTCCCGGAGACGCCGCCTCGGCGGACCGAACATTGAGTTGCGCGGGGGCTCCGCGGTGCCAGGGGAATGATCCGGGCCGCGGAGCCGCCGGTGGAGACCCGGCGTCAGCGCCGGCGCTGTTTTTGTTTCTTCGCCGGCGGCTGGGGCTTTTCCTTTTCGCCGGAGACCTGGAAGGGAATCCGGAGGTCGGCGACCTCGCGGCCCTGGGCGTCGGTCATCGACGTGCCGGTCTGTGCGTCGATGACCAGGGTGTACTTGTGGCCGGTCTTGAGCGGTGTGGGCAGGGAGATGCGGTACAGCAGCCCGGCCGGGGATTCCTCGGCGGTGTCGTCCGAGACCATGGCGCGATCGACCTCGTCGAACAGGCGGACGCGGTAGTTCCGGAGTACCTGCGTGCTGCGCAGCTCGAGCGTCGACGTGGGATCGATGAGCGGACGGCCTTCTTCCTCGCCAACGAGGGGAATGGTTTCCAGTCCGGCATCCGAGAGCATGGACTGCAGCGTGAACGACGCGGGGCCCGGACCGGCGTCGACGCCCACGTCCGGTTCGGACCCGGGGGCAGTGACGCCCGCGTCGTCGGTGGGGGCGGAGGGCTTGGGACATCCGGCCACGACGAGCGCGGCCGCGCAGACGGCGAAGCTCAAACGGAGGAGTCGCATAGGGGCCGGAGACCCTATGTCTCAACGCCCGGGGCGAGAAGCGTGAAAGCCGGGCACCGGGTGCTGGAGAACGACGCCCGGCGCCACCCCGTTTCCCTCTGACATGGAGTCCGATAAGATGCGTTGGGCCATCTGGGCGCACGCCAACCCGACAGGTCGGCAGTGATTGCGTTGCCAGCAGGGCACCGGTCGTGCTACCTGTAACAGCGGAAATTGCCCCCACGGGACGCCACCACGCGCCAGCCCTTCTGGCTCAGCACGTACAACGCGCCCTTAGCGGAGCGACGTGCACACTTTCCGGGTTCCGGGTGCCAACCGGGCGTGTCCCTGCGCGGCAAACGCATGAACCCACCAGGATGCTCGGCGTCGGCAAAACGTCGAGACAGGGCACCGGGTCGAGTGCGCTAACACTCCCCGGTGCCCGCCGCAGTTTCCCGCAGCGGACGGGACAAAGGCTGCTCGCGCGCCAAGAAAAATGCAAGACCTCAGTGACGCGCATTGCGTCGCTTGCGCGGTTGACGCGCCAATCTTCTGGCGCTCTCCACGCACGTCGAGGCCCCATGTGCCCTGGGGAGGGTGGGGTGTAGGGTGGCAAACATGGCCTGTGCCAGAATGCCTCCCGCACGTCGTTTGCCGCCGCGCCGCACGCCACGTTCTGAGCCCCCGGCGCGCCGGCGCTGGCACGCAGTGGCGACTGCCGCGGCCATGGTTCTGTTAGTGCTGGTGCCCGCCGCCCTCGGTCCCGTCGTGGAACCCGCCCAACCGCCGCTCGCTGGCGAGGCCTGGCCGGTCGACGTGCAGAGCGATCCAGTTCCGGTGCGGCCTGGTTCAGCGCCACACCCAGTGCCCAACCAGAAGCGGGCCCCCTGCACCGCAGGCCTCGAGACGGAGCTGTCTGGGGTGTGTTGGCTCGAGCTGGCGATGAAGCCGCCTAAGTGCCCGCCCCAGACGGTCGCACACGAAGGCAAGTGTCTCTTGCCGGTGGCGACGCCTCGCCCGGTGCCCACCTCGGTTGATGGGGGCGAGCAGCCCGCGCGCTGACATCGAGGGCGTGCGCAATGCGGTCGCTCGATGCGTCGCATTGCGCTCCTGCAGGACGCGCGTGGAGGGCCGGACGCGACAAGGGCGGGAGGAGCTGCTCGAGCAGCTCAACCCCCGCCCCTGGCTACTACTGCCGGGTGCTCACCGCTTGCAGGCGGGACAGACATCGAAGGACGGCGGCACCTTGGCGCCCTCGGGGAAGACGGCGTGCAGCTCCAGGTCCTCGGCGCCGGCGCCGATGGCGGCATGCGCCTGGTCGGCCACCTCGACGGCCTTGTACAGCACCGTGTGCGGCGCCGCGAAGCGATGCACCGCCCAGCGAAACGCGCGCCAGGTGGTGCGCCAGAACCACCCTTCACGGTAGTCCGCGATGCCGTTGTTGTTGAAGTCTGGAAACGCCTTGCTGGGCGTGGGGGGAGTGGGGTTCTCGGACGGATGCATTGCGGTACCTCCGGCGGGTGTGGCGAGGGTCAGCGGCCCGCCGCACGGAGGGCGCGGCGGAGCAGGCAGTAGAGAATCAGCGTGTCCAGCATGGGTCAGGCTCCGAGTACCTGGCGCGCGCGGGACCAGTAGGCCTCCCGCTGATCCAGGCCGTTGTAGCCGCCGTTGATGCGGCGGGTGACCTCGCGGAAGTTGCCGGCGTCGGCCAGCGCGCTCAGCTCCCGCGAGCGCCAGAACCACGCGGCCACGCGGAAGCCCACATCGGGTTGCGCTGCAAGCTCCGGCTGCTGCTCGAGCGGAAGGCCGAGCGCGTCGCCGGCGGCGCGGTAGTTGGAGCGGCCGGTGAGTTGGATGGGACCACGGCCCTTGTACCGCCGTCCGTCGCCCGTCTGCGTGTTGCCCAGGTCCTTGCGGCCCTCGTAGGCCTCTCCGCTGGCGAGCTCTTCCATGTACCGCAGCTCTCCGGACTCGTGCGCGAGCTGCGCGAGGAACGCGGCCTGGCGCGCGGGCGTGGTGATGCCCCCCTCGTCCATGGCCGCCAGCAGCTCGCCCGCGTACCGCCCCGCATCCACGAGGGAGAGGCGCGGCATGATGGAGCGCAGCTGCACAGCAAAGCGACTGGTGCGACGGGTGGCGAGGTACACGAGGCCTCCGAGGATGGCGGCGCCGGCGGCGGCCAGCGCCCAGCGGTTACTTGACATGGCTCGCACCGCCCTCCGGCTCCAAGCGCCGCACGCGCCCGCGCAGCCGCACCAGCTCGCGCAAGTACCGCGTGCCGCGCTCCTCGAGGGCCGCGATGCGCGACAGCACACCGTCCTTCCCCCGCAGCTCCGCGTGCACCGCATCGCGCACCAGCTGCGCGAGCGTGCTGCGCGTCACTCGCTGGCCCAGGTAGCTACCGGCGAAGGCCGCCACGGCCAGCAACGCATCTCGTGGTTCCACGGTGCACCTCACTTCGCCGCGCGGGCGAGGTTGACTGCGATGACGGTGACGGCCGCGAGCGCGAGCGCGCCGGCCGTCCACTTCACCCACGAGGGCCACGCCCCCGGAGTGACGATGCTCCCCGCGGCGGCCTTCACCGCGGCGAACAAGCTGCGGTCGTAGGCCTCCGCGGAAATCTTCTGGACGGCGTCGGCCAGGTCGTTGCGGCCGAAGTCCAGGAAGCGCTCGACCGTGTACTCGGAGCCGTCGTCGCGCCTCCCGGCCAGTGCCCAGCGGCGATAGGTGCTGGCCCACTGCTCGAGCAGCACGCCCATGTCCAGGTAGGACTTGCGGATGGCCTGCTGCTCGGAGCTGGGGAAGAAGCCCCCCGCGTTGGCCTCGACTCGAGCGAGGCCCGCGCGGTACTGGCGCCGCAGCTCCGCCACCGCGGCGTCAATCTGCTGTGACTGCTGCGCGGTGGCGGCGGCCATGGCTCAGCGCAGCCCCACCAACCGCACCTCGGAGACGCCGGCACTGGTGAGGGTGCTGTTGACCCCATCCGTCACCCGGTAGCCCAGCCGCACCCAGGGGTAGCGCTGGAGGATGACCGACTGCGGGACCTCGTTTTCCAGGTTGACCGCCATCCCGGCACCAACGAAGACCATCCGCTGCTCCCCAAGAGCCACTTGGTGCAGGAAGGAGCCATACGGGGCCTCGGTGGACGCGTTGGGAGCCCCCGCTACCTCGATCAGCACCTCCAGCACCGGGCTGCTTCCGGGCGTGGCGTCGTCAGGCGCGATGTCGTTGGTCACAAAGAGCACCAGGTGCGTGTAGCCGCTCACGTCGAACGGCTCCGGCCTGGTGTTGCTCACCTTCACCACGGTCCCGGTGACAGAGGGGAGGTACCAGACGGTGTTCCGCGCGAGCTCGGCCGCGGACCAGGTCGACTTCTGGGCGATGATGGGCGACGCCGAGCGCATTGCAGTGACGCCGCCGCTGATGGAGTCGCCGGCGTACTCCATCAGGTTCAGGTGCCACCTGTCGCCGGCGGTCCCTCCGAGCAGCTCAAGCTGGGAGAAGCCGCCGTCGAAGTAGAGCGCCCGGTCATCCTCGACGACGTGCACGTTGTTGGTGTCCGCGTTCAGACGCACGCGCGCCGAGAACGGGATGGGGTTGCCGGTGATGGCGTTCGTCAGCGGCTTGAGCGAGAAGCCGCGCCCCGGCCCGGAGAGCTTCTGGGCGGTGGTGTCCGAAATGGTGACGTCGATGGGAGTGATGGCCATGACTTCCTCTCTGGTGCTGCGTGGGTGAGGCTCAGAAGCGGATGCGGTCGAACAGACCCTTGACCGTGTTGAAGATCTGCGTACCCGTGTTGACGATGGTGTTGATGGCGTTGGCGGTGTTGCTCACCGTCGTCGTCACTGAAGATGTCTTCGGAGCCGGAGAGGAAACTGCGACAGCCGTAGAAGTGGGAACAGGAAGACCCGACACGACCGCGGGGGCCGACACGGGCGCATTGCGTTGACGGGTGACGTAGACGGCCACGGCGGCGGCTGCGGCGATGGCGGCGACGCTGATGATGACGGTGGTGTTGTTCATCACTTCTTCCCGAAGAGGCTGCCCAGGGACTTCACCGCGGAGCCGATGGCAGAGAACGGCTTCGACGTGATGTTCTTGCTATTGGAGGGGTCGATGGCCCGGAAGACGCTGCGCACGTCCTGCTCCACCTTCTTCCCGGCCACGAGCCCGATGCCGGCGCTCACCACCTCGGCCGTGAGCTTGATGGGCACGCCCAGGCCTCCGGTGGCAGCCGCAATGCCCGTCGTCTGGCTGATGACCTTGGTGACCTGTGCGGGCACACCAATGGCCGTGAGGGCCTTCTCGGTGACGCCCTTCACGCCGAAGCCCACCGCGGCCGGAGCGAAGACGCGCGCCAGGTTGCCCGCGCCCTCGCCGGCGACCTTCTCGACGACGGTTCCAATCGCATCCGCCGCCTTGAGCCCGACGCCCACCATGGCGGCCGTGCTCGCCACCGTCGAGAGCGCCTGGGAGGCACCGGAGAGGACCGGGGGCAGCGTCGGAGCCCCGACGTTGACGGGCGCCGGGGCCGGGGTTGCCGGAACGCCCGCCCCGGCGGTGCTCGGGCTCGCCACCGGCCCGGCGGGCTGCACCGGCGGAGCTGGAGGGGGAGGGGGCGCGGTGGGCCCCGCGGGCGGCTTGCTTCGGGTGAGCGCGTAGGCAGCCCCCGCCGCTCCGAGCGCGCCGATGATGACGACAGCCTTGTTCATGTTGGACCTCGGAGGGGAGGGGACTGCCTGGCGCCGGGACTACGAGATGGTCTTGCGCACGTCGTCCAGGGTGCGGCTGCCCCGGCTGGCGAAGCCGCGCACGTCCTGCACTGCGCCCGGGAGCTGGAGCGCGAGCTGCTGCGCCACGCCCTCGGCGGACTGCGCCTCGCCATTGGCGCGGTACTGCGCGTAGGCGCCGCGCGCACGCTCGAGCAGAGAGGCGGGGATGAAGACGGACGCGGCCTCGCCGGTCTCGAACAGGCGGCCCGCGTCGCTCACGAGCCCCGCGTACTGCTCGAACTCCGGCTCCGTCTGGTCGAAGAACACCATGGGCGCGTAGGCGTGCAGGTGGTCCGGGTAGTCCTGAAGGCCGAGCACCCGCGCCAGGTTGACGGCGCGAAGGGTCTTGTTCGCGATGGTCTTCCCCGCCACGTCCTGGATGTCCTCGCGCACCTCGTCCTCGCCGGGGATGGGCATGATGAGGCCTCGGAACTTCGCGGTGCCGAGCGTCTTCGTAATCTGCCGCAGGCGCGGCTCGCCCGCGGGCAGGTCCTTGATGCGCACGTCGGGCGTGAGGGGCCAGTACAGCGGCGTCTCCCGGTCGTTGAGGTAGGACTCGCCCGGCGCGTTGGGGACGTCCAGCTTCTGGATCATCCCGTCGATGGCGGACATGTCCGTGTAGAGGACATCCTCACCGATGCGGACCTCGATGTTCGACAGGACCGTGCTCAGCTGCACCGCCGAGTCCTCGCTGAGGTAGAGCGGCAGGCCGCGGGGCAGGCGCGCCACCTTGTCGATCTCGTCGACCTCCTGCCACTCCGGCAGGTACGTGAAGCGGTTGTGGTACTTCGCGCAGCTGAAGTCGTCCGGGAACACCTCCACGGTGATGTTGCCGTTGAAGGCGCAGCCCGAGGGCAGGCTGTCGGTGCCGCGCTTCCACTCGAGCTGCATCGTCTTGGCCTGGTAGCGCCCCACGCCGAAGAAGCGCACGAAGTCCCGGTCGTTCCAGAGGTAGCCCGTGGGGATGACCACCCACAGCACGCACTGCGTGGTGGTGCCGTTGGTGAGCGAGCGCGCCAGGCCGGTGGAGCTGTTGGTGTAGCCCTCCCACTCGGAGCCGAGCAGCAGGCGCGCGATGCGCTGCATACGCGTGAGGGACAGGAGGTTGTAGGGGATGCGGCGGTTGGACTTGCCATAGGAGAGCTTCACGCGGAAGCCGTCCAGCAGGCTCTGCTTCTGGGTGTCCGAGAGGGTGATGGCCCCGCCCGAGGTGTTCTGGATGGGGAACGTCACCTTGCAGCGGATGCCCTGCATCAGGCGGTTCTCGTCCAGGTCCAGCTTGCCGCGCGCCAGCATGTCCGAGGTGTTGGGGCCCGTGAGGGTCAGCGTCGAAATCGACTTCATTGGGAGTCCTCGCAGGCCCGCGCGCCGAGGTGCGCGCGCGGGCGGTTGGAAGTGGGGTGGGGGAGGGCAGTGCCGACTACAGGTAGGCGCGCACGGCCGCGGGGGCGAACTTCTTGAGCAGCGCGGTGGCGACGATGGTGATCACCACGCTGGCGGCGATGGTCTTGACGTTCATCTCTTCTTCTGCACTTTCTGCGCTCGTGGCGCGTCGACGGCGTCCGTCCAGTGACGCCATTCCCTCGGTGCGAGGCGCGACACCTCGTCCGCAAACGTGGCTCCAGCGACCTCCGCCAGCGCGTCCAGGTCCTCCGGGTCATCCTGGCGCCCGCTGTTGATTTGGCTGGCCTGGGTGCGCGCCGTCTTCTCCAACTGGACGGCGCGCTGCATGACGGGGCAGAAGGGCGCGCCCCAGTGCCGCGACTCGCACGCCATGATGGAGAGGGCCTTGCGCGCGTACTGCCCCCAGTTGCCCACCTCGTCCGCGAACACCACCAGGGAAAACTCCGAGTCCTCCTCGGCGGCGTCACCGATGGCCTCGACCAGGCGCGAGAAGAACACCCCGCGCTCCTGTGGGTCCCTGCTGGCGGGGACGATGGCAGCAGCGAGCCCAGGGCGGTGCAGCAGCTCCGGGTCCGCGAGCAGTTGCCAGGACTCCAGCCGCTGAGGGAGCGGCCCGAGGGTGACGTGCTTGGTCGCGCGTCCGAGTTGGCTCCACTCGTCGAAGGGGTCAAACGCGATGACGCGCTGCCGGCGCGCCATGCAGCCGGCCGCAGCGGCCTTCGCGCGAGTGCTCTTTCCCGTGCCGCGCTTCCCGACGAACAGGACAACGTCCTGGTCACCGATGATGATGTTGGGGGGGCGGACCTTGCTCATGCTGCGGCCACCGGCGTGCCGGCGCCCTGGAGTGCGCGCGCATTGCCATCGGCCTTGCCACCGTCCCCGAAGAACTTCTCCGCCACGAGCTCGGCGGTGGGCTTGGCGAGCCACGCCGCCAGAACGAGCCCGAGCCGGGCCTCCGGAGTCGTCATCACCGCGGGGCCATACTTGGCCATCACCGGCGCGAGCGCGGCGGCCAGCTCCTGCTGAATCTCCGGGCTCTGCTCGAAGCGCGTGCCCTTGACGCCGGCGGCGAGCGTCTTCGCCAGCGACTCGGCGGCGGGGGCCCACAACCGCACCTCGTCCTCCGGGGGCAGCGCGGCGGCCTTGTCCTGGCCCTCGGCCGGCTTCTTCTCCGCGGGCGCGGCGGGCTCCCCACCCTTGCCGCGCTTTCCCGGCGTCACGTCCTCGAGGGCGGCCGCGGCGGCCTCGAGCTGGTCGATGTTGCCCTCGGCCATGAGGCGCTCGAGGCGGCGGGACACGGCGCGGCGCGCATTGCTCGCGCGCGCCTGCTCCGGCGTCTTCGGCTTGCGCTCGCGCCTGGCTCGCGGCGCGTCCCCCTCGGGCGGCGCGCCGGCGTCCTGGTGCCGCTCGGAGGGCATGTCACTGGGCGTGACTTCGTCGGGTTGCATTGCGCGTCACCTGAGAGAGGGCAGGGGAGGGACTACTTCGCGGGGTGCTGCTCGAGCTTGTTGGCCTCGCTCTCCAGCTCCGCCAGGTCGCTCTCGGCGGTGGGCATCTCCTCGAGCGTCACCGGAACGCCGAGAGCCTGGAGCCGCGTGGCCAGGGCGGAGCGACGGTCGCCGCTGCCCATCTTGTCGAGCGCGGCGCGCACCATGGCGAGGGCGGCGCGTGGCTGCGCGACGACGCGCGCCACCTGCACCACGTCCTGCACGCCCGCGCGCCCCTCACGGGCCTCGCGCGCCTCCTGCTCCAGGCGGTACTGCTTCTCACGAATGGTCTCGGCCGGCATGGGTCCTCCAGAGAGTGGTGTGAGGGACAAGAGGGCGGTCGCTGGGCTCTCTGGCCGGCGCCGGCTGCCGTAGCGAGTCCGGGCCATTCCGCTGCTGGCGCCCTCCTGCCCCGTCACGAAATGAGATGTGACAGAAGTTGCGACAGAAAGGAGCTACACGCGTTCCGGCGCTTTCACGTGGCGCGCGCTGTGGCGCGCGCGCGCCTATTCCCCACCACAATTTCCCCAACGGGGCGGCACGCTGCGCGCCATGTCCGCGACGCAGGTACAATCCCTCTCATGTCGTGTCCGCAACCGCGCTGGGTGACAATCAAAGAGGCATCAACTCTCGCCGGCTGTGATGAGGAGACAGTCCGCCGTTGGTGCGTCGAGGGACGCATTCACGCGCGGAAGCTGGCTGGCTCCGTGTGGCGCATCCGCATCGACAAGGACAACCTGCCTGCGGACCCTCCGGAAGAAGAGGCGCGCGCGCAGTAGATGCCACGCCGCGGCGCGCGACACACTGCGCGTCAAAGCGCACCACTCTCCGGGAATAGTTCGCATTGCGCCGCGCGGGCCCCAGCCGCACGCTGCGCCTCGACCAGGCGCCAGGCCTCGAGCAGGACAGGGCGCGCGAGTTCCACCAGCTGCGCACGCTCCTCGGCGGTGGCACGAGCCCAGGCCGCGGGCCACAACTCCGGCGCGGTGAGAATGGGGCGCACCACGCGCCGCCACCCCTTGCGGCGCCAGTGGTACGGCTCCAGGTCCGCGCGCGACCAGGCGCACGAGGAGACGTGGTGTCCGGTGCCCTCGTACTCGCGCCATAGCCGCACGTGGCGCGGGCAACGGCACGGGGCAGGCACCCTCTCGAAAACGGGCTCCCAGCGGGCCTTGGTGGCGCAATAGGCCGCGTTCGTGCGCAGCGGGTCGGTTACCCCACCCCCACGGCCAGCCCCCCCAGGCACTGCGCCAGAGGCTTGAGACATGGCCCCTTGGGCGCGCCCACTCTCCGGGACACTGCGAGCGACGGAGGGAGCGAGCCCCACAACCCTTCCTGACTCCGCGCGCAATCGAAGCTCGCCGGCCTGTGGATAACTGGGCCCGCGCTCTATCAACCCCTCGTAGTTAAGACTACCGTCCGTCACGGCGTGAGGTGTCTCCTTTCCTCCGGGCGGGCCCTCGGACGCCCCGTTGGAGGGCGGGGAAGGGAGGCTGATCCGGGCCTCCAGGGCCCGCAGGGAGGGCGCCAAAGCCCGCGCCAGGCGCTCCAGGCACCCCGCGCGGGCACGCCGCAGCTCGCCCCCCGTCACGCGCTGCGCGAAGCCCACTCGCTCAACCAGGGCGCGGCCCTTGTCGGTGAGCCCGGAGATGCTCCACACGTTGGCGAAGCGCCGGGCCTTGCCGGCCAGGTCGGTCCACTCCGCAATGCGCTGAGCCTCCGGCAGCTCCGCGGTGAGGTGCTCAATGGTGCGGAGCTGCTCGTGCCGGTCGAGCAGCCCCGCATCGCGCAGCTCAGAAAACGCGCGCGCCAGGTGGCTGCGGTGGCTCCCCTGCCAGCGCGCCCACTCGTAGAGCGGTGCCTGGATTCCCACGGGCACGACGGCGTGCACCGCCAGGAGGAAACACGCCGCGGGAGTGAGCGCGCGCAACTCGGGCGCGCTCGAGCGCCACCGGTACACCTCGCGCTTATAGTCCACCCCCCAGGCCTCGCCCAGGGCGCGGAAGTCGTCCGCCACTGCGTACCGGTCCGCCCAGCCCAGGACCGAGCGGGGCAGCTTCAGCCCGCGCACCGGCAGGGCCGGGGCGGGTGGAGTCGGGGAGCGCGCGCCGCGCTGCTGGCGCGTCAACCCGTGGACGGGCGACGCGGTGCCGAGCCACGGTTCTCGGCTGTGGGTGATTCATCCGTGGTGGTGCTGTTGGCGCGCACGTAGCGCGCCACGGACTGCCAAAACTCCCGCCACTCAGGTGCGCGCACGGCGGCCTCCCTGAGTGGCACGCGCGGTGGAGGAGGGGGGGGCACACGCCCCTCCTCCTCGTCCCACTGGCGCAGCTCCCGCGCGCGCTCCTCCACCATGGCGGCCCGCTCCAGGCCGCGCAAACGACGAGCGCGGCACATGGAGCAGTCGCAGGTGAGGGAGAAGCCCAGGCAGGGTTTGGGGCGCGAGCTACCCATGTCCCGCCTCGACGCGGCGGAACGACGCGGCGCGCTCGCCGGCCCACTCGCGGATGCACTGCGCCAACATGTCGTCCAGGTTGGCTACGCGCTCCGCTGCGGCGCGCGTGGCGCTCCGCGCGGCGAGCCACGTGCGCAGCGCGGCGTCGCACGCGGAGCTGTCCGGCCCGTTCTCGGCCAAGCGCCTCTGGAGCGCGCTCCATGCCGCGCGCTCGTTCTGGACAGCGTCACCCAGCGTCGAGCGCGCGCGCCCGTGGGACTGGAGGGTCCGCAGGTACGCAAGCTCCGCCGGCGTTCGGCCCGGAGAGCCAGAGGGCAGCAGGCAGGAGGTGCTACCCATGCAGCACCTCCTGCTCCACCGCGCGCACTGCGTCGTTCAGGTCCATGCCCGCGACGTTGAGCGGACCCGCAGCCAAGTAGCGACGCCTCAACGCCACCATCCAGGCCTCGCGCAGCTCGACCACGTCCGGGTCCGATGGACCCCGCTCCGACGCCATCGTCGTCCAGGCGAGCCACGCTCCAACCTCGGCACCCCACGCCTGCTGGAACTCCTCCAGTTGGCGGTGGTACGCCAGCAGCGCCTCCGTCGCGCGCTCCCTCGCAGGCGTCGTCATCGCTTGGCCCTCCGACTCGAGCTGCGGCGCGGCTTCGCCGGCTTCTCCGCGGGCCCCTGGCTCTGTTGCGCCGCGCGGAACGGCCCCACGGGGAGCGTCTGCTCCCACCACACTTCACAACCGCAGGTCGGGCAGGCCTTGAGCGCTCTTGGACGGTGAGCGCAGACAAACAGCCCGCACCCCGAGCACATGGCCACGAAGGAGTCCCCCGCGAGGATCGCGGGAGTCGGCTCCAGCTCCACGGCTGGGTGCCGCGCTTGGTGCGCCGGCGCGGCGCGCTCCAGCTCCGCAATGCGCACCTGCAGGAGCTTCACCTCCTTGCTGGGGAGCCGCGGTTCCACGCCGGCGGGAAGGCCGTTGACGTGATTGGCCCAGTCGACGCCCACCAGGCGCCACCAGTCCGCCTCCGTCCACGAGCGGTTGGCGCCGTACCAGGGCCCAGGACGGTATGAGGGCATCCGCGATGCGGCGCGCTTGCCTTCCTCACGCTCGCTGGCGCTGAGCCGGAGGGGAAAGGTCTTCTTCACGTGCGGGGAGCTGATGGAGGGAGGCGCGGGCCTTGCCGGCGCGCCCGCGGGCTCGGCCAGCCCGTCGAGGGGGGCCGCCTCCGGCGAGGGCCCCTCTGGGCCCAGGCCGCACGGGCCCGGGTGCCAGGGTTGCTCGCAGTTCCAGCAGGTGGACGACTCGGACGGCTCCTCCAGCAGTTCCGGGAGCGCCAGGCGGTGCTGCTTCCCCGTGCTATCCATGGCGCGCCCCCAGGCGCTCCAGCTCGTCCAGAAGTCGCGTCATCGCCTGGAGTGCGTCGCGGGTACCCGCGATCGCACCGTCCACCTCAGCGAGTTGCAGAACAGTCAGACCCGCCGTGGCCCCCGCTGGCGCGAGGGGACCTGGGAGACACTCGCGAGCGGCCCCCAGCTCGCGCCGGAGTTCCCCGAGGAGCGAGCGCGCCGCAGTGCTGAGCTCAACGCTGAGCGCCTCGACGCGCGAGCTTCCCGCGCGAGCCGACGGACTGGGGTCGGTCTGACGGGCATGCGCGCTCTTCACCAGACGTCGCCCGCATGTGCAGTTCGGCGCCGGAAGATACGCGGGGAACGGGTTGCACGTGCACGACTCTGGCTCCAAGTGGCACGCCTGGCACACCAGAATGGCCGGGAGGCAGGAGTCAGCCACGAGCCACCTCCGCGAGCCCCTTCGCCGCTGCCTCACCGAGGTGCATCAACTCCCTGGCCCTCACGGTGAGCGTCCACGTGCCGTCCTCCAGGCACGTGACGAAGTCCGCCAGCGCCAACATGTCGAGAACGCCGAGGACGACGCCGGCGGTCGGAGAACCGCCAATCTCCTCGGCAATCGCAGGGTCCAGCCTCATCAGCGCCTGCTGCACCTGGCGCGCAGACGCAAAGCCCGCCTGGAAGAGGACCGCAAGGACAAGGCGTTCAATCGGACGAATCGCCCGACGGGGCCAAAGGTGCGTTCGGCGGCTAGCCATGGCGCACCTCGGCAAGGCGCTCCAGCAGGTATTGGGCCTCGCTCTCGTAGTGGTGCGCCATGCGCCGCAGCCCGGCGGCACGCGCGTCCTGAGCGCGCGCCTGGTGGCTCGCAATGCGCTCCTCGACGGCGAGCCGCTCAAGGGCGCTCTCGACCTCCTGCCGGTCCGCCACCAGCTGTGCCCACTCGGCGCGCTCCTCTTGCGTGCAGGGGACCCCTCCCGACAGACGGGACAGGAACGCGTCACGGCGCTCGGCAATCTGCCGCGCGCGCAGCTCGAGCGCCGCGCGCGTACCACGTGGGGGGTATTGACTCGGGTCGCTATGCATGTGGGTGGCTCCTCGCGCGGCGGGAAAAGCCACAAGCCCAGGCGTGCGCCCCTGAATGGAGGGGAGATCACGCCGGGCCTGTGTCGGGAGCCACCCCGCGCGACGATGGCTCCCAGACGAATGACGGGGGGTGCGCGAGCCCGGAGAGGGCTCCAGCGCGACCTCGAATCGAACCTGTTGGGTTGACGCCTCCGCGACCACTCCAGCGACCAGCGAGACGCCCACCAACCACGCGGTCAGCAACCGAGCAGTGGGCGCCAACCCCTCGAAACTAGGCCGCTTCCACAGCTTGCGTCTGATAAGATGCGTTATGTAAACTAAGCCCACGGGTTCCCCGAGGGCCTCCTGGCCGCGGTTCCAAAGCCCGATTCGCGGCGCCTCCCCCGTCCCCACCAGGCCTCCGGCGACCGACGAGCCGCGTCATCCGCACTTCTTCCCGCGACCTGGAAATCAAAGTTCCGTTCATGAGTTCAGGGGCCGGGAATTTCCCCCCCACTTGACCGCGACCGGCGGTTCCCGGGACAAACCGCGTCACTTCCGGATCCCGGAAGGACTCCAAGGAATCTCATGAAGCGTCTGCTCATCCTCGCCTCCCTCATCGGCGCCGCCCCCGCGCTCGCCGACGAAGGCATGTGGACGTACAACAACTTCCCCGCCGCCAAGGTCAAGGAGAAGTACGGCTTCGAGCCCTCCCAGGCGTGGCTCGACAAGGTGCGCCTGTCCTCGGCCAAGTTCGGCGGCGGCTGCTCGGCGAGCTTCGTCTCCCCGAACGGCCTGGTGATGACGAACCACCACTGTGCCCGTGGCTGCATCCAGCAGCTGTCCACCGCCCAGAAGGACCTCATCGCCAACGGCTTCTACGCCCAGACCCAGGCCCAGGAACTTCAGTGTCCGGCACTCGAGGTCAGCCAGCTCGTTGAGATCACCGACGTCACCGCCCAGTTCAACACCGCCACCAAGGGCCTCACCGGCAAGCAGTACGCCGACACCCTCCGGGCCGAGATGGCCAAGCTGGAAAAGGCCTGCGCCACCAGCGACGACATCCGCTGCAACGTGGTGACGCTCTACCAGGGCGGCCGGTACAACCTTTACAAGTACAACCGCTTCCAGGACGTGCGGCTCGTGTTCGCCCCCGAGCACGCCTCCGCCGCCTTCGGTGGCGATCCGGACAACTTCGAGTTCCCCCGGTATGACCTGGACGTGACCTTCGTGCGCGTCTACGGCAAGGACGGCAAGCCCGCGAAGATCGACAACTACTTCAAGTGGTCCGCCCAGGGCGCCAAGGAAGGCGAGCTCACCTTCATCCCTGGCCACCCGGGAAGGACCTCGCGTGGCCTGACCGTGGCCCAGCTCGAGTACCTGCGGGACGTCTCCCTGCCCAAGACGCTCTTCCGGCAGTCGGAGTTCCGCGGGATGACCACCGAGTTCCAGAACCGCGGCCCCGAGCAGAAGCGCATCTCCAGCAACCAGCTCCTCATGGTGGAGAACTCGCTCAAGGCCAACAAGGGCAAGCTCGAGCAGCTGTCCGACAAGAACTTCTTCGCCCAGAAGGTCGCCGCCGAGCAGGAGCTGCGCCAGAAGGTCAACGCGGATCCGAAGCTGAAGGCGAAGTATGGCGCCGCCTGGGACGAGATCGCCCGCGCCCAGAACGCCTACCGCGACATCCGCGAGGAGTTCGAGGCCATGGAGGGCTCCGGCATCAGCGGGCAGCTCTTCGCTTTCGCCCGGACCCTGGTGCGCGCCGCCGAGGAGCTCCCCAAGCCGGACTCGGAGCGCCTGCGCGGGTTCAACGACGCCAGCCTGACCGCCCTCAAGACCCAGCTGGCGAGCAAGGCGCCCCTCTATCCGGAGCTGGAGATCGCCAACCTGACGTTCTCCCTCACCAAGATGCGCGAGGAGCTCGGGCCGGATCACCCCTTCGTGAAGAAGGTGCTCGGCAAGGAGTCTCCGCGGGCGCTGGCCACCCGCCTGGTCAAGGGCTCCAAGCTGGCCGATCCCAAGGTCCGCGAGGCCCTCTTCACCGGCGGCAAGAAGGCCATCGACGCTTCCACGGATGCGATGATCCGGCTGGCGGCCCTGGTCGACCCGGATGCCCGCGCCATCCGCAAGAAGTACGAGGAGGAAGTCGAGGCCGTCATCCGCAAGAACAGCGAGCTGGTCGCCCAGGCCCGCTTCGACCTCTACGGCACCGACCTCTACCCGGACGCCACGGGCACCCTGCGTCTGTCCTACGGCTCGGTGAAGGGCTACATGGAGGACGGCAAGAAGGTGGAGCCCTTCACCACCATGGGCGCCACCTTCGACCGTCACACCGGTGAGGATCCGTTCGCCCTGCCCAAATCCTGGCTCGCCGCCCAGAAGGACCTGACGGCCAGCACCCCGATGAACTTCGTCACCACCAACGACATCATCGGCGGCAACTCGGGCTCGCCCATCATCAGCAAGGACGCGGAGATCGTCGGTCTCGTGTTCGACGGCAACAGGCAGTCGCTCGGTGGTGAGTACGGCTACGACGAGACCGCCAACCGCGCCATTGGCGTGCACAGCGAGGCCCTCGTCGAGTCGCTCAAGAAGATCTACAAGGCCGACCGCATCCTCGAGGAGCTGCGTCCCGGCTCCACCCCCACCGTGAAGTCCGCTCCGGGCCGGTAATCCCCTGCCTGTAGCACCCTGAAGAACCCCGAAAAAACGAAGGGGCTGCCCGGTTCATGGGCAGCCCCTTTGTGCTTCTGGTGTTCGCCCTTCCCGCCGCGCCTACTCCCACTCGATGGTGGCGGGCGGCTTGGACGAGATGTCGTAGACGACGCGGTTGATGCCGCGCACCTCGTTGGTGATGCGCGTGGAGATGCGCTCGAGCACCGGGTACGGCAGCCGCGCCCAGTCCGCCGTCATGCCATCCACGCTCGTCACCGCGCGCAGCACGCAGGTGGACTCGTAGGTGCGCTCGTCACCCATCACGCCCACGCTCTGCACCGGCAGCAGCACCGCGAAGGCCTGCCACAGCTCCTTGTACAGCCCCGCGTCCCGGATCTCCTGCTGGACGATCGCGTCCGCGCGGCGCACCAGCTCCAGCCGCTCCTCGGTGATGTCCCCCAGCACCCGGATCGCCAGGCCCGGCCCCGGGAACGGCTGCCGCGACACCATCTCGTCCGGCAACCCCAGCTCGCGGCCCAGCGCGCGGACCTCGTCCTTGAAGAGCTCGCGCAGCGGCTCCACCAGCTTGAGGTTCATCTTCTCCGGCAGCCCTCCCACGTTGTGGTGGCTCTTGATGGTGACCGAGGGGCCCTTGTACGAGACGGACTCGATCACGTCCGGGTACAGCGTGCCCTGCGCCAGGAACTCCGCGCCCTGCACCTCGCGCGCGGCCTCCTCGAACACCGCGATGAACTCGCGGCCGATGATCTTCCGCTTCTTCTCCGGATCCGTGACGCCGGCCAGCTTCTCCAGGAAGCGCGCCCGCGCATCCACCGTCTTCAGCGGCACGTGGAAGCGATCCACGAAGAGCGCCTCCACCTGCGAGCGCTCCCCCTGCCTCAGCAGGCCGTTGTCCACGAAGATGCACTGCAGCCGCGCGCCGAGCGCCCGGTGCAGCAACAGCGCCGCCACCGAGCTGTCCACGCCACCCGACAGCCCGCAGATGACGCGGCCGTGCTCGCCCACCTGGCGCCGGATGGCCTCCTCGGCCTCCTGGATGAAGCCCTTCATCGTCCAGCTCCCGCTCACCTTGCAGTCGGTGAACAGGAAGGCGCGCAGCATCTCCTTGCCCATCGGGGTGTGCACCACCTCGGGGTGGAACTGCAGCCCGTAGATGGGCTTGCTCTTGTGGGCCGCCGCCGCGAAGGGCGAGTTGCCGCTGCGGCCGATGGACTCGAAGTCCGGCGGCAGCGCGTCCACCCGATCTCCGTGGCTCATCCACACCTTCACCCGCTCTCCCAGGGGGAAACCGGCGAGCGGGCCCCGGGCCGCCAGCACCTCCACCTCGGCGGCGCCGTACTCCCGATGCGCCGACCGATCCACCCGGCCGCCCAGCAGCTTGGAGATCAGTTGGAGTCCGTAGCAGATGCCCAGCACCGGCAGGCCCGCGTCGAAGACGTAGGGATCACACCGCGGCGAGCCCTGCGCCTCCACCGAGGCCGGCCCTCCCGACAGGATGATGCCCCGAGGGGCGAAGCGGCGGATGTCCTCCGCGGGCAGATCGGGACGGTGGATCTCGCAGTACACGCCGAGCTCTCTCACCCGGCGGGCGATGAGTTGCGTGTACTGGCTCCCGAAATCGAGGATCAGGATCTTCTCGGCGTGAATGTCCACCACACTCTCCAAGGGGGGCGCGCGTTGACGGATGCGGGCCTTATCGCTACAAACTTTCGGAAATCAACCATTAAGTCCCGCTCGATGAGGTCTCGGATGCGCCTGCCCGCCGTTGCAACCGTCCTGTTGCTGTCCACTACCGGTTGCGTGAAGGAGATCTCCTCCGAAGAGCGTCTGGATCGGGAGACCCAGCTCAAGCAGATGAGCGACACCCCGGATGCCGCCGAGCTGGGCAAGGTCCACTGCGATGACACCGGTGAGGCGCTCAATCAGGCCCGCAACGTCAACCTGCCCGAGACGGACCGGGTGCTGCGCTACAGCGAGCTGTTCTCCTCGCTGCTCAAGCGCAACGCCACCTTCGAGGAGGCGCTGGCCCGCAATCCGGACCTCCACTACATGGAGGGCAGCGAGAAGCTGGTGGCCGCCCGGGAGAACTGCATCCAGCAGACCGCGGACGTGAAGGTCGAGTTCGAGACCTACGTGCGCGAGCTGGTGAACGTGCCCACCGTGCAGGAGATCAAGGGCGGCAACACCGTCACGGTGGCCCGGCTGGACTTCGCCACCCTGCGCCAGGCCATCGAGACGCTCAACCTGGACGACAAGGAGCAGCTGCTCTCCCGTGTGAGCAGCGCGGAGAAGCGCGTCGTCCCCTCCAATCCGGAAGGCGAGGAGGCCGGCGGCCGCAAGCGCGGCAAGTAGTCCGCCGCGCCCCCCAGCCCTCTTCGGGCGCCCTACTCCACCCGGTAGTTGGGCGCCTCCTCGGTGATGATCACGTCGTGCACGTGGCTCTCCTTGAGCCCGGCCGCGGTGATCCGCACGAACTGCGCCTTGGTGCGCAGATCCTCGATGGTCGGGCAGCCCACGTAGCCCATGCCGCTGCGCAGCCCACCCAGCATCTGGTGGATGTTCATCGCCAGGCTGCCCTTGTAGGGCACGCGGCCTTCAATCCCCTCGGGCACCAGCTTCACCGCGTCCACGTCCGACTGGAAGTAGCGGTCCTTGGAGCCCTGCTTCATCGCGCCCATCGAGCCCATGCCGCGATAGCTCTTGTAGCTGCGGCCCTGGTACAGGATGACCTCGCCTGGCGCCTCCTCGGTGCCCGCGAAGAGCGAGCCGATCATCACCGAGCTGGCCCCGGCGGCCAGTGCCTTCACGATGTCGCCGGAGTACTTCACGCCACCGTCGGCGATGATGGGCACGCCGTGCTTGTCCGCCTCGCGCGCGCAGTCGTCGATCGCCGTCAGCTGGGGCACGCCCACGCCGGCCACCACGCGCGTGGTGCAGATGGAGCCGGGGCCGATGCCCACCTTCACCGCGTCCACACCGGCCTCGATGAGCGCCCGGGTCGCCGCCGCCGTGGCCACGTTGCCGGCGATCAGCTCGAAGCCCTTGAAGTTCTTGCGCGTGTCGCGCACGGCCTCGATCACGTTGAGCGAGTGGCCGTGGGCCGTGTCCACGATGATCACGTCCACGCCAGCGCGGATCAGCGCGTCGATGCGGGCCTCGCGGTCCGCCGAGGTGCCCACCGCGGCGGCGCACAGCAGCCGGCCCTTGGCGTCCTTGGCCGCGTTCGGGTGCGTGCGGTGCTTCTCGATGTCCTTGATCGTGATGAGCCCCTTGAGCTCGAACTGCTCGTCGACGATCAGCAGCTTCTCGATGCGGTGCTCGTGCAGGAGCTTCTGGGCCTCGCCCTGGCTGATGCCCTCGCGGCCGGTGATGAGCTTGCGCGTCATCACCGCCTCCACCTTCTGCTGCACGTTCGTCTCGAAGCGCACGTCGCGGCTGGTGACGATGCCCACCAGCTTGCGGCCCTGCACCACGGGGATGCCCGAGATGTTGTGCTGCCGCATCAGATCGAGCGCCCTCGACAGCGGCGCCTGCGGATCGATCGTGACGGGATCCACCACCATCCCGCTCTCGAACTTCTTCACCTTCATGACCTCGAGCGACTGCTGCTCGGGGGTCATGTTCTTGTGGATGACACCGATGCCACCTTCCTGCGCCATGGCGATGGCGGTACGGGCCTCGGTGACGGTGTCCATCGCCGCGGACAGCAGCGGGATGTTGAGCCGCAGGTTGCGGGTCAACCGGGTCGTGAGGTTGGCGTCCTTGGGCAGGACGGCGCTCTCCGCGGGTTGCAGGAGAACGTCATCGAAAGTCAGCGCGAGCCGGACTTCGGAGGTCAGCATGGGGGCTCCCGGGGGGGGCCGCGGGGTCACCCGCGGTAAAGTCGCTTCCATAAGGGGTGTGGACCAGGGGCGCAATGATCAAAACGGGCTCCGCGCCGTCCGGTCCCCTGGCACACAGGCGAATGATGGTAGGATCCCCTACCGCCTTCCTCTGTGTCGTCACGAGACCTTCATTTGACGCAGCCACACACCACAGCCTCGGGAGAAACCAACGGGTTGGTCGTCAAGTTGCCCTTCTCGACCCCCGAGGAATTCCTGGCGAAGTACGGAGCCAACATCACCCTCGGAGGTCTCTACCTCCGCTCGAAGTCGGTGAAGCCTCCGGGCACGCGAGTCACACTGGATCTCAAGCTCGCCGATGGCTCCCGCCTCATCCATGGCCTGGCCGTCATCCACTTCGTCACCGGACAGGCGGGCCAGGGCATCTCCGGCATGGGGTTCCGCTTCCTCGACATGGACCCGCCGACCCGGCGGTTCCTCGACTCCGCGGTCGCCACCCTGCCACACGCCCAGTCAGCCCTTCCCCCACTCCCGGCGGGAGTCGGACCGGCTGATGACTCGGTCCCCACCAGTGCTCCGTCCCCGACGGAGGCGCCGATCGGGCCCTCCTTCACCCCGTGGCCCGACACCATCCCCGTAGCCGCGTCCGCGGCGCCCGCACCGGTAGCCACGCCCTCGCCCGCTCCGGCGGCTGCTCCTTCCGTCCCCGTGGTGCCCGTGGCCCCGGTGGTGGCCTCGAGCCGTCCCGCTCCGCCCCCCGTGCCCACCCCGAGGATCTCCACGTCCACGCCCGTGGTGCCGAGCGCCCCAGCCTTCGAGGTCCCCACCGAGGAGCCCAAGCGGACCGGGCCCGTCATCGGCATCGACCTGGGGACGACCAACTCCTGCGCCGCCTACGTGCGCAACAACAAGCCGGCCGTCCTCCTCAGCCGCGAGGGACACAACACCGTCCCCTCCATCCTCGCCCTCAACACCCGCGGCAAGCTCGTGGTGGGCCACCCCGCCAAGGGGCAGATGCTCACCAACCCCCGGCAGACGGTCTACGGTGCCAAGCGGCTCGTCGGCCGTCCCTATGAGTCCCCCATCGTCCGGGAGATCAAGGACCGCTTCGCCTACGAGATCGCCCCCGGCGACAACGGCGAGGCCGCCGTGAAGCTCGGGGATCGCGTCTACTCGCTGCAGCAGATCTCCGCGCTCATCCTCCGCGAGGTGCGGGAGGTCGCCCAGAACCAGTTCGGCCAGCCCGTCTCCCGCGCCGTCATCACCGTCCCCGCCTACTACAACGACAACCAGCGCCAGGCCGTGCGCGAGGCCGGCCGGCTCGCCGGCCTCCACGTGGAGCGCATCCTCAACGAGCCCACCGCCGCCGCGCTCGCCTACGGCTACGGCCGCAAGCTCACCCAGCGCGTGCTCGTGTATGACCTCGGCGGCGGCACCTTCGACGCCTCCGTGCTGGAGCTCAACGACTCCATCTACGAGGTGGTCTCCACCGGCGGCGACACCTTCCTCGGTGGCATCGACTTCGACAATGCCATCATCGAGTACCTGCTCGAGCAGTTCCAACAGCGGACCGGCCACACCTTCCAGGGCGATCGCGTCGCCATGCAGCGCATCCACGACGCCGCCGAGCGCGCCAAGTGCGCCCTCTCCGAGCGCTCCGAGGTGCGCGTCCATGTCGCCTTCATCACCCTGATCGACGGCAAACCGTTCGATCTCGACGTGCCCCTCACCCGGGACATGCTCGTCCACCTCACCGAGAAGCTCGTCGATCGCACCCTCCAGGTCTGCGCCGAGGTGCTCGACGCCAAGGGCCTCGCCCCCAAGGACATCGACGAGATCATCCTCGTGGGCGGCCAGAGCCGCTTCCCCCTCGTCCACGAGAAGCTCTCCTGGTTCTTCGGCAAGGCGCCCACCAAGAACGTCCACCCGGACGAGGCCGTGGCCCTCGGCGCGGCGCTGCTCGCGCACAGCCTGGGGCAGCTCGAGGGCGTCGTGCTCATCGACGTGCTGCCCATGGCCATCGGCGTGGGCCTGCCCGGCGGCCGCTTCAAGCCCGTGCTCGAGCGCAATACCTCCCTGCCCGCCGCCAAGAGCTACCAGCTCGCCACCAGCCGGGATGATCAGCAGGAGCTCGACGTCATCATCCTCCAGGGCGACTCGGAGCGAGCCGTGGAGAACGAGTACCTCGGCACGCTGAAGATCTCCGACCTGCCCCCGGGGCCTCGTGGCTCGGTGAAGGTGTCCGTCACCTTCGAGGTGAACAACGAGTGCATCCTCAAGGTCATCGCCCGCGAGCAGACCAGCGGCGCCGAGGTCATGAGCATCTTCAGCACCCGTGACACGCCCGAGGAGGTGCGCGCGAAGATGGGGCTGAGCGCTCCGCATCCCGCGATTCCCCCCGGGCGCCCTCCCCTGTCACCTCCGGGACGGCCGTCGCGCGGAGGCATTCCCACGGTGCCCACCCCCACCGCGGCGCCCAAGCGGCCCACCATTCCTCCCGTTTCCCTTCCCGCCGCCATGGCCGCGGCCTCCAACGAGGCCGCCGCTCCACTCGGCGTGGTGGGCTGGTTGAAACGGTTGCTCGGCAGGACTTGAGAACGGGGACGGATACCCTCACCCCGACCCTCTCCCGAAGGGAGAGGGAGAGGGTGGGAATTGGAGGATTGGAGCGTCCTCAGTCGCGGACGTGCAGACGATCCTTGGGCTGATCCGCCATCTCGAAGACGGGAGCCGTCGCGGACGAGGCCTCGGTCGCGCCCGTCAGCAGGTGCGCCGGCACCGGCGAGGCCTTCACCGCCGCCTTGAGCGCCGCGTCTCGCACCGAGGCGATCCGCTTGCGCCACAGGAAGAACACCAGGCCCACCACCACCAGGCCACCCAGCACCACCATCTGGCCGTCCTTCAGCAGCTCGATGCCGTAGTCGAGCTTGTCGCCGAAGTGGAAGCCCAGCCACACGAAGAACGGCGCCGACAGCAACGCCGCCAGGCCATCCCAGAAGATGAAGCGCCAGTAGGACATGCCCGCCGAGCCGGCGGTGAAGTACGTCACCGCGCGCACCCCGGGCAGGAAGCGGGCGATCATCACGATCTTCTGCCCGTGCAGCGCGAACATCCCCTCCACGCGCGCCCGTTTCTCAGGCGTGACGACCCGCGCGAAGAAGCCGGTGGGAGAACGGCCCACCTGCGACCCCAGACGGCGACCCGCCATGAAGATGAGGCTGTCGCCCACCAGGATGCCCGCGAAACCAATCAACATCATCGCCGGGAGGCTCGCCGCTCCCTTGTGGGCCAGAAACCCACCCAGGATGAGCGAGATGTCCTCCGGCAGGGGCACGCCAAGTCCACAGGCCACCAGCACGCCGAAGACGGCCGCATAGGCGAGAAAGCCATGGGTGCTGCCCAGGAGGTTGGTGAGGAATTCTTGCACGCGAGTCTCGTCTCCCTCTTCACTGCAGTGGAGGCCGGGCCGGTGCTAGCCGTGCCAGGGTCTCCAGCGCCCACGCATCAACCGGGCGCGCCTCGTCAAAACTCCGGGCCCGAGCCGCGACCCGCAGTATCCCCTATGGCTGGCTGCCCCATCATTGGCAATTGGATCTGCCCTCCAAGCCAGCGCTCCCTCGTCCGCCCGGTATCGTGAACCTCCCTCGCTTCGTCGGCGAAGAAGGTAGCACGGGGCGCAAGGGGGGGAGGGTTACGTCTTGCCCACGAGCGACTTCATGGTCTCACGGTTCTCGCGGACCTTTCCGCTGAAGTGGGTGATGATCCCCATCAGCAGCTTCATGCAGGCCTGCGGCTTCTGCGCGGTCAGCCTCTGGAAGTCCGCGTGGCGGATCTCCACGGCCGTCACGTCGGTCACCGCCGTGGCCGTGCACAGGCGCTCGCCCTTCTGGATGAGGGCCAGCTCGCCCAGGGGCTCACCTGCTCCCACATCCCCGAGCGTGACCTCCTCGCCCCCGGTGTTGCGCGCGCTCAGCCGCACCGTTCCGTCTCCGAGGATGAAGAGCGACTCGCCAGGACGGTTCTCCAGGAACAGCGCCGACCCCTTCGGAAAGGCGCGCGGCACCCCGATGGCGGCGAAGATCTGGATGCCGACATCGGTGAAATCCTTGAAGAGCGGGCAAGCCTTGAGTACGGCTGCGACCTCCATGGGGTGTGGTCCTAACACGCACGCCCCCGGCCGTCACGTTAACGGCTGGCGCGGTGGTCCGCCGCCGTCCGCACGTAGTGCTTCGCGGATTCGAGCAGGAAGGCCCGCTCCTCGTCCGTGACCCCCCGCTTCACCTTGCCCGGTGAGCCCACCACCAGCGAGCCCGGCGGAATCTTCGTCCCCGGCGTGAGCAGCGTTCCGGCTCCGATGATGCTGTCGTCGCCAATCTCCACATCGTCCATGACGATGGCTCCCATGCCCACCAGGACACGGTTGCCTACCTTGCACCCGTGCAACACCACGTGGTGCCCCACCGTCACGTCGTCCCCGATGGTCGTCGTGAAGCGGCTGCTCGTCACGTGCACCATCGTCAGATCCTGGATGTTCGTTCTCTGGCCGATGCGGATGGCGTTCACGTCCCCCCGCAGCACCGAGTTGAACCACACCGAGGAGTCCTCCCCTACCTCCACATCTCCGATGACCTGCGCCGAGTCCTCGATGAAGCAACTCGGGTGCACTCGCGGGGTTTGATCACGGAAACGGCGCAGGGCCATGGGTTCTCCAGGGGAGAGGATGAACGGAGGGGGAGCTCGAGGGGCCTGATACCCTCACCCCGACCCTCTCCCGAAGGGAGAGGGAGGGTGGGTGGTGGGTGCTCAGGCGACGACGCAGGTGGGCTCGGGTTGCGGAGCCTCGGCGACCGGCATCACCGTCGGCGGGCTCAGCACCGCTATCTGCTTGCCCGCGAGTTGGTTGGGCGTCGCGCTCTCCACCAGCACCTTCACGAACGCCCCCGCCGGTGCGTCACCGTCGAAGTTCACCGTCCGGTTCTCCGCCGTACGGCCGAAACGCTTGAGCGGGTTGTAGCGCGAGGGGCCCTCCACCAACACCTCCACCTCCTGCCCCACCAGCGCCGCGGTGATCTCCCCGCTGATGCGCCGCTGGAGTTTCTGCAGCCGCTCCAGCCGCTCGATCTTCACCTCGTGCGGCACCGGACCCCACTCGTTCTCCCGCAGCGCCGCTCCCGTCTTCGGCCGAGGGCTGTAGATGAACGAGAACTGGTTGTCGTAGCGGACCTTCTCCGTCAGCTCCATCGTGAGCGCGAAGTCCTCCTCCGTCTCACCCGGGAAGCCCACGATGATGTCCGTCGTCATCGCGATGCCCGGTCGCGCCGCGCGCAGCTTCTCCAGCCGCACCATGTACTCGGCCACCGTGTAGTCGCGCCGCATCCGCTTGAGCACCGGGTTCGACCCGCTCTGCACCGGCAGGTGGAAGTGCGGGCAGATCTTCGGCTGCACCCGGAACGCCTCGATCAGCTCGTCCGACAGGTCGTGCGGGTGGCTCGTCGTGAAGCGCACGCGCTCGATCCCCGGCACCTCCGCGGTCCGCAGCAGCAACTGCGCGAAGCTCACGCCTCCCTGGTACGAGTTCACGTTCTGCCCGATGAGCGTCACCTCGCGCACGCCCACCTTCGCCAGATCCGCCACCTCGGCCAGCACGTCCGGGAACGGCCGGCTCACCTCGCGGCCACGGGTGTGCGGCACCACGCAGAAGGAGCAGACGTTGTCGCAGCCCTTCATCACCGTGACGAACTCGGTCACCTTGCCGCGGCTCGTCTCCGGGTCCGCCCGGGGGAACACGTACTCCTCCGAGTCCACCCAGGCCGTCTCCACCACGCGCTCGCGCTCGCCCTGCACCCGGCCGATGATCTCCGGCAGCTTGGCGATCGAGTCCGGGCCGAACACGAAGTCCAGGTAGGGCACCTTCTTGAGGAGCTTGTCCTTCTCCTGCTGCGCCACGCACCCGCCCACGCCCAGCAGCGTTCCACGGGCCAGCTTCACCGTGCGGTAGCGCCCGAGGGCCGAGAGCATCTTGTCCTCGGCCTTCTCGCGGATGGAGCAGGTGTTGAGGATGATGAGGTCCGCCTCCTCCGGAACCGGCGTCGGCCGGTATTCCAGCTTGCCGAGCACCTCGCTCATCCGGAGCGAGTCGTTGACGTTCATCTGGCAGCCGAAGGTGTGGATGAAGTAGCGCTTCATGGGTCTTTCCGTACGGAGAACGGGCTCTTATGCGATGGGGCCCGGCGGATTGCAACAACCCCGCGGGCGGCCAGGCGGGCGCCTCACGCCCGGCTGAGGACCTTCTGCATCCGGGCGTGGAGGTCGACCAGCCGCTCCTCGTGCTGGTTCAGCAGGTCGATCGTCCCCTGCCCATAACGCCGGGCCAGGGGCTCCAGGTCCTCGACGCGGCGCAGCTCGTCGCGGATCCTCCCGGCCTTGTCGGTCGAGGTGGCATCGGGCTGCTGCTCCAGCTCCGCCAACCGGGTCCGCAGCCTCCGCGCCGTCCAGCGCTGGCCGCTGTAGGCGCGCAGCATGGCGGTGCCCAGCTCCACCACCTTCGTCTCCTTCAGGCCGGACGCCTGCATCCCGAGCTGGTGCGCCGTGACGATCGCGTCCTTCCCCGCCGAGGGCTGCTCGACATGGGCGAGGAAGGCCTCCTGGTAGCGGACGAGCGATTGGAGCTCGGCCTCGGTGAGGGGGTGGGCGGCCAGCCGCAGCGTCCTGGAGTCGGCGGCTTCCATGCCGGCGGACTGCGACTGCGAGGCCTCGAGGTCGTCGAAGAAGGAAGAAGGGGGCATGGTTCGGTCTCTCAGGCGGGCACGAGCTGCTCCGCGATGCGGGACAGATCGGCCACGGAGTTCACCACCACCGTCTGGTGGCACTCCTTCGAATAGGTGAGCATCTCGCTGTCCCCGAAGCCCCAGTTGGGGCGATCCTCGGGGCAGATCCACAGCAGCCGCTTGCACTTCTGCTTCAGGTCCTTGAGTGCCCAGGCATTGTTCGGATTGTAGTTGTTGCGACCGTCCCCGATGATCATCACCGTGGTCCGGCGCGTGATGCTGCCGAGCTGGTCCCTCGTGAAGGTGGCCAGCGCGCGGCCGTAGTTGGAGTTGGCCGTGAGCGACACGGCCTGCCCCATGGTGGCCAGGTCGATGGCCCGGTCCACGTCCTGCTCCTTGAAGTACTGCGTCACGTCGCCCACGTCCGACACGAAGACGAACGAGCGCACCCGCACGAAGAGTGACTGCAGCGTGTAGGTGAAGAGCAGCATCATCCTCGACGCGTTGCGCACCGAGTCCGACACGTCACAGAGGACGACGACCTCGGGGCGCTCGGGGCGGCGGGCGCGGAACACGGGCACCATGGGCACCCCACCCCACGGCAGGTTGCGGCGCAGCGTGCGGCGCACGTTCAGCGTCCCCCGCCGCTTCGAGCGCTGCTTGCGGATCAGCCGGGCCTTCAGCTTCTCCGCCAGCGTCTTCACCGCCGACTCCATCTGGTTCACCTCGGCCTGGCTGAGCTGGTGCAGCGGCTTGTCCACCACCCCGCCCGTGGGCTTGCGGATGCGCGCCTCGGCCTGGCGCTTCACCTCGCGCCGCGCCGCCTCCTCCACCTTGCGCAGCTGCTCGGCCACGTGCCGCGAGACGATCTCCACGCCCTCCGCCGGCAGGCCCCGCTTGCGCAGCTCCTCCTCGAGCGCCTTGAGCTCCGAGCGCGCCCGATCGATTCCCGCCGCCACCATCAGCCGCCGCGAGAAGAAGCCCGTCTGCATCGAGCTGCGCATCTGCGACAGATCCAATTGCAGCGTGGCCGAGCGGAAGATCTGCGCCAGCCGTGCCCGATCCCCCATGAGCGCCGCCTGCGCCAGCGGGGACAGCTCGGGGAACAGGTCGTTCATCTGGAACAGCAGCATCGTGAGGTTGTCGCCCTCGATGAGGCCCTGCTCCTGGATCTGCTGCGCGAGCGACTTGTCGAGCGCCTCGAACGTCCTGGCCGCCCCCGAGAAGTAGAAGTCGAAGGCGCGGTTGAAGACGTCCACGTCCTTCTCGCGCTTGACCATCGTGGTCCGCAGCACCGAGCGGAAGATGCCCTTGTCCTGGAGCCCCACCTCGGAGGCCGCCCGCGCCGCGTCCGCGACCTCGGACGTGCTCACCCGCACGCCGTTCTGGCGGAGGACCTCGGCGAACTCAACGATGCGTGCGTCCATGTGGTTTCCGGCCCCTCATTATCCATGCTCCCAACCCGTGGCCACACAATCCTTCTCCCTACGGGAGCCCGGGCGTCCTGTATACCCAGGTCCGAGGAACACCCGAAGGAGACACCATGCCAACAGCAGTCGTCACCGGGGCGGGCATCCGGCTCGGGAAGGCCATCTCCCTGGCGCTGGCCGAGGCGGGTTACGACCTGGCCCTGCATGTCCACCAGTCGACCGAGGGAGCGGACGAGGTCGCCCGGAAGGCCCGCGCCCTGGGTCGCACCGCCACGGTGTACCGCGCCGACCTGGGCTCGCCACGAGGGTTGGAGTCGCTGGCCTCGACCCTGCGCGAGGCCCACCCGGCCATCGACGTCCTCGTGAACAACGCCGGCATCTTCGAGCGGCTGGCCTTCGAGGACATCACCCGGGAGCGCTACCACCGGATGATGGGGATCAACCTGGAGGCGCCCTTCTTCCTCACCCAGGCCCTGCTCCCGGCGCTGCGAGCGGCCCCTGGCTCCCTGGTCGTGAACCTCACCGACATCGCCGCGGAGCGCGCCGAGAGCCACTATGCCCACTACACCGCCAGCAAGGCGGGGCTGATCATGCTCACCCGGGCGCTGGCCGTGGAGCTCGCACCCCAGGTGCGGGTCAATGCCGTCTCGCCAGGGACGGTGATCTTCCCGGAACACTTCGACGAGGCCGCCCGCCAGGCCCACCTCGCCCGAGTCCCCTTTGGACGAGAGGGCACTCCCGAGGACGTGGCCCGGGTGGTGGTCTTCCTGGCGCGCGAGGCGCCCTATATCTCCGGACAGGTGATCGCCGTGGATGGAGCCCGGAGCGCCCAGCTATGAACCGCCCTCTCACCGACGACCTCTCGGCCACCCCGCGAGACGCCCGGGGCCGCCCGCTGGATGTCATCGAGCTGCGCCAGCTGCCCGTCCAGTGCATCGTCGGGGTGTACCCCGCCGAGCGCGGCACGCCGCAACCGCTGGAGCTCGACGTGGCCCTCTACCTGGACACCCGGAAGTCCGCCACGGAGGGAAGCCTCCGCGACACGGTGGACTACGCGCGGCTGTCCGGGGAGCTGCGCTTCCTCCTGGAGACGGCTGACTTCCGCATGCTGGAGACGGCCGCCGAGGCCCTCTGCCGCTACATCCTGGCTCCTCCCACCGAGGACATGGCGCGAGCCCAGATACGGGCCGTCACCCTGCGGCTGTCCAAGCCGGAGGCCCTGGGCCGCTCCGGGCTCGCCTCGCTGCGGGTGCACCGTACCGCGGAGGAGTACCAGTACGAGGCGGAGGAGAAGCCCTTCGGCCGGGTGGACATCGTCTTCCAGGACGAGCACGTGGGCATCTACCGGCTGCGCGTCGCCCCGGGCCGCACCATCCCCACGCACGAGCACCGGGTGATGAGCGAGGCGGAGCTGGTGCTGGGCCATGGGCTGCTGCTGCAAGGCAAGCCGGTGCTGGCGGGAACGGGCTTCCGGTGGCCGAAACACTTCCCGCACCGCTACGACAACCCGAGGGCGCTCGAGCAGACGGTGCTGTGCGTGGACCGCCCGGCCTTCATTCCCCACGACGAGGTGGAGGTGCCGGAACCCACGAGCGGGCTGGCGCCGATCGAGGGCCGCGCCTACTACCCGGCGGCGGCGAGCGCCCCCGAGGCGGAGGGCGAGCGATGGTGAGCACTCCCCCGGTGGGCACCCGGAAGGTGCTGGTGACGGGCGGGGGGAGCGGCATGGGCCTCGCCGTGGCCGAGGCGCTGCTGCGCGCGGGAGGCCGGGTGGCGGTGACGGGGCGCAGGGCGGATCGTCTGGAGGCGGTGGTGCGCGCCTGGCCCGGTCAGGCGGTGGCCCTGCCCTGCGATCTGTCCTCCCCTTCCGAGCGCGAGGGGCTGCTGTCGCGGGCACGAGCGGCGCTGGGCGGGCTGGACGGACTGGTCCACTCGGCGGGGGTGGTGGAGCACCAACTGGCGGGCCACATCTCCGAGGACGCGCTGCGGGCCCAGCTCGAGATCAACCTGGTGGCCCCGCTGCGCCTGGGCGAGGAAGCCCTGTCGGTCCTGGAGGACGGTGGGGGCATGGTGTTCATCTCCTCCACCCTGGCCCTGCGTCCGCTGCCCACCAGCGCCGTCTACAGCGCGGCCAAAGCGGGAATGCTGGCGGCCATGCGTTCACTCGCCTTGACCGGTGCCGCGCGGCGCATCCGGGCCAACGCCGTCTGTCCGGGAGTGGTGGATACGGAGATGGTCCGCGCTCCGCGACTGAGCCCTGGTGAGACGCCTCCCACGGGAGAGGAGCTCGAGCGGAGGGTTTCCGCCCAGTTGTCCACGCTGGGGGCGCTGCACCCGCTGGGACGGCTCGGGAAGGTCGAGGAGGTGGCCGAAGCGGTGGTGCACCTGCTGGGGGCCCCCTGGACCACGGGGAGCGAGCTGGTCATCGACGGCGGGCTGATGCTCCGGGAGTGAGCGTCAGCTGTCCTCGCCGCGGTAGATACAACCCGAGGTGCAGGTCTCCCGCACCATCACCTGACTCAGTTGAGGCAGACGAGGCCGCACACGCTGCCAGATCCACCGGGCCAGGTTCTCGCTGGTGGGGTTGGACAGCCCTTCGATCTCGTTGAGGTAGTAGTGATCGAGCTGAGCCTGGATGGGCTTGAAGGCCTCGGTGAGGTCGGCGAAGTCCATCACCCACCCCGAGTCGGAGCCCACGGGACCCTGGACATGGAGGGTCACGCGGTAGGAGTGGCCGTGCAACCGGGCGCACTTGTGCCCCGGGGGGACGTTGGGGAGGCGATGGGCCGCCTCGAAGGTGAACTCCTTGAAGATCTCCAAAACAGACTCCTGTGTGCCGCCGGCGGCTTACGCGGGCAGCTCGAAAGACATCACGGACTCCACGTGGTGCGTCTGGGGGAACATGTCCACCACCTGGAGCGCCAGCGGCTTATAGCCAGCTTCCACCAGACCCGCCGCATCCCGCGCCAACGAGCCCGGATCGCACGCCACATACACCACCCGCCGCACCCCGAGCGTCTTCAGCCACCGGGCGAGCCCCGGCGCCCCGGTCCGCGGAGGATCCGCCAGCGCCAGATCGAACCGCTTGCCCTCGCGGATGAGTCCCTCGCACACCTTCCGGGCATCGCCCTGGACGAAGCGCACGTTGGTCACCCCACCCTCGCGGGCACTGCGCTGCGCCGAGTCCACCGACGCCGGGGAGGACTCCACGCCCAGCACCGAGGCGGCGCTCGCGGCGATGGGGAACGTGAAGTTGCCATTGCCCGAGTAAAGCTCCAGCACCGAGTCCGTCTCGCGCGGGGCCAGCTCGTATAGGGCGGACGTCACCAGCCCCACGTTGGCCTCGGCATGGGCCTGGGAGAAGGCATCGGGACGCAGGTACAGCGGCACCTCCGGACGCAGCGGCGACAGCGAGCGCAGCACCGGCTTGCCGATGAACCGCGGCGAGCCCTCCTTCGGCACCAGCACCGCGCCCTCCAGGCGCAGCTTGCGCACCGCCGTCTCGCACGCCTCCACGTGACGGGGCGTCACCTGGCCCTTGAGCATCACCGCGAAGGCCGCCTTGTCGCCCTCGGCGAGCAGGTGCAGCTCCTCCGCGTCCCGGGACACCGGCTTGAGCAGCGGCGCCAGCTTCCCGGGCAGCCCGGCGAGCGACTCCACCAGCGCGGGGCACTCGACCACCGGCACCCGGTCATGGCTGCGCCGTCCGAAGTAGACCAGCTCGTCCTTGAGGAAGTGCAGCACCGCGCGCCGCCGGTAGCCGAAGTCCCTCGGGGCGATCAGCAGGGGCCGCACCGCGAAGGCGTCCCGCTTCAGCCGGCCCAGGTGCTCCAGGGCGGAGAGGACGATCTCCTGCTTCGCGGCGCGCTGGGCGGACTCGGACAGCTCCAGCCAGTCGCACCCGCCACACCGGGCGCTCAGGGCGCAGGGGGAGAGCCTCCGGTCGGGGCTCGGGGCCACCACGTCACCCAGCAGGTGGCCGCGCACCACCTTGCCCTCCTGCTCCAGACGCACGCGGACCCGTTCGCCGGGGAAGGTGCCGGGCACGAAGACGGTGCGGCCCTGGTAGGAGCCCACTCCCTCGCCGAGCTGCCCGAGGCGCTCGATGGTCAATTCAATGGGGGTATCCGGAAGCATGGGGAAACAGGAGAGCTGGCGACCCGGTGCGAGCGCCATCCTTATTCGACCTCCGCTCCGGCGCGGGTATTCCGCCGCGGTCCCGGGAGACGGAACCGCGGCGGGTACGACGAAGAGCCGGCGGAGCGGCTCAGATGCTCATCTCACGCACGTTGGGGGCGATCTTGAGCTTGGGCTCGGTGATGGCCTGCACCTGCTCCACGGTCACACCGGGGGCCAGCTCGCGCAGCACGAGGCCCTCGGGAGTCACGTCCAGCAGGGCGTACTCGGTGACGATGTGGTTGACGCACTTGAGGCCGGTAATGGGCAGGGAGCACTTCTTGAGGATCTTCGGCTTCCCCTCCTTGTTGACGTGCTCCATGGTCACGAAGACGCGCTTGGCGCCCACCGCGAGGTCCATGGCGCCACCGGGCCCCTTCACCATCTTGCCGGGGATCATCCAGTTGGCCAGGTCACCCTCCTCGCTGACCTCCATGGCGCCGAGCACGGCCAGGTCCACGTGGCCGCCGCGGATCATCCCGAAGGACAGCGCCGAGTCGAAGAAGGCGGCGCCCTTGACCACGGTCACCGTCTCCTTGCCGGCGTTGATGAGATCCGGATCCTCCTCGCCTTCCATGGGCCAGGGGCCCATGCCGAGGATGCCGTTCTCCGACTGCAACATGATGTCGATGCCCTTCGGAATGTAGTTGGCAACCAGCGTGGGGATGCCGATTCCGAGGTTCACGTAATAGCCATCGCGCAGCTCCTGGGCGATGCGCTGGGCAATCTGCTCACGGGTCAGGGGCATGGCGTCCTCTCAAGCCTTCTTCTGCACGGTGCGGCGCTCGATCCACTTCTGGAGATCCTTCGCCTGGATGATGCGCTGCACGAAGATGCCGGGCAGGTGCACCTGATCCGGGTCGATCTCACCGGCGGGCACGATGTGCTCGGCCTCGACGATGGTGATCTTTCCCGCCATGCACATCATGGGCGAGAAGTTGCGGGCCGTCTTGCGGAACACCAGGTTGCCCCAGGTGTCCGCCTTCCAGGCGCGCACGATGGTGAAGTCCGCCTTGAGCGGCGTCTCCAGCACGTGCAGCCGCCCGTCGATCATCCGCGTCTCCTTGCCCTTGGTGAGCTCGGTGCCCGCGCCCGACGGTGTGAAGAAGCCCGCGATGCCGCAGCCACCGGCGCGGATGCGCTCGGCCAGCGTGCCCTGCGGGTTGAGCTCCACCTCGAGCTGCCCGGAGAGCATCTGCTGCTCGAAGACCTTGTTCTCGCCCACGTAGCTGGCGACGATCTTCTTCACCTGGTTGGCCTTGAGCAGGATGCCCAGGCCCAGCTCGGTGGTGCCGCAGTTGTTGGAGATGATGGTCAGCCCCTTGGTCCCCTTGCGGTGCAGCGCCGCGATGAGGTTCTCGGGGTTACCGCACAGCCCGAAGCCGCCGCTCATCAGCGTGGCGCCATCCGGGATGTCGCGGACGGCCTCGTCCGCGCTCGCGAAGATCTTGTTCATGAACCCCTCCTACGAGAACGGGGCGAGGGCCTTCTGGTCGACCCTCACCCCGCCCCTCTCCCAGGGGGAGAGGGAGTGTTCGTCACCCGCGTTGGACTAGCGCTCCACCATCAGCGCGATGCCCTCGCCGCCGCCGATGCACAGCGACGCCACGCCACGCTTCTTGTTCTGGTCCTGCATCGTGTGCAGCAGCGTCACCAGGATGCGCGCGCCCGAGGCACCGATCGGGTGGCCGAGCACCACCGCGCCACCGCGCACGTTCACCTTCGAGGCCTCCAGGCCCAGCAGCTTGTTGTTGGCCAGGGCCACCACGGCGAAGGCCTCGTTGATCTCCCAGAGGTCCACGTCGGTGGTCTTGTGCCCGGTCTTCTTGAGCAGGTTGTTGATGGAGTCGGCCGGAGCGATGGTGAACTCCACCGGCTTGCGGGCAGCCCCGGCGTAGCCGGTGATGCGGCCCAGGATGGTGCGGCCCTCGGCCTTGGCGCGCTCGGCGCTCATCAGCACCAGCGCCGCGGCGCCGTCGTTGATGGAGGACGCGTTGGCCGCCGTCACCGTGCCGTCCTTCTTGAACACGGGCTTGAGGGTGGGAATCTTCTCCGGCTTGGCGTTCTTGGGACCCTCGTCCTCGCTCACCACCACGTCCCCGCCCTTGCCGCCGGGCACGGTGACCGGGACGATCTCCCGGGTGAACAGGCCGGCCTTCTGGGCCTCGATGGCGCGCTTGGTGGACTCCAGGGCGTACTCGTCCTGGTTGGCGCGGCTGATGCCCTGGCTGGTGGAGCACTCCTCGGCGCAGTTGCCCATGTGGACGTTGCCGTAGGGATCCCACAGGCCGTCGAGGATCATCGCGTCCTTGAACTCCACGTTGCCCATGCGGGCGCCGCCACGCATGGTGTGGCTGACGTAGGGCGTGTTGCTCATGGACTCCATGCCGCCGACGACCACCACCTCGGCGTCACCGAGCGCGATGGCCTGGGCGCCAGCGATGACCGCCTTGAGACCCGAGCCACAGACCTTGTTGATGGTGACGGCCGGAACGCTGTCGGGAACGCCGGCGTAGATGGCGGCCTGACGCGCCGGAGCCTGGCCCACGCCAGCCTGCAGCACGCAGCCCATGATGGTCTCATTGACCTTGTCCGGGGAGACTCCCGCACGCTCCAGCGCCGCCTTGATGGCGATGGCGCCGAGCTGCGGCGCCGTCAGCTTGGACAATGCGCCCTGGAAGGCCCCGATGGGGGTACGCGCCGCGCCCACGATGACCACTTCACGAGCCATGAACTGCCTCCTTGGGGTGCTGGGGATGACTTTGGATAACCCCCGGGAGGGCCCTTATCACCACGCCTTGTGGGAGGGTCAAGCCTCCTTGCCCGCTCCCGGGCCGGAGCGTCCACTGGAACGAGAGAAGAGCTTCTCGCTCCGAGGATCAGCCGGAATCAACGCATGACGCGCCACGTCACGATCCGGGAGTCCGCGCCGCAGGAGGTCAGATACTCACCGAAGTTGATGTCCCAGGACACGCTCCGCGCCCCTCCCGGGTGGACCCCGGCGAACGAGGCGATGCGCGTGCGGGAGCGCATGTTCCACATCTCGACGGAGCCATCCTGACGGGTGCCCGCGAGCAGCTCCCCGTCGCCCGACCAGGCGAGCCACGTGAGGGGGGAGGCCCGCCCCGCGAGCGTACCGAGCGGCTCCCGGGTGGTGAAATCCCACAACCGCACGGGCCATTCGCCGGCCCCATTGCCTCCGGCCGTGACCATCACCTTCCCGTCCGGTCTCCAGGCGACGGCACCCACCGCCTCCTTCTCCAGCGGGGAGCTCCACACGTGCTCGCCGGTGACCGAGTTCCAGAGGGAGGCCTCCCGGTTCTCTCCCCCCGTGAGCAGGAACATCTTCCCGTCGGCGATGGGCCGCCAGGCGAGTGCTCGGATGGTGGACGACTGGTGGGCGACGAACGAGATCCCCGGTTCCGTTGACGTGGGATTCCACACCATCACGCGACCCTGCGTGCTGCCCGCCGCGAGGGCGACGTTCATCGGGCTCCAGGCAATGCGGCTCACCGGCTCCCCGAGGTTCCACGTGCGCGCGGACACCGAGCCATCCTCGGCGCGCCAGTAGTTCAAGGTGCCGTCCTCGTAGCCGCTGGCGATCCAGGTGCTCGACGAGTCCCAGCCCATCGCGGTCACCTTCGCGCTCCCGGACAGCGTCCGCAGCCACTGGCCCTGGGCGTTCCAGAGCCAGATGCGCCCGTCCTCGCTGACGGTGGCCAGCGTCCTGGCGTCGGGGCTCCAGGCGGCCATGAGCGGGCGGAACTGGTAGCGCTCGAGCGTGCGCTCCACCGTGAGTCCGGGTGTGGCGAGCACGGAGATCCCACCCGGCTCGGTGACGGCCAGCGACGCGCGGCTCGGATGGAAGGCAAGCTCCGTGGTGCCCCGAGGCATCTGCACGGGGCCGCCCAGCACCTTGTCCGTGTTGGGATCCACGACGAGGAGCCGCGTCTCATCGCCCGCCGCGATGGACTGGCCATCCGGGCTCCACGCCGCCACCTGGTTCGTCTCGTAGGAGGACTGCGTGCTCGACAACTGGCGCAGCCACGTGCCATCGCGCACCTGGTAGAGCTGGAGCTTGCCGTAGTGCGTATCGAGCGCGAACTGGTCACCCAGGGGACCCCACGTGAAGCCACGGCCCTGCACGAGCCCGAGCGACTCGCCGTCGGGATCGCGGAAATAGACGCCCTTCCAGGTGCTCTGGTTCTCGGGCCCGCCCCAGTTCTCGAACGCCAGCCGCGTGCCGTCCGGGCTCCACTGGATCCGATCGAGCCTCGACTCCTCGCCCCGCGCGAACTTGTCCGTGGAGAGGTTCTGGATGCGCCACCGGAGCGCATCGACGCTGGCCAGCCGGGTGCCATCCGGACTCCAGGCCAGGGAGCGCACGCCCGTGCCCGGCCCGTCCACCTTGCGGATCAGCTCGCCCGTGGAGGAATTCCAGAAGCGGATGAACCCGTCCCCTCCTCCCGTGGCGAGCTGCGTGCCATCCGGGCTCCAGGCCACCGCCCGCACGTCGGACGGGTGGGCGGGTAGCATCCGCAGGAGCGCTCCGCTGCCCGCGTCCCAGAGGGCCACGGTGCCGACGTCGCCCAGGGCCGCCGCGATCCGCGTCCCGTCCGGACTCCACACCGTGGAGCGGGGCCCGCTCGTCCCCGTGCGCTGCCAGCTCTGCTCGAAGCGGACGATGGGCACGAAGCGCGCCGTGCACTCGAGCGGCACATCGAGCGTGACCTGGGTCGTCTCGGCCGTGCCCGTGCAGGCACCACCCCACCGCTCGAATTTCCACCCCTCGGCCGCCTCGGCCTTCAGGCTCACGGTGCCTCCGGTCAGGGTCTCGGTGCAGTCACCGGTGCAGGACAGTCCGGCCGGAGTGCTCGTCACCCTTCCCTCGCCCTCGAGCGTCATACGGAACGTGTAGGACAGCGGGTCTCTCGCGAACCGGGCCGTGCACGAGGCCTCCGCGGAGAGCACGAGCGAGATCCGCGGCTCCGCGCCCTCGCACTTCCCCGTCCAGCCCACGAGGGACCACCCCGGCGCGGGAGTCGCCGTCAGCGTGAGCGGTGTGCCCGCCTCGAACACCACTTCGCAGCGCGTCCCGCAGTCGATGCCCTCCGGGCTGCTGCGCACTGTGCCCTCCCCTTCCACGCTCGTGGTCAGCGTGAACCGGGGCCGCGGCGAGATGGTGACCGTGAAGGGCTCGGACCAATCGCCCACCACATCGCCCGTGTTGCGCGCCACGCAGCGCACCGCGTAGCTGCCGGGTTTCTCGAAGACGTGCTCCTGTTCGCCCATCCGCCCATCCGCCAGCGGCTCCGTCCACCCCCCCGTGGGCTCGCTCGGGTTGATGGGCCCATCCGTGTCTCCCCAGTCGAAGGCGTACGTGAGATCCAGCCGGCTCGGATCCCTCGCGATGCACCCGAAGCTCAGGGGCTCACCCGCGATGCCTTGCGCCTGCCCGGCCGCGACGTTCGCCCTCCCGGGCGGATCGACCTGCTCGAAGGGATTCTTCTCGCAGGCGCTCAGGGCCAGCAGCGAGCCCATGAGCAGGTGGACGGAGATTGGCCGGAGGTATCGCTTGGATTCGTGCACTGCACGTCCTTCCGCACGGGTGGTTGGGGGACCAAGGGCTAATACCCGGCGGGACGCGGAGTCAATTGGGCGCGGGCATCGAGCACCGGGCTTCATACCCTCACCCCAGCCCTCTCCCAGAGGGAGAGGGGGCATCCACGGTGAGGAACCAGGTTGGACCCTCTCCCTCTGGGAGAGGGACGGGGTGAGGGTATCGGATGGACTCGGGTTCCAACGTTGGGAAGGAAGAGGGAGTACTTCGAAAAACAGACGGCCGGATTCCCTCTCGGGAACCCGGCCGCCTTGTGTCTCTCTCGTGAGAGTCGACTCGCTGATTACTTCTTCAGCTTGCTCGCCATCACGTCGCCGAGGCGCGCCTTCGAGCCCTCCGCCTGGCGGCGCAGGTACTCGCGGTAGTCGTCACCCTCGCCGATCAGGGCCTTCATCGACAGGGCCACCTTCCGGTCCTGCGTGTTGATGTCGATGATCTTCACCTCGACATCCTGGCCCTCGTTCACCACGTCACGCGGGTTCTCGACGCGCTCCTCCTTCAGCTCGGAGACGTGCACGAGGCCCTCGATGCCGGGCTCGATCTCCACGAAGGCGCCGAAGTCCGTCACCTTGGTGACCTTGCCCTTCACGCGGCTGCCCACGGGCGTGCGCTCGGACAGGGTGTCCCAGGGATCCGGCTGGAGCTGCTTGATGCCCAGGCTGAAGCGCTCGTTCTCGACGTCGATGTTGAGCACCACCGCCTCGACCTCGTCGCCCTTCTTGAACATCTCGCCCGGGTGCTTGATGCGCTGGGTCCACGAGATGTCGGACACGTGCACCAGGCCGTCCACGCCCTCCTCGACGCCGACGAACACGCCGAAGTCGGTGACGTTGCGGATCTGACCCTTGATGACCGAGCCGATCGGGTACTTGTCCTCGAGCAGCGTCCAGGGGTTCTGCTCGATCTGCTTCATGCCCAGCGCGATGCGCTTGGCCTTCGGATCGATGTCGAGCACCACCGCCTCGACCTCCTGGCCCACCTCCAGCATCTTGCTCGGGTGCTTGAGGCGCTTGGTCCAGGACATCTCGGACACGTGCACCAGACCCTCGACGCCCTGCTCGATCTCGATGAACGCGCCGTAGTCCGTGATGGACACGACCTTGCCGCGCACGCGGGTGCCGACCGGGTACTTCTCGTCGGCGCGGTGCCACGGATCCTCCTGGATCTGCTTGAGGCCCAGGCTGACGCGCTCCTGCGTCGGGTCGAACTTGAGGACGACCACGCGCACTTCGTCACCGACGTTGAACATCTCGGAGGGGTGACCGATGCGGCCCCACGACATGTCGGTGATGTGCAGCAGGCCGTCGATACCGCCGAGGTCGATGAAGGCGCCGTAGTCGGTGAGGTTCTTGACCACGCCCTTGAGGACCGCACCCTCCTTGAGATTCTTGAGGGTCTCCTTCTTCATCTCCTCGCGCTGCTTCTCGAGCAGCACGCGGCGGGAGAGCACGATGTTGCCGCGCTTCTTGTTGAACTTGATGACCTTGAACTCGAATTCCTTCGAGATGTACTGGTCGAGGTTGCGCACCGGGCGGATATCCACCTGGCTGCCGGGCAGGAACGCCTTCACGCCGATGTCGACGGAGAGGCCACCCTTCACGCGGCCCACGATGGTGCCCTTGACGATCTCATCGCGCTCGCACGCGGCGCTGATCTCGTCCCAGATGCGCATCTTGTCGGCCTTCTCCTTGGAGAGGACGACCATGCCGGTATCGTTCTCGCGGCTCTCCAGGAGGACCTCGACAGGGTCGCCCGCCTTGACGGAGACCTCGCCGCGAGGGCTGGTGAACTCGGAGATCGGAACCTGGCCCTCGGACTTGTAGCCGATGTCGACGATGGCGTAGTCCTTGGTCACCTGCACCACGGTGCCCTTGACGATCTCGCCTTCCTTGAGGATGCCTTCACCGCCACGCTCCTTGAGCGAGGCCTCGAACATCGCGGCAAAATCCTCGTCGCCGACATCTCCGATCTGCTGGTTCACATTCTGCTGCATGAGATTGGGAATCCTAACTGGTACAACTGCCCCCGGTTGTTGACGACAGCCACTCGCGGGGAGCTACGAGTGGCGCGCGATCCAGTCCCACAATGGGGCTGAGTCGAAGCCGCGCACCCTAGACACCGGTTACACCGGCAGTCAAGCGAGCACGGGATCCTTGTTCACAGTCCTGATAATGCGGCCCCAGGTGGGAGAACACCCCCCATGGTCCAGGGCCCTCGTCCGGCAGGCAGGCGCTCCGGGGTTCCGGGGGTCGGTCTGCCGCGGATGGAAAGTTGATAACCCCTCCCGGCCCGCGCCATCACCCCGGAGCACGAGGGGCGCCCGGGTCCGTGGGACCTCGGCCAGGGGGGCGGGCGGTCAGTCGAGCAGCTTGAACGTCTCGCGGGCGATCACCAGGCGCTGCACCTCGCTGGTGCCCTCGTAGATGGTCTGCACGCGGGCGTCGCGGAAGTAGCGCTCCACCGGGAACTCGTCGATGTAGCCGTACCCGCCGTGGATCTGCACCGCCTTGTCCACCACGCGGTTGGACATCTCACTGGCGTACAGCTTCGCCATCGAGGCCTCGCGGGTGAACGGCTTGCCCTCCTCCTTGAGGTACGCGGCCCGGAGCGTCAGCAGCTCCGCCGCCTGCAGCTCGGTGGCCATGTTGGCCAGCATGAAGCGCAGCGCCTGGAACTCGCCGATGGGCTGCCCGAAGGCCTTGCGGTCCTTCGCGTACCGGATGGAGGCCTCCAGCGCCGCCCGCGCCACGCCACACGCCTGCGAGGCGATGCCGATGCGCCCACCGTCCAGCGCGATCATCGCCAGCTTGAAGCCGTCGCCCTCCTTGCCCAGGAGGTTCTCCGCGGGGATCTCCATGTCCTCGAACGTGAGGCCCACGGTGTTGGACGAGCGCAGGCCCATCTTGTCCTCATGCTTGCCGACGATGAGGCCCCGCGTCCCACCCTCCACGATGAAGGCGGAGATGCCCTTGTTCCCCTGCCCTCCCGTCAGCGCCCAGACCACCATCACCCCCGCGTAGGCGCCGGAGGTGATCCACTGCTTGCTGCCGTTGAGGACCCACTTGTCCCCGCGCCGCACGGCCGTGGTGCGCATGGCGCGCGGATCCGAGCCCGCGTGCGCCTCGGAGAGCGCGAACGAGCCCACCACCGCCTCGCCCGACGTCAGGCGCGTGACGTACTTCTCGCGCTGCGCGTCGGTGCCGAACTTCTGGATGAGCTCGGCGCACATGTTCGTCACGGCCATGGCCACCGAGGTGGACGCACACGCCGCCGCCATCTCCATCATCGCCAGCGAATAGGAGACGACCCCCGCCTCGGCGCCGCCGTACTGGGAGGGGATGTTCACCCCCATGAGTCCCAGGGAGGCCAGCTCCTTGAAGAGCTCGGTGGGGAAATACTCCTCCTTGTCGAAGCGGCGGGCCTGGGGAGCCACCCGCTCGCGGGCGAACTTGCGCGCGGTGTCGCGGATGAGCGTCTGCGTCTCGGTGAGCTCGAGGTTCACGGGGCGGGTCCTACTTGAGGGCCTTGAGGTTGAACGGATACTCGATGGGGTACTCGCGCTTGTCCGGCGTCGGCGGGAACGTGATGCTGGAGATGACGTTCACCACGCACTCGTGCAGACGCGTGTTCTTCAGCGTCGTGCCCGACTTGGCCACCTTCGCGTTGCGCACGAAGCCGTCCGGGGTGATCGTGAAGGTCGTCAGGATGCGGCCCTCCTCCACGTTGCTGCCCTTGGTCGCGAGGATCTCCTCGTAGCAGTCCTGGATGTCGCGCGAGTGGTACTGCATCACCTCGCGGATGGTGTCCGGGGTGAAGGGCATGCGGTTGATGTCCGGAGGCGGAGGACGCGCCGGCGCGGCCGTCGTCTTCTTCTCCTGCGCGGGGGCGGCGCCAGGGTCCGGAGTCGTTGCCTTGGCGGACGAGCCGCTCTTGGCGGACGAACCTTGCTTCCCGGACGAGCCTTGCGCGAACGCCAAGCCCGCCCCGAGCACCACCACCGCGAACAGGGAGCGCTTCATACGGCCTTACTCCTTCAATCCTTCAACAGGTTGGCCGAGATGACGATGCGTTGGATCTCGCTCGTCCCCTCGTAGATCTCCGTGATGCGCGCGTCGCGCACGTGGCGCTCGGCGTCCATTTCCTTGGAGTAGCCCATGCCGCCATGCACCTGCAGGGCCTTGTTGGCCACACGGCTGGCCATTTCGCTGGCGTACACCTTGGCCATCGCGCTCTCGGTGGAGTGGCGAACGCCCTTGTCCTTGAGCAGCGCCGCGCGCAGCACCAGCAGCCGGGCCGCGTCGATCTCCGTGGCCATGTCGGCGATCATGAACTGGATGGCCTGGTGCTCGCGGATGGCCTTGCCGAACGTCTTGCGCTCGCCCGAGTAGCGCACCGCCTCCTCGAAGGCCGCGCGGGCGATGCCCAGCGCCTGCGAGGCAATGCCGATGCGCCCGCCGTCCAGCGTGCTCATGGCGATCTTGAAGCCGTCGCCCTCCTTGCCCAGGAGGTTCCTGACCGGCACGCGCATGTCCTCGAAGAACATGCTGCACGAGTGCGCCGCGCTGATGCCCATCTTCTTGTCCGGCTCGGCGCGGATGAAGCCCGGGGTGTTGGTGGGCACCAGGAAGGCGGAGATGCCCTTGTTGCCCGCCTCCTTGTTCGTCATCGTGAACAGGACGATGGCGTCGGCCCTGGGGCCGTTGGTGATCCAGTTCTTCGAGCCGTTGATGATGTACTCGTCACCCTTGCGCACGGCCGTGGTCTTCTGCGAGGCCGCGTCGCTGCCCGCCTCGGGCTCCGTGAGGCCGAAGCAGCCCAGCTTGTCACCCCGGGCGAAGGGCGTGAGGAACTCGGCCTTCTGCGCCTCGTTGCCGAACTTCATCACCGGATCGCAGTAGAGCGAGTTGTTCACGCTCATGATGACGCCGGTGGAGGCGCAGCCGCGGCTGATCTCCTCCATGGCCAGCGCGTAGCAGACGTTGTCCAGCCCCGCGCCGCCGTACTGCTCCGGCACGGCCACGCCGAGCAGCGACAGCTCGGCCAGCTTCTTCACCGCATCGGTGGGCCACTGGTGCGTCTCGTCCCACTTGCGGGCATTGGGGGTCAGCTCTCGCGAGGCGAACTCGCGGCACATCCGCTGGATCTCGCGCTGGATGTCGCTCAGCTCGAAGTTCATGGCACTCCTGGGGTAAGGGCGCAGAGGTACATAGTACGGGGCAGGATCATCGGGAACACCGGTTGCAAGAGGGGCCGGCAAGTGCTGGTTGCCGCGCCCATTAGCCAGCACGCGCTCGTCCCGCCCCTCCCATCCCGGCCTACTTGCCAGTGAAGCCCGCCGGACGCTTCTCGAGGAAGGCCTTCATGCCCTCCTTCTGGTCCTCGGAGCCGAAGAGCACCGCGAAGCCCTGGCGCTCCAGCTCGTTGGCCGCCCGGAGATCCTGATCCGCGCCGAACTCGATGACCCGCTTGGCCTGCGATACCGCGAGCGGCCCGTTCTTGAGGAACTTCGCCGCCACCGCCTTGCAGTGCGCCAGGAGCTGATCCGCCGGGAGCACCTCGAGGACCAGGCCGATCTCCTTCGCCTTGGCGGCGTCCAGGCGCTCGCCCGTGAAGATGAGCTCCTTCGCGCGCATCTTGCCCACCACGCGGGTGAGGCGCTGCGTGCCGCCGAAGCCGGGGATGACGCCCAGGCTCACCTCGGGCAGGCCCAGCTTCGCCTTCTCGGAGGCGTAGATGAGATCGCACGCCAGGGCCAGCTCACATCCGCCGCCGAGCGCGAAGCCGTTCACCGCGGCGATGGTCGGGATGGGGAGCTGCTCCAGCGTCTGGAAGGCGCGGTGGCCGAGCGCGGCGAACTCGCGCGCCTGCGCCGAGCTGATGGAGGCCATCTCCGCGATGTCCGCGCCCGCCACGAACGCCTTGTCTCCACCCCCCGTGATGATGAGGGCTCGGACGGTGGTGGGCAGGGAGTTGAACGCGGACTCCAGCTCCTGGAGCGTCTTGCTGTTGAGGGCGTTGAGCGCCTTGGGACGGTCGATGGTGAGGACGGCGATTGCCTCCTCGATCTCGAGCCGGATGTTCTCGTAAGCCATGTGGGGATCCTCGGGGTGGGAAGACGGTGACGGATACCCTCACCCC